>NZ_JBFRHF010000013.1:0-198847 GCF_052115705.1 Inquilinus sp. 2KB_23 | reverse complement strand
AGCCGGGGCAGACCGCGTTGCAGGTGATGCCGTTGCCGGCATTCTCCAGCCCCACCACCTTGGTCAGCCCGACCAGCCCGTGCTTGGCCGCGACATAGGCCGCCTTGTGGGTCGAGGCCACCAGGCCATGCGCCGAGGCGATGTTGATGATCCGGCCCCAGCCCTGCCGCTTCATCTCAGGGATCGCCGCGGCGATGCCGTGGAACGCCGCCGACAGGTTGATGGCGATGATCGCATCCCACTTCTCGGCCGGGAACTCCTCGACCGGGGCGGTGAACTGGATGCCGGCATTGTTCACCAGGATGTCGACCCGGCCGAGCTTCTTGACCGTCGCGGCGACCAGGCCGCGCACCGCGTCGCCCTTCGACATGTCGGCGCCGTCATAGACTGCGCGCACGCCATGCTCGCGCTCGATCCCGGCGCGGATCGCCTCGATCTCGCCGGCGTCGCCGAAGCCGTTCAGCACGATGTCGGCGCCCTGGCCCGACAGCACCTTGGCGATGCCCAGGCCGATGCCGCTGGTCGATCCGGTGACGATCGCAACCTTGCCCTTCAACATGGGTGATTTCCTTATCTAGAGGGGGACGAATGAAGACCGAGCGGGCCTACGCGCCACGATGGACGTCGTGGGTGACGACGCCGACCTCGGGTGCCGGGCGGTCCAGGCGGCGCGGGTCGGCCAGGGTGCGGCGGATGTCGTCCAGGCCGCTCTGCCAATGCTCGCGCATCGCGTCCAGCCCGAACTCGTAGTCCTTGGAATGGCCTTCGTACATCTTCGACTGGTAGATCAGGTGGACGATGTTGTAGGCGCGATGGCAGGCAAGGTCGGCGATGGCCTTGATCTCCGGGTCCTGCTTCGCCTCCTCCGGCAGCTTCTCCATCACCCGCTGCAGCGCCTGGCGCATCTTCTGCATCTGCATCATGTAGGTGGTGATGGCGCGGGTGCGGCTGGAATACTGGATGTCCTTCTGCCGGCTCGACACCTCCATCAGGTCGTCGGGCAGCCGGCCCTTGGCCGACCACAGGTCGACCTGGAAGGTCAGGGTGTCGCGCCGCGGCTCGGTCGACAGCACATAGGACAGGGGGGTGTTGGAGACCACGCCGCCGTCCCAATAGTGCTCGCCGTCGATCTCGATAGCGGGGAAGCCGGGCGGCAGGGCGCCCGACGCCATGAAATGCTCCGGCCCCAGCCGCCGCTCAGTCGTGTCGAAATAGGTGAAGTTGCCGCTGCGGACATTGACCGCGCCGACGCTGACCCGCATCTCGCCGGAGTTCAGCCGGTCGAAATCGATCAGCCGCTCCAGCGTGTCGCGCAGCGGCGCGGTGTCATAGAAGCTGGTGGCGGCGTCGCCGGCGAAGGGCGAGAGGTAGGGCGGCGGGAAGCGCGGTTTGAAGAAGCCGGGCTGGCCCTGGAACAGCGCCCGCATCGCCGCGGCGGCGTTGTGCGCCGGGCGGAGATCCATGGTGAAGGGCAGCGCCGCCTCGGCCAACCCACTGGTCTCGGGCCATTTCACCGGGGTGGCGCAGATGGTTTCCCACAGCTCACGCAGCCGGTCGACACGCTGGGATTCGGGCGACCCGGCGATGACGGCGGTGTTCAGTGCGCCGATCGAGATGCCGGCCAGCCAGGTCGGGCGGATGCCGGCCTCGTGCAGCCCCTCATAGACCCCGGCCTGGTAGGCGCCCAGCGCCCCGCCGCCCTGCAGCACCAGCGCCACCACGTCATATGCCGGTGGTTCGACCCGCCCGGGCGCCCTGTGGACCAACTTGCGGTTGACGCCTCGCATTCAATGCTCTCCCGAAGGCCGCTCGACCCAGGTCGATCGGCTTCATGCCCGGTGGTTGCAGAGGAATTCCGTCGCGGCTCAGGCCAGGTAGTCGTGCACCACGGTGCCGAGGCCGAGGGTCAAATCGGCGACCAGGTGCTTGGCCGACAGTACCTCCAGCACCGGCAGCTCGGCGATCGGCGCCAGCGCGTGCGGGTACAGATCGAGGGCGCCGGGGCCGGTCCAGGCGCCCTTCACGGTGATGTCCTCGAGATAGTATTTCACCAGCTCGCAGACCCGCGCGGTGCCGTCGACATGCGGGATGATCTTGAGCAGGAAGTTGGGCGCGCCCAGGCCCTTGGTCTCCGCCGCGAGGTCCAGGGTGCGGTGCTTGTAGCCCATGGTGCCGGTGGCGATGCGGATCGACCCGTAGTTCAGGGTGCCGACCAGCGTGTCGGTCTCCACCGCCAGGGTCGGCTGCGCCAGCTTCTTGGGGAAGCCCCACAGCTCGCGGCCGCCGGCGATCGGGGGGTGGTCGTTCAGGAACATCTGGTGGGTGTAGCCGCCGAGCTGGCCCTGGTAGCGCACCGGGATGACCTGGCCGCTTTCGGTGTAGTCGCCGAAGCCGGTCGAATCCGGCATGCGGATGAACTCGTAGTTCACCACCGGCTCGACGATCTCCAGCGGCTCCGGCACCACCCGGCGCAGCGCCTCGGGGTCGGTGCGGTAGCGGATGATGAAGTACTGGCGGTCGACGAAGCGGTACGGCCCGGGCGGGAAGGCCGGGCTGGTCAGCGGCATGGCGAAGGCGGTCTTCCGCACGGTCTCACGATCCATCGGCGTCTACTCGGCGAGAACGGCAATCGGATCGCCGCAACCGTGAATTGCGACGTCGTTGCCGGGGAAGGAAGGACCCGCCACTGTCCGCGGGGGCTGGAACAGTGGCGGGCTGCGAACATCAGCGGGGTCTGGGGGGAAGAACCGCTGTGCCGTGAAACCATAGCGGAACGAGCCCGCCCTGCTAATCGGACGCGCGAGTAGTACGGGCGATACCTAGGAATAGGTGGGGCGCGCTCGAACGCTATATTCGGACCAAGGCCGCACGCAGATTGTGTTCCACTGCAATCGGGATGTCTGCAGCGACGTCCGCCGTCGGAACGCCGGCGCCATGGCCGGATTTCCTTGCGAGACTGCCGAGACGATAGCGCGCTGCCTCTGGTTCGTGCGCAGGCCGTCAGGCGAGTGTGAGATAGATTTCGGCCTCGATCACCCAATCCGCGCCGGACTTGCGCCATTTGGCGGTGTAGCTGCCGGATGCGAGAGGCAGGCCGGTGGCGGTGACGCCTTGCCAGCGACCGTGCTCCAGGGCGATGGGTTCGATGGGCGAGACGAGAATGGTCTCAGGGGTACGGGTGTAGATCGTGCGCAAGGGCGCGGTGAATTCGCGCTCCCATGCCACGAGTTGGGCCTTGCGGCCGGAGATGACTGCGCTGTCCGTGCCGGTGATGAGGATGGCGTTCTGAGCAAGGAAAGGGCCGATGGCGTCGAGGTCCGCCTTGGCCAGGGCGCGATTGAAGGCGTCGCGGCGCTTGCGGATGGCGTGGTCGGGAGCAGCAGTCATTTTGCCTCGATCCCATCCGCCACCGGCCGCCGCATGAACAGGCGCGGCGCAACGTCGACGCCCTTGGTGGCGATCATGTGGCGGATCGCAGCCAGGCCGGGGCCGAGATCCCCGTCCGGGATCGGGACGAAGCCGAGCCTGGCGTAGTAGGGCGCGTTCCACGGCACGTCGCGGAAGGTCGACAGCGTCAGCGCTGGCAGGCCACGGTCGCGGGCAATGGCGTCGATCCGCGCGATCAGCGCCGCGCCCAGGCCGCGGCGGCCATGGTCGGGATCGACGTCCAGCTCCTCGATGTGCAGGGTGCCGTCGACCTCCCCGAACATGGCGAAGGCCACCGGCCGGTCCGCCGCATCGACGGTGACCAGCAACCGGCCGGCGCGCGCCCGCAGCAGCACCTCCCCCACCTCCGACGGGGCGGAGGCCGCGATCTCGGGCAGGCCGACGCTGCGGAACAGCATTCCTGCCGCCATCTCGATGGCACGCACGGCCTCGACCTCGTCCGGCCGCCCGGCGCGGATGCGGTAGGCCCCCTCCTCCGTCATGCGCTCAGCTCCGGCCTGGTCTTGCCGTCCATCGCATCGCCGGCATAGGTGCCCGCCGCCAGCGCCAGGTGGCGGTGCAGCAGCGCCGCCGCCCATTCGGTGTCGCCGGCGTCGAGCGCGGCCAGGATCGCCAGGTGCTCGCGGCAGGACTGCTCGACCCGGCCCTGCGGCAGCTGCACGAAATCGGCGTATTCCTGCATCCGGCGCAGGCTGTTCTGCTGCCGCACCGCCTGCAGGAAGAAGCGGTTGCCGGAGCAGGCGGCCAGCATCTCGTGGAAGGCGGTGTTGACCCGGAACCACTCCTCGGTGCCGACCCCGCCGGCCGCCCGCGCCAGGATGTCCTCATGCGCCCGGCGCAGCTGCTGAAGCCGGTCGCGGTCGAGCCGGAAGCCCGGCTGCCGCAGGGCTGCGCATTCCACCACCATGCGGAACTGGTAGCTCTCGGCCACCGCCTCGTCGGTCTCCAGCGAATCGACGAAGCGCCAGCCATGGCCGCGCTGGCGCTGCACCAGCCCTTCGGCGGCGAAGCGCATCAGCACCTTGCGCACCACGCCGCGCGAGACGCCGTAGCGCGGGATCAGCTCGGCCTCCGAAACCTCCTGCGGCAGGCGGCCATTGGCCCGGTCGGTCATGATCGCGGTGTAGACCGCCTCGCCCTCCGACCGTGGGATCAGCCGCGACATCTCGGCGTCGCCGGGCAGCCGCAGCACCACGAAGCCCCGGCCGGCCCCGGCCTCCAGCACCGCCTGGGCCACCAGCAGGTCGAGCGCGCCGCGGATCGGCGAGCGCGACACGCCCAGCGTCCGGGCCAGCGCCTGCTCCGAAATCCGCATGCCCGGCACCCAGGCCTCGTCGCGCATGCGCTCAACGATCTGCCGCGCCAGTTCCAATTGCAGCGGGCTCGCCCGCTCCGCCGCTTCTGCCGCTGCTGCCACGCTGTGCTCCACCCTGACGTCCCTCTTCATGATAGCGATCGCGCAGCGCGGGGAAAGGGCGTGCGCCGAGCACGCAAAAATCTTTCAACTTTGCATCGCCTGCAAAAAATCTGTTCTTCATGAAACTGAAATGCAATAGCGTGTGAAGCTCCGGAGACAACGGATCCCTGATCATGACGACGCCCTTTCCCTTCGTCGACGTCCACGGCACGCCGCGCGAACGCGGCCGGCAGTATGGCGCGGCGGCCGCCGACCGCACCCGCAAGAGCGTCGAGGTCTATGCCCGGCAGCTGCGCGACCTGGGCTATGACTGGCCGGAGATCCGCGGCTTCGTCACCGATTTCCTGCCCAAGATGGAGGAATTCGCGCCCGAGCTGGTCGAGGAGATGCGCGGCATCGCCGAGGGCGCCACTGTCGATTTCGAGGCGGTGGCCCTGATCAACTGCCGCACCGAGGTGATGCAGCTGGCCCATCGCCGCAAGGGCGTGGTCGAGGACGACCCGGACGGCTGCACCGGGGCCGTGATCATGGGCCCGGCCAGCGCCGACGGCAGCGTCATCCACGGCCAGAACTGGGACTGGCGGGCGGAATGCGCGGACACCGCGATCGTGCTGCGGGTGCGGCGCGAGGACGGCCCCGACGTGCTGACCTTCACCGAGGCCGGCGGCCTGGCCCGCAACGGCATGAACTCGGTCGGCACCGCGATCACCGCCAACTACCTGGAATCCGACCGCGACTACAAGCTGGGGGTCGGCATCCCGCTGCCGCTGATCCGGCGCAAGGCGCTGGAGCTGGAGCATTTCGCGCTGTCGCTGCGAACCATCGCGATTACGCCGAAATCGGCGTCGAACAACATGATCCTGAGCAACGCCGGCGGCTTCGCCATCAACTTCGAATGCGCGCCGGACGAGACCTTCCCGCTGTATCCCGAGGACGGCCTGCTGGTCCACGCCAACCACTGGATGAGCCCGGTGGCGCTGGGCAAGCTGCGCGAGGCCGGCACCCCGAGCACGCCCGAGAGCTTCTACCGCGACTGGCGGGTCAAGCAGATCCTGAAAGCCAGGCACGGCAAGCTGACCGCCGAGGACATGAAGGCCGCCTTCTTCGACGATTTCGGCACCCCCTATGCCGTGTGCCGGCCGCCGCGCCCGTCGCAGCACGGCAACCTGTCGGCCACCGTCGCCATGGTGATCATGCGGCCGGCCGAGGGCATCATGGAGGTGGCGCCGCTGCCAGCGCTGAACCGCACCTTCACCACCTATTCGCTCGACCTCTCCAGCCGGACCAAAAACGCGGCCTGAACGCGGTCCGGCTTCCTGCATCGCCTCACACAGGGGGCTTCCATGACCAGACTTTCCGTTCTTGCGTTCGCGGCGGCGCTTGGGCTGGCCGTTCCAGCCCTGGCGGCGGCGCCGTCCGACACCATCCGCGTGGCGCTGAACGGCGACCTGCGCAGCACCGACCCCGGCACCAAGCGCGACGACAACACCGATGCGGTGATCCTGCATGTGGTGGAAGGCCTGGTGGCCTATCGCGAGGACGCCTCGGTCGGGCCGATGCTGGCCGACAAGATCGCCGTCTCCGATGACGGCAAGACCTACACCTTCACGCTGCGCGACGGCGTCAAGTTCCACAACGGCGCGCCGATGACCTCGGCCGAGGTGGTGTGGAGCTGGAAGCGCTGGCTCGACCCCAAGACCGAATGGCGCTGCCTGCCGGAATTCGACGGCCGCGGCCGGATCAAGATCGAGGCGATCGACGCGCCCGACCCGAAGACCGTGGTGTTTCACCTCAACGCCCCCAGCGCGCTGTTCCTGACCACCATGGCCCGGACCGACTGCGCCGAGGGCGCGATCATCCATCCGGATTCGCTGGCGGCCGACGGCAGCTGGAAGGCGCCGATCGGCACCGGCCCGTACCTCTTGGAGAAGTGGGAGCCGGGACAGTACGTCCAGCTCAAGCGCTTCGCCGACTACGCCTCGCGCGGCGGCGACCGCGACGGCTACACCGGCGGCAAGCAGGCGGTGGCTGAGACCGTGCGCTTCAACATCATCGGCGACCCCGCGGCGGCCAAGACCGCCCTCCTGTCCGGCGACATCGACCTGGTGCCGGATGTCGACATCGCCGACAAGCTGGAGCTCGACGGCCAGAAGGGCGTGCGCACCCAGCTGGCGCAGACCCTGTCGATGAGCGCGATCCTGCTGCAGACGCGCGACCCGCTGCTGAAGGATGTCCGCATCCGCAAGGCGCTGGCGCTGGCGATCGACACCAAGCAGATCACCGAGGCGGTGACCCAGGGCACCTCGCCGCCCAACGCCTCGGTGGTGCCGTCGGCCAGCCCCTACTACACCGACGCCGAGCGCCAGGGCTACACCGCCAATGTCGACGAGGCGAAGGCGCTGCTGGCCCAGGCCGGCTACACCGGCCAGCCGATCAAGATGCTGGTCAACCGCAAGTACAAGAGCGTCTACGACACCGCCATCCTGGCCCAGGCGCTGGCGCAGCAGGCCGGCATCAACATCGAGCTGGAGGTGCTGGACTGGGGCGCGCAGCTGGACCGCTACACCAGCGGCCAATACCAGACCATGTCGTTCAGCTATTCCGCCCGGATGGACCCGGCGCTGAGCTACGAGATGGTGTCGGGCCCGAAGGACACCCAGCCGCGCAAGGTGTGGGAGAACCCGGAGGCGCTGAAGCTGATCCAGGAGGCGATGGTGACCGGCGACCCGAAGCAGCGCCAGGACATCTTCGACAAGCTGCACGCGATGCAGATCGCGGACGTGCCGCTGATCGTGACCTACAATGGCGCGGAGATCGCCGCGATCTCCGACCGGATCGAGGGCTATTCGCCCTGGACCGCGTCGAAGCCGCGGCTGTGGAACGTGACGATCAAGAACTGATCCTGCGGTCGGGAAAGGCTCGCCGATGGTTCGCTTCCTGCTCCAACGCCTGGGCATGGCGGTGCCCACCCTGCTGATCGTGGCCGTCATCGTGTTCGGGATGATCCGCCTGATCCCGGGCGACCCGGTGACGCTGATGCTGGGCGACATGGCCGACCCCTCCAGCGTCGCCGACCTCCGGCGCTCGCTGGGGCTCGACCAGCCGATCCCGCTGCAGTTCGTGTACTGGCTGGGCCAGGCGCTGTCGGGCGATTTCGGCCACTCCATCAGCACCGGCCAGGCCGTGCTGCCGCTGATTCTGGACCGCTTCGCGGTCAGCGCCACCATCGTGCTGGTGGCGGTCGGGCTGGCCAGCCTGGTGGCGGTGCCGGCCGGCATGATCGCGGCCTGGCGGCAGGACAGCGCGCTCGACCTCGCGGTCGTCGCCAGCGCCACCTTCCTGCTGTCGATCCCCAGCTTCTGGCTGGGCCTGCTGATGCTGCTGCTGTTCGGGCTGAAGCTGCAGTGGCTGCCGGTGATCGGGTACACCCCGTTCGGCGAGGATGCCGGCGCGGCGCTCCTGTACATGATCATGCCGGTGGCGACGCTGGTGCTGATCGAGACCGGCGTCGTTGTCCGCATGGCCCGGGCCAGCACCATCGAGGTGATGCGGCTGGAATACATCACCCACGCCCGGGCCAAGGGCCTGTCGGAAAGTGCTGTGCTGTGGCGCCACGCCTTCCGCAACGCCTTCGCCCCGACCTGGACCCTGATCGGCCTGATCCTGGGCAACCTCCTGGGCGGCATCGCCGTGGTCGAGACCGTGTTCACCATCCCCGGCCTCGGGCGGCTGCTGGTCGATTCGATCTACGCCCGCGACTATCCGGTGGTGCAGGGCTGCCTGCTGTTCGTGGCCGGCATCTATGTCCTGGTGAACCTGTTCGTCGACCTCCTCTACCCCCTGTTCGACCCGCGGGTGACGGCATGACGGCACAGGCTGAGACCCCCGCCCCGGCCGCCATCGCCCGGCGGCGCCGGCTGCGCGCCAATGCGACGATCGGCGGGCTGATCATCGGCACCCTGATCACCGTCGCCCTGCTCGGCGCGGTGTGGACGCCGTACGACCCGCTGAAGATCGACATCCTGCAGCGCTTCAAGCCGCCCACGGCGGCGCATTGGCTGGGCACCGACGAGTTCGGCCGCGACGTGCTGAGCCGGGCGATGAGCGGCGCCGCCACCAGCAGCTGGATCAGCCTCCTGACCGTCACCACCGCGGTCACCGGCGGCACCCTGGTCGGGGTGCTGACCGGGTATCTCCGCGGCTGGGCCGACCGGGTCATCATGATGTTCAACGACGCGCTGCTGGCCTTCCCCGGCATCCTGCTGGCGCTGGGCATCATGACCATCCTGGGCGCGAACAAGTACGGCATCATCCTGGCCCTGGGGCTTGCGTACATGCCCTCGGTGGTGCGGGTGGTGCGCGGCACGGTGCTGTCGATCCGCGGCAGAGAGTACGTCGAGGCGTCGCAGGTGATGGGCAATTCCGAGCTGTTCACCATGGCCCGGCACGTGCTGCCCAACTGCATCGCGCCGCTGACCGTGCTGGCCACCAGCATGTTCGGCTGGGTGCTGCTGTCGGAGAGCGCGCTGAGCTTCCTGGGCCTCGGCGTGCCGCCGCCGGCCGCCACCTGGGGCAACATGCTGGCCGCCGCCCGGCCGTACATCGCCACCGCGCCGTGGCTGGGCATCTTCCCCGGCCTGTGCATCTCGGTGACGCTGCTGGGCATCAACCTGTTCGGCGACGCCATCCGCGACCGTCTCGACCCGAGGATGCTGCGATGAGCCCCCTGCTCTCGGTAGAGCACCTGACCATCCAGGCCGGCGACGGCGGCCCGCTGGTGGTCGACGACCTCAGCTTCGCCCTGCCGGCCGGCGAGATGCTGGCGCTGGTCGGCGAATCCGGCAGCGGCAAGACCATGGCGGCCCGTGCCGTGCTGGACCTGCTGCCGCCGCCGATGCGGCGGGTCGGAGGCCACATCCGCTTCGACGGCCAGGACCTGGCGGCGCTGCCGCCCAAGGGCCTGCGCCGCATCCGCGGCGCCCGCATCGGCATGGTGTTCCAGGAGCCGATGGTGTCGCTGAACCCGGCGATGCCGATCGGCCGGCAGATGGCCGAGGCGCTGAAGCTGCATCTGCGCCTGGACGATGCCGAGATCCGCCGCCGCAGCCTGGCGATGCTGGAGCGGATCCAGATCGCCGACCCCGAACGCTGCCTGGCCGCCTATCCCCATGAGTTCTCCGGCGGCATGCGCCAGCGCATCATGCTGGCCTCGGTGATGCTGACCAAGCCGGCGCTCTTGATCGCCGACGAGCCGACCACCGCGCTGGACACGCTGGTGCAGCGCGAGGTGCTGGACCTGATGGTCGAGCTGACGCGCGAGAACGGCACCGCGGTGCTGATGATCAGCCACGACCTGGCGATGGTCGCCCGCTACGCCCGCCATGTCGTGGTGCTGCAGCGCGGCCGCGCGGTCGATGGCGGCCCGACCGAGCAGGTGCTGCTGCACCCGCGCGACGACTACACCCGCCGGCTGCTCGACGCCCTGCCCAAGCGCGGCGCGGCCCGCCCGCCGGTGGACCGGACGGTGCCGCTGCTGGCGGTGGAGAACGTCACCATCGACCATGCCGGGCGACAGCGCCTGTTCTCGCGCAGCGCGGCGAAGCGGGCGGTGGACGGGGTCAGCCTGGCGATCCATCCCGGCGAGACCCTGGCGCTGGTCGGCGGCAGCGGCAGCGGCAAGACCACGCTGGGCCGCGCCATCATCGGGCTGAAGCAGCCCTCCGGCGGCCGCATCCTGTTCCGCGGCCAGGAGGTGCATGGCGGGCGCGGCCCCGGGGCGCGGGACCACCGGCTGAACTGCCAGATGATCTTCCAGGACCCCTACTCCTCGCTCGACCCGCGGATGAAGATCGGCGCCATCGTGGCCGAGCCGCTGCGGCTGGCGCCGGAGATGAGCGCGAGGCAGAAGGCCGACCGGCTGGCCGAGACCCTGGCCGATTGCGGGCTGTCGCCGGAGCATGCCGGCCGCTACGCGCACCAGCTGTCGGGCGGCCAGCGCCAGCGCGTGGCGATCGCCCGGGCGATCATCCGCCGCCCGGCGCTGGTGATCGCCGACGAGCCGGTCTCGGCGCTGGACATGACGGTGCAGAAGCAGATCCTGGAGCTGTTCCGGTCGCTGCAGGAGCGCTACGGCTTCGCCTGCCTGTTCGTGTCGCACGACCTCGGCGCGGTCGAGCAGGTGGCCGACCGGGTGGCGGTGATGCAGTCGGGCAAGATCGTCGAGACCGGGCCGCGCGACACGGTGTTCGACCACCCGCAGCACGACTACACCCGCGAGCTGCTGGCCGCGGCCCCGTCGCTGCACCGCCTGGACGGCGGCGGCTTCGAGCTGAAGGGCCGGCGCATCGCGGCGGCGTGAGGGCGGGGCGGCGGGTTGACGACCCTTCGTCACCGCCCATGCCTGTTCGGCAGTTGCTCCTCCCGCCATGTCTGCCACCGGCGGCGCAGTTCACCGGCGCGCAGGCCAATGGGGATATCGGATACGCTGGCCGCGAGCATGCGGTCGGTGCGGAAATGCCGGAAATCCTGCCTGAGCTCGCACCAGGCCACGAGCAGGCGGTTGGTCTCGGCATAGCCGAGGATCACCGGCCATACCGTCCGGTCGGTGATCTCCCCGGCCTCGGTCCGGTATTGCAGCTCGAGCTTGCGGCCTGCACGGATCGCCCGTCGGAGATCGGCGATGTCGATGGTTTCGGCCGGCGGGGGCAACACCGGCCTGACGCCCATGCTCGGCTCGACGATGAAGGGCCGCAAAGTCTCTGGAATGACGGAGGCGATCTTCGCGACGACATCCCGCGCCGCATTTGCGATGAGAGCATCGGAATGTCCGGCAACCCATTGCGCGCCCAACATGACGGCCTCGATCTCGTCGGGCGTCAGCATGAGCGGCGGCATGTCGAAATCCGGATCCAACCGGTAGCCGAACCCGGCCTCACCGGAAATCGGAACCCTCTGGCCGATCAGGTCGCCGATATCGCGGTAGACGGTACGCTTCGAAACCTCGAGCTCTTCCGCAATCGCCGCCGCGGTGATCGGCGACCTCGTCCGACGCAGGATCTGGACAATCTGAAAGAGGCGATCGGCTCGACGCACCATGCTGACTCCTGCTGCCATGATGGTGGCAACAGGGCTGTGCGACAAGATCCCGGCGGCCGGCGAGGTCGCTGAAACAAGGGTCTCCCATGAAATTCGCATCGGTCAGGATCATTGCCGCCGACATCGGCTCGATGGTTGCCTTCTACGAGATGGTCACGGGGCTCAAAGCGCAATGGCTTGCGCCGGTTTTTGCCGAGATCGTGATGCCCGGCGCCACCTTGGCCATCGGGGCCGTCGAGACCGTCGCGCTGTGGAAGGAAGGCAGCGCCGCACCGGCAGCCAATCGCAGCCTTTTCATCGAATTGCAGGTCGAGGACATCCAGTCCGAATATTCTCGCCTGAAGGACAATGTCACCCTTGTGCATGACCTGAAGACCATGCCGTGGGGCAATACGACGTTTCAGTTCCGAGACCCGGAGGGCAACGCCGTCTCTCTCTACATGCCGACATCCGAGGCTGCGAAACGCCGCTTCGCTTCGCGGTCGGCATAGCGGCGAGACAGGCCTTGCCGCCGGGACGCATTCCCATCCCCGTCCCGATCCCGCATTCTCGCCGCCGCGCGGATGACGCTCGGGGAGGAAGATGTGATCGAAGGAGGGTGCCGCTGCGGCGCCGTGCGGTGGCGGCTCGACGCCGACCGCCTGCCCCTGACCTATGCCTGCCACTGCCTGGACTGCCAGACCTGGAGCGGCAGCGCCTTCAGCCAGCAGGCCATCGTGGCGCAGGATCGGTTTGAAGGCACCGGCCCGGTCGGCCAGTTCGACCTGCCCAGCGCCGACGGCCTGCGGATCTCGCACCAGATGGCCTGCCCCATCTGCTTCACCCGGGTCTGGAACACCAACAGTTCGCGCCCCGGCCGGGTTGTGATCCGCGCCGGCAGCTTCGACAACAGCCATCGCCTGACCCTGGCCGCCCATATGTGGACGAGCCGCAAGCAGCCGTGGCTGAAGCTCGAGCCGGCGGTCCCCGCCTGGCCGGAGGGTCCACCGCGGGCGGATGAATTCTATCGGCTGATCGGCGCGCCGGTGATGGGGGGTTGAGACAGGAAGCTGGGCAGCTTCTCGGCGCCAGCCTTCGCGTTGCGTCTCCCGCCGTCCCCCTTCCCGTCATTGCGAGCGCAGCGAAGCAATCCATCGGGCCGTTCATGCGGGACCATGGATTGCTTCGTCGGCTTCGCCTCCTCGCAATGACGAGGGAGGGGGCGGGAGAGGCGACGCCCCTACCCCGTATCCGGCGCCTCGGCCTGGCGGGCGGGGGTGGCGGGGGGCGCCTCCGGTTCGGGGATGAAGCCTTCCTCCTCCAACATCTCATCCGCCAGCTCGAGCCAGCGATCGGCTTCCGGCGGCAGGCCAAGCTCCCGGCACAGCCGGGCCACCGCCTCCGGCGCCGGGCTGCGCTCGATCATCTCCGCCACCTCCGGCTGCTCCAGCCGCTGGCAGGCCCTGGCATGGAGGCGGTCGCTCTCCTCGCTCCCGCTGCCGTCATCGGCCGCCGAGACGACGGCCAGCTTCACCCGCTCGTGGTGCCACGCCCACCGCGGCACCACGGTCGGCCGGGCTTTCGGCATCGGGCAGCGCTCGACCCGCTCCACCACCTCCGGACGCTCCAGCCGCTCGTGCCGTTCCGGCCGCTCGACGGTCTCGGCGCGGAGGCAGCTGGCCGCCTCGCTCTCGGTCCTTTCGACAGCCGCCTCGACAGCCACTGAGGCGACACCCAACGTCGCGTTCTTCTCGTGCCAGTTGGCCATTGGCGATGCCGCAGGCCTGGCCTTCGCCAGTGCCGCCGCACGCTCCTCCGGCGGCCGGGCCATCTCCTCCTCCAGCAGCAGGGTCAGCCGCAGCGAGCGGGTGGCGACGGCGATGCGCTGGCAATAGTCGATGCCGGACTGAGGCTTTTGCACCGCCTCGTCGCGGGTCGCCTCCATCACCTCCATCTGGATCTCGGCCGCACGGGCCAGCAGCCGCAGATGCCGCGCCGCCCGATCCTCCTGGGGAGCGGCCTCCTGCGTCCGGGCGGTCTGCGGCTTGTCCATGGAACATATCATGAACTAGGATCGCGAATTAAAGATAGTGCACATTGTGTGACCCGGCGTGTTCACCGAATGGCAACCGAGGGGGCGGTCTTGGCAGGCTTTTGCGTGAAACCTCTGGACGAGAGCACCTGGCCGGCCTTCGCCGACCTGGTCGAACGGCACAACGGCGTGTGGGGCGGCTGCTGGTGCCTGAACTTCCACCCGGAGGGCGCCAGGCGGGCGGAGAGCGTCGCGGAGCGGCGGGAGATGAAGCAGCGCCGGGTGCGGGACGGCCAGGCCCACGCCGCCCTGGTGTTCGACGGCCCGGCCTGCGTCGGCTGGTGCCAGTTCGGGTCGCCCGAGGAGCTGACCAACATCAAGCACAAGAAGGCCTATCGCGAAGGCTTCACCGCCCTGCCGGACTGGCGGATCACCTGCTTCTTCGTCGCCAAAACCCATCGCGGCCGGGGGGTCGCGGCTGCGGCGCTGGAGGGCGCGCTGCGGGAGATCGCCCACCTCGGCGGCGGCACGGTCGAAAGCTATCCGGAGGATGCGGCGGGCCGGTCGGTCTCGTCGTCCTTCCTGCACAATGCGACGCTGTCGCTGTTCGAACGCCAGGGCTTCGAGCGGGTGCGCCGCCTGGGCAAGGATCGCTGGCTGGTCACCCGGGTGCTGGCGCCGACGGCCGCCGGGCCGGCGTGAATTACGACCGTAATCGGAAAGACATCGATCGCAATCATCCGGTCATCGGCGCCGCCATAGATGGGTCTCCCTCTTGCTGGAAGGCGACGCGATGACCGATGACGCGGTGGCGAAGGTCGAGATCGGGAAGTATCTCTATGTCTGGAAAAAGGGAGCGAATTCGCCGGCGGCCCCGACGGCCCTGATCACCGCGCATGGCATGGGCACCCTGATCAACCCGAAGAAGCCGATGAAGCGCAAGGGCGCCGCGACAGTGCCCAACCTCCACTTCTTCGTGCCCCATGGCCATGTCGTGAACGACCTGGGCCTGAGCAGCTTCATCGACCGGACCGTGAACCAGACCCTGACGCCGGAAAACTGCCCGGAATATCTGCTCACCAAATACACGAACACGGATTACGAGAGCAAACTGTCCTTCTGGCGCAAGCACAACGGCAAGAACGAGAACTATCACACGGTCAGCTATTCCCGCGGCCTGGTCGATTACGACATCATCACCATCCGGTCCCGGTTCGACTTCAAGGGCCAGGTCGGCGTCCCGCTGTCCGAGATCCTGGATGAGCTGGAGACGGCGAACCACCGGTACACGGACATCTATTGCGCCTTCTGCCGCGGCAGCAAGCCGGACCCGACGGCGGAGGCGACCGGGACGATCCCCGCCGGGGCTGCCGGCGGCGCCGCCACTCCGTGACGAAGCGGTGCCCTAAGACGGCGCCCGCCGGGCTTTCTTTCCCTTCGCACTCGACTTGGCTGACACAGCGCTCTCCACCTTTGCCGCAGGCTTGGCAGCATTCGCGGGCGCCGCCTTGGCCTTGTTGCCCAGCGCCTTGGAGGATCCCGCCTTAGGGGCAGCGGCGGGCTTTGACCCCTTGGCCTTCTGCGCCTTGGCTGGCCGGGGCGCCTCGACATCGACCCATTTGCCGGTTCTGCCCGAAGCAATGATCGCGTCGCAAACGACCGTCGTCTCCAGCGCGTCGCGGAAGGTCGGCGCGGCCGGCTTGCCATCGGCAAGGCCCTGCAGGAAATCGGCGACCTGGTGCACGAAGGAATGCTCGTAGCCGATGATGAGCCCCGGCACCCACCATTTGCCGAGATAGGGGTGCTCGCCGTCCGTGACCAGGATGGAGGTCCAGCCGCGGAGGGCGCCGGGTGTGCGATGATCGAACCAGGCGAGACGGTTGAGATCGTGCAGATCCCAGGCGAAGGAGCCCTTCTCGCCGTTGATTTCCAGCGTATAGGCCGCCTTGTGCCCGCGCGCGTAGCGGGTGGATTCGAAGGTGCCGAGCGAGCCGTTCGAAAAATGGCTCAGCACCGCCGCGGCATCGTCGATGCCGACCTGCCGCACCTTGCCGGTCAGCGCATGCTTGCGCTGCTTGACGAAGGTTTCGGTCATGGCGGTCAGGTTCCTGATCGAACCGTTGATCCAGATCGCCGTATCGATGCAGTGCGCGAGCAGGTCGCCGGTCACGCCCGAACCGGCCGCGTCGACATCGAGCCGCCATGTCCCGGCGCCGCCCTGCGGCACGTCGGGTGAGATGGTCCAGTCCTGCAGGAATTTCGCGCGGTAGTGATAGATCTTGCCGAGCAGGCCCTGGTCGACCATCTGCTTGATCAGGCTCACCGCCGGCACGCGGCGATAATTGTACCAGACCATGTTCGGCACGCCGGCCTTCTCGACCGCCTGCACCATCGGCAGGCCTTCGGCGGCGCTGCGGGCCAGCGGCTTCTCGCAGGTCACCATCTTGCCGGCCTTGGCCGCCGCGATCGCGATCTCGGCATGGCTGTCGTTCGGCGTGCAGATATCGATCACATCGATATCCCTACGCTCGATCAGCTTGCGCCAGTCGCTCTCGACCCCCTCATAGCCCCACATCTGCGCGAAGGCCCTGGCCTTCTCGCCATTGCGGGCCGCGACGGCCTTCAGGACCGGCCGATAGCCGGTGTCGAAGAAATGCGAGACGTTGCCCCAGGCATTGGAATGGGCCCGCGCCATGAAGCCGTAGCCGACCATGCCGACATTGAGTGTCTTGGCCATCATTGTCCCCCCTTTTTCAGTCTTCGCGCCAACCATGGGCTTCGCGCACCTTGATCATGGCGCCGAGCACGGCATTCCAGGTCTTCTGATCCTCCATCACCGCGTTCGGGAACATGCAGCCGTCCCAGCAGATATGGCGCATGCGCCTGGTTAGGGTCCCGTCGCCGTCGCGCAGCCAATAGCCGGCATGCCTGGTGATATCGAGCTTGCCGTTCGGGTCCGTGACCTGGCAGTGGCGGCCGGTCTTCTCATGGTCGCCCGAGCCGAACACGGTGCCGTCATTCTGCGCGACGTGGAAATCCATCGTCCAGGGCCGGAGCGCATCGGCGACCGTCCGGTAGGCGGCGTCGAGCGTCGCCTGATCGGACCAGTCGAAATCCTTGGGCAGGATGCGGTCCTGCTCGGCGTTATAGCCCAGGGTGTAGAGCATCGAATGCGCCATGTCGGCCTGGAAGCCGACCACGCCCGGGCGATCGACGAGCTCGAGCAGCTTCACCATTTCCCGCCAGGAATGCATGCCGCCCCAGCAGATCTCGCCCTCGGCGACGAGGAATTCGCCATGAGCTTCGGCGATGTCGGCCGCTTCCGAGAAGGTCCGGGCGATCAACCGGGTATTGCCTTCCGGATCCCGGTCCCAGGCCTCGACGCCCACGGAGGAGTCGATCCGGATTCCGCCGGTGGGGCGGATGCCGAGCTCGCGCATCTGCCGACCGATGGCGCAGGCTTTCCGGACCTGCTCGACGAAGCGCTTGCGGTCGTCGGCCGAGCCCATGGCCGATCCGCCGCCGGCACCACCCCAGATCGGCGCGACGAAGGAGCCCACCTTCAGCCCGTAGCCGGCGATATGGTCGGCCATCCGCTTGACCGCATCCTGATCGCTGTCGATCGACACATGCGGGTCGGTGATGAAGAGGTCGATTCCGTCGAACCTGACGCCGTCGACCTCGGCGTCGGCGGTCAGGCGCAGCAGCGTGTCGAGCGGAATGATGGGCTCGGAAGCGCCGCCCTTGCCGACGATTCCCGGCCAGGCGGCATTGTGCAGTTTCGGAAAATTGTTGGCCATCGGATCCTCCCAGATCTGAAGTCGTGCAGGCATTCTTTGACTGCCGGTTTGCCCGGTCAGCGTCTCAATCCTCTCCAGGCCGCTTCGGCCGCGCCATCGACGAGCTCGCAGCCAACGGGGCCGACGCAGGGACCATACTCACCACATCAGACGGCGCATGCACCATGTCGGGGATTCTAGAACTGCGAAAATGCCAGCAGGCAGATGGCATAGATCCCGACCATGAGGCCCGCACCCACCGCGTCGCGGCGCCAGCCCCTCCGCTCGCCGGGGGTCAGCCACCAGGCGAGCAGCCGGCCGATCCAAGGCACCAGCCGTGCCAGCAGCAGGACGCTGACGACGTTGCCGATGAACAGCGCGAACCAGAAGGGCAGCCCTTCGTACTGCATCAGGATCGGTGTCTGCACCATGGCGCCGAACAGGAAGACGACCGGGTAGAGCAGCGCGATCACCACCATGTTCTGCTTCCACGCCGACGGCGCCTGACGGGTGCCGTTTCCCGCGAACCAGGAGTCGAAGCCGGTCCGCACGATGCGGGTGTGGAACGTTTCGGTGAAGGCCGTGGACTGGTTGAGCAGCGCATGCCGTTCCGGCGACTCCAGCCAGGCCTGCAGCGAGCCCTCGCTGTCGAAGCGCAGGACGGCCAGCCAGTCGTCCTGCACGCCTGGCACCGGCGGCTCGAACCGATAGCCCTGGAAGCCGGGCGCGCGGGCCTGTGCGGCGGCGATGCGCTGCTCCCAGCGCCGGAAGGCCGCCTCCTGCCCCGGCCTCACCCGGGTGGCGATCACGGCGGAGGCCGGGGCGGGCAGCGCCCCGCGGACGCCGTCGCGCACCAGGTGCACGTCGTCCAGCCCGGCCAGCAGGCCCTGGGCCTCGGCCACCAGGGCCTGGCGGCGCTCCGAACGCAGCCAGGCCACTGCGCCCGACTGCGTGCCGAAGCGCTGCAGGATCACCCAGTCCGGCTGGGCCGGCGGGTTGGGCGGCATCACCGACTGCTCAAGGAAGCCCGGCTGCTCGGCGACCGCGGCGCTGATGCGGGCCTGCCATCGCCCGAAGGCGTCCTCCTGCCCCGGCCGGGTGCGGGTCTGGACGATGACGGTGACCGGGTCCTCGATCATGGCCGTCATTCTGCGCCGCCGAGCTGGTGGTAGATCCGGTCGGGCGTCAGCGGCAGGTGTGCGAAGCGCACGCCGGTGGCATCGGCGAGCGCGTTGGCGATGGCCGGCGCCACCGGGTTGATCGCGCATTCGCCCTGGGACTTCGCGCCGAGCGGGCCGATCCGGTCATAGGTGTCGGCGAACATCACCTCGCTCGCCGGAATGTCGGCGAAGGATGGGATGCGGTAGTTGCGCAGGCTGGGGTTGACCACCCGCCCCGCGTCGTCATGCACCATGTGCTCGCACAGCGCCCAGCCGATCGCCATGCCGATGGCGCCGTCGATCTGGCCGCGGCACTGCATGGGGTTGATCAGCCGCCCGATGTCGGCCGCGTGCACGCTGTGCAGGATGCGCACCTCGCCGGTCGCGCGGTGGACCGCCAATCGGATGCCGTGGACGTTGAAGGCGACGCTGCGCGGCGTGAGGTACGCCTTGCGCCGGGCGACGAAGCGGTGGCCGCCGGCGGTGCCCGCTGCGTGCAGCGCGGCGAGCGGAATGCGGTGGTTGCCGCACACCACGGCCTCCGCCTCCAGCCGGCAGGCGGCGCGGTCCGCCCCGGCGTGCCGGCTGGCGTAGTCGAGGATCGAATCGCGCAGCGCCGCCGCAGCGAGGGCCACGGCTTGGCCGGCGACCACCGTGCCGGTGCTGGCGAAGGTGCCGGTGTCGTACGGCGTGCGGTCGGTGTCGGCGATGTCGATGCCGATCTGCCCGGCCCGGCATTGCAGCAGCTCGGCTGCGATCTGCCGGTGGGCGGTGACCGAGCCGTTGCCCATCTCGGTGGAGCCGACGGCGAGGTGGTAGCCGCCATCCGCCGCCAGCCGCATTTCCGCCCCCGACCGGTGCTCCGTCGGCGGCCCGCATTCCAGCATCGCCATCGCGATGCCCGTGCCCTCGGCCCAGAAGGGGCCTTCCGGCCTCGGCGCCCCGCGCCCGCTGGCCAGCGCGTGCTCCACCAGGTCCAGGCACTGGTCGAGGCCATAGCTGCCGAACGCCACGTCGGAGGCTTCCGACCAGATGGATTCGATCCAGTCGGTGGGGCGGATCATGTTGCGGCGGCGGATCGCGAACGGATCGACGCCGAGGGCGCGCGCCAGGTCGTCGATCGCGGCCTCGACGGCGAAGGTGGTCTGCGAGGCGCCGTAGCCGCGGAACCCGCCGCCCGGCACGATGTTGGTGTAGACCGCGGCGCCGTCCGCCTTCTTGTTGGGGCTGCGATAGGCCGAGATCGGCGTGCCGAGGGACGCCGCCAGCGTCTCGCTGGCATGGCCGCCATAGGCGCCGGTGTTGGAGACGACCCGCAGGTCGATCGCCGTCAGCGTGCCGTCGCGTCGTGCGCCCAGCTTCACCCGCGTGGTCATCTGGTGCCGCGTGGTCGCCGCCGTGAACTGCTCCTCACGCGTGTATTCCCATTTCACCGGCCGCCCGGTCCTCAGCGCGGCGAGCACGCAGAGATCCTCGGTGATCATCTCCTGCTTGCCGCCGAAGCCGCCGCCCACCCGTCCGGTGAACACGTGCAGGTCCTGGACCGGCAGCGCGAAGACGTGGCTCAGCTTCTGCCGCACGATGAACGGCGCCTGCGAGCTGGTGCGCACATGGATCCGCCCTTCGGCGTCCCGCCAGGCGATCGAGCCGTGGGTCTCGAGATGCGCGTGCTGCACGCGTGAGGTGGAATAGGTCGCCTCGTGCACCACCTCGGCCTCCGCGAAGCCGGCGGCGACGCTGCCCACCTCGCCCCGGATCCGCGCGTAGACGTTGCTGCCGCCGGTCACGCCCCGGTCGTGCAGCACCGGTGCGCCGGGTTGCATCGCGACTTCCGGGTCGAACACGGCGGTCAATGGTTCGTACTGCACCACCAGCGCGCGGCAGGCCGCGGCCGCTGCCGCCTCGGTCTCTGCCACCACCGCCGCCACGCGCTGCCCGACGAAGCGCACGACGTCGTCCAGCATATAGGTGTCGTCGGGGTCGACCAGGTGGTCCTCATGCGTCGCCGTGCTGTAGAGCCGGCGCGGCACGTCCTCCCAGGTGAAGATCGCGACCACCCCCGGCATCGCCGCCGCGGCGCTGCGGTCGATGCCGCGGATGCGCGCGTGGGCATGGGGCGAGCGCAGCACCTTGATGTGCAGCAGGCCGGCCATCGCCACGTCCATGGTGTAGGCGGCGCGGCCGGTCACGATGTCCCGGCCGAACGGGTTGCGCAGGCTGGCGCCGCAGGCCTCGCCGGCGACGTCCTCCTGCGCCGCGCCGATGCCGTGGATCGCATCGGCGATGGCCCGGTAGCCGGTGCAGCGGCACAGGTTGTTCTTCAGGGCGCGGGGCAGGTCGCCGCGCTGCGTCTCGTCCAGCGCGGCGGCGGTCATGATCATCCCCGCCGTGCAGAAGCCGCACTGGAATCCGGCGGACTGGATGAAGGCCTGCTGCATCGGGTGCAGGGCATCCCCGTCGCCGAGGCCCTGGATGGTGGTGACCTGCCGGCCGTCGGCGCGGAAGGCGGGCATCAGGCAGGAATGCACCGGCTCGCCGTCCAGCCACACCGTGCAGGCGCCGCAATCCCCGGCGTCGCACCCCTTCTTGACGCCGAAGGAGCCCTGGTCCCGCAGGAAGGTGCGCAGGCACTGGCCCGGCAGCGGCGTGGCATCGATCGGCCGGCCGTCGACGATGCAGCTCATGGCCGGCCCCCGTCGACGAGTTCGCGCCGAACCTCCTCGGCGAGGTGCCGCACGACATGCCGCTTGTAGGGCGCCGAGCCGTGCACGTCCGCGAACCAGCGCGCCTCGGGAACCTGTGCGTCCAGGGCCGCCTGCAGGGCTACGGCGTCGGGCATTGCGGCGAAGCGCAGATGGACCGGGCGGTCGGTCGCGGCGGTGATGCAGAGATGCAGGTCGCCGCCGTCGCCGCTGGTGCCGATGACCAGCGCCGCGGAACGGCCCAGCTTGGTGAGCGACACGGCGCGCATCGCCGCCCGCCGCGACAGCGCCGCCGCCGACAGGTGGATGCTCCGCAGGAGCTCGCCGGGCCCCAGGATATTGGCGTGGTTGCCGGTGACGAAGTCGGTGACCGCCACCTGTCGCGGGGCGCCGCCGCGCGGCCACAGCGTGCAGATGCCGTCCAGCGCCGCGGTCAGGGAGATCATCGGCCCGGCCGGAAGCGACATGCAGAGATTGCCGCCGACGGTCGAGACGTTCCAGATCTTGAACCCGGCCAGGAACGCTTCGCAGCAGGCCCGGAACAAGGGCGCCGCGGCCCAGGCCTCCGGCGCCGCGAAGCGGTAGAGCGTGGCGATGCGGCAGGTGGCGCCGATCGTCAGCCCGTCCGGCCCGGCCTCCAGCTCCGGCCAGCCGAGCCCATGCAGGTCGATCAGCGTGTCGGTGTCCGGCTGGGGCTCGGAGAACAGCCAGGTGCCGCC
Source organism: Inquilinus sp. 2KB_23 (assembly GCF_052115705.1). Classification (NCBI taxonomy): domain Bacteria; kingdom Pseudomonadati; phylum Pseudomonadota; class Alphaproteobacteria; order Rhodospirillales; family Rhodospirillaceae; genus Inquilinus; species Inquilinus sp. 2KB_23. The sequence continues at coordinate 176,517 of NZ_JBFRHF010000013.1, read as the reverse complement.
GGCGAGCCAGGCGTAGGAAGGCCGCCAATTCGCGATGTCCTCGGCGGAATGCGGGCGGCGCACGGTGGTGATGGTCCCGATGTCCATGGCGCGCCTCAGGGCAGGTCGGCGAGGGAGGCGGCGCCCGGGCCGGCGGTGACCAGCATGGGCCATTGGTTCGACCCGAAGGGCACGACGGGGGGCAGCACGGCCTGCATGCCGCGCCGGCCGGTCTCGGCGATGATCGCCTGACGCGCGTCGCCGCCCATCAGCTCGTAGTCCATCAGGTGGTAGTTGCCGAAGAACAGGCTGCCCACCGAACGGTCGGCGATGATGCGCGTCACCGATTCCAGCATGTCCTCCGGCGTCGAGGTGAAGGAGACGGTCTCGATCAGCAGCAGCCGGTCGTTGATCGCCTGCGCCCCGAAGAACTGCGCCAGCACGCTGAACAGGACGTTGTTCTGCCGGGCCACGTAGATCGTGTTGCTGGCGGCGTAGGTCTTGTCCCAGTCGGCGCCCAGTGTCGCCTTCCAGTCGGCGAGCACATCCATCCAATGCGCCACCTGGGTCTGGGCTGCCCAGGCGACGACCTTCTTCAACTCCGGCGCCTGGGTGTGGGCGAAGGCCTGGAGCGCGGCCATCGTCACGGTCCCCTTCGCGATGCAGTCATCCATGAAGCCGATATTGTTGGCCAGGATCGTCCGCACCGTCTCGCGCCAGGCCTGCGGCATGTCCGTGGCGTCCAGCGTGTCGAGCGCGGACTGCATGCGGCTGCGGAAGGCGCGCATCGGCCCGAGCCAGGAGGTGTTGCCGGGATTGTCGACATAGGGCGCGACGATCTGCGTCAGCGCCATCGTGCTGTGCCCGGTGGACTTCATCAACTGGTATACCAGCGGCACCGGGGGCGCGTTCAACGGAGCCATGCCCGGCCGGTAGAGGATCAGCCGGCCGCCCCCGCCCGAGAACATCGCCAGGATGACCGGGTGCTTGGCCAGGATGTTGGCCTGGAAGACGCGGGCGGCATCGCCGTACAGCTCGAACATGGCGGTGTTCAGCGCCAGCACGTTCCGTTCGGCGGTCTCCGCCGGAGTGGTCGCCTGGACGCCTGCGATCGGCCCCATGAAGGACGGCAATTCGTCGGCGCGCCCATGGATGGGTGCCGATGCCCAGAGGAGGGCGACGATCACGCCGGCGCAGCGACACGTAATCTTGGCAACGGACACGGAATGCCCCCTGAATAATATCGTATGAAATACCCGGAGGATATCCGGCAAAGCGTTCGGCTGGTCTAACGAGACCCTGGTGGGATCCAAGGCGAAATAATGACTGATCAGTACCAAGAATTTGCACGTGTCGCACCCGCATTGCTAGGTACGGTTTGCATTCTGACCCATTTGGACCGCCTGGGCGGCGCGTCTTCCCCAGATCCAGAGGTTCTGCGGTTCCGCGTCGCAGAATTCTCCTCGGAGACCGGACCGCGTCGCAATGAACCGGACGGGACACCGGATCGTTGAACGCAAGGGCGAATGCGGTGCCACGACCGAACAGCGCGACCCTGAAGCAGCCTGGCCCGGCCGGTGCCGATCGTCTTTTTCCCGGACGCGGGAATAAAGCGGCATGGCCACTGATCTCGTTGACAGCCACGCCATCGCTTGAGCGCGGCGACACGGATCACTGAGCGCCACCCGCTCACCGGAGAAGACAGATGTTCAACATGACTCGCCGGGGTGTCCTGGCAAGCGCAGGCCTTGCGGCCGCCTGGGGATTGACGAAGCCGCTGGCATTCGTGGGCGAAGCCCGCGCGGAGACCCCGCTGGAGCCGACCGTGGGCTTCTACAAATACAAGGTCGGCTCGATCGAGGTGACGGCGGTCTATGACGGGATCTGGCGCAAGCCGCACGACCCGAGCTTCATCAAGGACGTCTCCGTCGACGAGACCAAGGCCGCGCTCGCCAAGGCGGGGCTGACGACCGAGTTCATGCCGATCCCGCTCACCGTGATCGTGCTGAAGATCGGCGACAACCACATCATGATCGATGCTGGATCCGGCGTCGGGCAGTGGCAGGCCAACGCCACCCACCTGCCCGCCAACATGAAGGCCGCCGGCATCGACCGCAGCCAGATCAAGACCATCCTGATCTCGCATTTCCATCCGGACCATGTCTGGGGCCTGATGGAAAAGGGCACCAACAACGCCGTGTTCCCCGACGCCGAGCTGGTGACCAACAGCGTCGAGTACAAGTTCTGGACCGAGCCCGGCCGGGTCGAGAAGCTGCCGGAGGGCCGGCGCCAGGCCGGCAAGCGCATCGCGGATGTGTTCCCGACCTGGAAGAACTGGAAACTGGTCGAAACCGGCGCCGAGGTCGCGCCCGGGGTCCAGATCCTCGACGCCTACGGCCACACGCCCGGCCATTCGGTCTTCCTGGTGACCTCGGGCAAGGACCAGCTGATGGTCTCGAATGACACGATGTATGTGCCGGCGCTGCTCGCCCCGCACCCGGACTGGCAGGGCGCCTACGACCAGGACGGCCCCTTGGCGATCACCACCCGGCGGCGGATCATCGACCGCGCCATCTCCGACAAGATGGCGATCTGCGGGGCGCACTTCCCCTTCCCCGGGGCCGGCGCCTTCGCCAAGGACGGCAACGCCTACACCTTCTCGCCCGTCATCCAGTCCTGACCCGTTTCCGGGCCTGACCCTTTCCCAATCCTCGACCTTTCAAGGAACACCACCGTGCGCAAGCAGACTTATCTGATCACCCTGGCGGTGCTCAGCAGCCTGTCGCTGGCTCCCGCCCTCTACTCCAACGCGGCCTATGCCGTCGACGACGACACCTCGACCGGCAGCGTCGATCTCACCTCCGTCCGCGCCAAGATCGAGGCCAAGAACTACAAGGCCGCCCTGGAGGAACTGCGGGGTCTCGCCGAGGATACGCAGGAAGCGGATATCTACAATCTGATGGGATACACGCTGCGCAAGACCGGCGACTTCGACACCTCCCTGACCTACTACAACAAGGCCCTGTCCCTTCAGCCCGACTACAAGCCCGCCCGCGAATATCTGGGCGAGCTCTATGTCGAGACCGGCCATATGGACAAGGCACACGAACAGCTCGCCGCCCTCGAGAAGCTGTGCCCGAGCGGCTGCGAGGAACGCGAGGATCTGGAGAAGGCGATCGCCGGCGGCAAGGCAGTGGACTGACTGCCGCTTGGGTGGGCGGCGCCGCCGCCCACCCCGGGGTGGGCTGTCTGCCCACCCCGCCTTCCCACGATTTGCTGCGAGGAACCGATGGTCCGGTCTATCGAGATGATCCGCACCCGGTGCGAGGACGGCCTGCTGCTGCTCGCCCGGCTATTGCTGTCGCTGATCTTCATCCATGAGGCAATCACGCTTTCGACCGGGTTCGCCGCAGCGGCCGCGGCGATGAGCAAGGTCGGGGTGCCGGCCTATGCGATGGCGCTGACCATTGTGCTGCAGCTGGGGGCCGGGTTGCTGCTGGCCCTGGGATGGCACGCGCGGCTGGGCGCGTTGGCCCTCGGCCTGTTCTGCCTCGCCACCGCTTTCGGGTTCCATTCCGATTTCACGACACGGAACGAGCTTCTGCACTTCGAGAAGGATCTCGCGATTGCAGGCGGGATGCTGGTGATCGTGGTCAGGGGAGCGGGCGCATGGTCCCTGGATCGGCTGTGGGGCAGAAGAATGATCCCGGCCGGGCGCCTGACCCTCGAGGATCGGTAGATCGACGGCCGGACTCATCTCCGTCGGTTCGGGCCGATCGGACTGCCGGAAATGTCCGTTCCGGAGGAGACCGGACGGCGATAGCCCCCGCCTAGCTGCCCTCGGCCATGCTGTAGACGTCCTCGCCGTAGCGGATGCCGCCGGTCTTGTCGGGATAGGCCATGTAGTAGGTCATCCGCACCGGGATGCGGTTCACCCGGGCGTAATGGGTGGTGCCCAGGGCAATCTCGCGCTCGACCGCGATGGTGTCGATGCCCAGCACCCAGGCGGCCAGGCCGAGATAGTCCTCGACCCGGATGCAGCCATTCGACACCGCCCGGTTGTCGGTGGCGAACAGCGTGCGGTTGTTGGTGTCGTGCAGATAGATCGCCTGGTCGTTGTCGAGCTCGAACTTCAAGAGGCCCAGCGCGTTGGCGTCGCCCGGCGGCTGCCAGAACTTCCAGCCCATGGTGCCGACCGCATCCGGCGGCACCTGCGCCGGGTCGAAGGTCTGGCCCTCCGGCGTCTTCACCACCACGCCGTGCTTGCGCATCTCGTCATATTTGCCGGCGGCCATCAGGGCCTTGTACTTCTTGGTCAGGCCGGGCGGCACCGTCCAGTCCGGGTTGTACTTCACCGCGATCATGTTGGTCTGGATCATCGGCGTCTGGGTCAGCGGCGACCCGACCACGGCGCGGGTGCGCATCACCTCGACCCCGTTCTCGAAGGCGATGATCTCGGCGGTCGGCACGTTCACCGTGATCGACTTGCCGCGCGCCGGCGGCGGCGCGTAGCGGGCCAGGGTCTGGCGCAGCGCCTGGGCCTCGTCCGCCGGGGTGAAGTTCAGCGCCCGGAAGGTGCGGCGGCCGACCACGCCGTCGTCGCGCAAGCCCCAGCGCGACTGGAACAGCTTCACCCGCTGGGTCAGCTCCTCGTCATAGACCAGGGTGGCCGGTGCCACCGGGCCGATCAGGTCCTCCGACGTCGCCACCGCCTCGGTCGCGCCGGGCTGGGCCTCGCCGGCCTGGGCGCTCTCGGCCGCGGGAATGGCGGCCGGAGACGTGCTGATCTGGACGACGCTCGCGGCTGGGGTCGCCGGCACGGCCGGCATGGACATGGCCGGCGCCGGCAGCGTGATGCCGACGGCGTCCAGGCGTTCGCGCAGCATCGGCACCCGGGGGTCGACCGCGGCGGGCTTCAGCGTGGCGCCGAGCGGGATCGACAGCGGTGCCCGGTCCGCCGCCTCGGCCCGTTCCAGCGCGGCGCGCAGCACCGCATGGACATGGTCCTCGGCCGGAACCGGTGTCGGCCGCGTGCCGGCCACAGCCAGATGCGGCGCCAGCGCCACCGCCAGAACCAGCGCCCAACGAATCATGGTCTTCCCCTTCCGTCTCCGCCCGCGACTCAAGGAGGGCGGACTCCCGATCTTTGCCATGGATTCGACCCTCCCGTCACGGGAACGTCAACCGCCGGGACGCCTGCCGGGCTGTGCATCATCGCCGCAGGTCCGAGGGCCATGATCCGCGATCCCTGCACGCCACCGTTGCGCTCGACCACCGGATTGATGGACATCTGTGGGGAAGCGCCGGTTCGAGCGGCGTGGGACCATGGCGGATGCCGGGGATGGACCAGGCCGACAGGAAGCGCGATCAGGCGGCACGGGCGGCATGGCTGTCCTATGTCTCGGGCCTGACCCAGGACGAGATCGCCCGGCGCCTCAACGTCTCGCGCATGGCGGCGCAGCGGCTGCTGGCCTTCGCGGTACAGGAGGGCATGGTCAAGGTCCGCATCGACCATCCGATCGCGGCCTGCATGGAGTTGGGCGAGCGCATCGCCCGCCGCCACGGCCTGCGCTTCTGCGAGGTGGTGCCGGCCGACCCGATGGCGCCGGGCCAGGCCAACCTGCCGGCGCTGGCGATCGCCGGCGCGACCTGGATCGAGCGGCTGGTCGACACCGAGGCGGCGCTGGTGATCGGCGTCGGCAACGGCCGCAGCGTGCGCGCCGCGGTGGAGGAGATGGCGTCGTCGCCCCGGCCGCAGCACCAGGTGGTCTCGGTCACCGGCAACATCGCCCGCGATTCCTCCTACAACCCGTTCGACGTGGTGATGCGGCTGGGCGACCGGCTGAGCGCCCAGCGCTTCCTGATGCCGGCGCCGCTGATCGCCGAGACCGCCGAAGACCGCCGGGTGCTGGAGGGGCAGAAGCCGTTCCGCGAGATCATGGCGCTGGCGGCGCGGGCGGATGCCATCCTGATCGGCATCGGCCAGCTCGACGGCACCGCGCCGGTGCTGCAGGACAAGGTGATCTCGCGCGACGAGTACGAGGTGCTGCGCCGGGCCGGGGCGATCGGCGAGGTGCTGGGCAACTTCCTCGACGCCGAGGGCCGGATCCTGGATTCGCCACTGCGCGACCGGGTGATCGGCCTGTCGCTGGACGCGGTGGCCAGGCGCCCGGCCGTCGCGATCGCCGGCGGCACGGTCAAGGTGCCGACCATCCATGCCGTGCTGCGGCGCGGCATGCTGCAGGGGCTGATCACCGACGAGACCGCGGCCTCGGCCCTGGTGAAGCTGGGCTGACCGCCCGGGACGCGCCCATGCCGCACCTGCTGCCCCCGATGAACGCGTTGCGGGCCTTCGAGGCCGTCGCCCGCTGCGGCAGCATCCTGAAGGCGGCCGAGGATCTCGGCGTGGTGCGCGGCGCCGTGCGCCAGCAGATCGCGGCGCTGGAGGCGCATTTCGGCACCGCCCTGTTCCGCCGCGACGGCCGGAGCCTGGTGCTGACCGAGCCGGGCCGCGCCTATGCCGAAGCGGTGGCGGAGGCCTTCGCCATCCTGGCCCGGGCCTCGGCCGAGCTCGACGCCGGGCACCGCGGCCGGCTGAAGCTCGGCGTGCCCTCCGCCTTCGCAGTGTGGTGGCTGATGCCGCGGCTGGCCGCGCTGCAGGCGGCGCTGCCCCAGGTCGAGATCGACATCATGCCGATGACCGTGGTCGAGGCGCTGTCGCGGCACCCGGAGCTGGACGCCGTGATCATGGGCGGGGAGTACCGCCCTTCCCCCGACATCACGGCGACGCGCTTCATGGAGGACGAGTTCGGCCCGGTGGCGGCGCCGGAGCTGGCGTCCCGGCTGGGGCTGGCCGCGGGGCCGGCCGGACTGGCGGCGGCGACCGGGCTGACCAGCCGTTCGGCGCCGACGCTGTGGGACGACTGGTTCACCGAAAGCGGCACGCCGCCGGTGCGCTTTGCCCGGATGCAGGCCTTCGAGGATCTGCTGCTGGCGATCGGCGCCGCGCGGTCCGGCCTCGGCGTCGCCGTGGCGCCGCGCACCGCGGTGGAGGACGACATCGCCCGGGGCGGGCTGGCGGCGCCTTGGGGCTTCACCCGCCGCCCCGCCGGCTACAGCCTGTGCCGCCGCGCGGCCGATGCGGCGTCCCCGCCGCTGGCGGCGCTGGCCGGCTGGTTGCTGGCGGCCGGCGCTCAGGGCTGACACGGCAGATTTCCTGCCCTTCCGGGCAGGCTTATGTCCATGGGCGGCACACCGGGCGCGGGCTACACAGCCGCGACGACCGACCGCGAGGAGAGACCGCCATGGCCGAGACCACGCCCGCCACACCATCGACCCGCATCGACTGGGTGGGGCGAAGCTGCCGGCTGCTGCGCGCCACCGCCGCCGAATTCCTGACCACCCGGCCCTTCGAGGGGCTGACCATCGGCGCCGGCATCCATCTGGAGCCCAAGACCGTGGCGCTGCTGACCACGCTGGGCCTCGGCGGCGCCCGCCTGGTCTGCACCGGCAACCTGAACAGCACCCAGCCCGAAACGGTCGAGCATCTGCGCGCCCAGGCCGTCACCGTCTTCGCGACGCAGACGACGGATCCGGCGGAGCATGCGGCCAGCCTGGACGCCATCATCGCCGAACAGCCCGACCTGCTGCTGGACAATGGCGGCGACCTGTTCGCCCGCGTCGCCGGCCGCCGCTATCCCGGCCTGCGCGGCGGGACGGAGGAGACCACCTCGGGCCGCACCCGGCTGGTGCCGATGCGCGCCGCGCTGGCGATGCCAGTCCTGGTGATCAACGACAGCCCGATCAAGCAGTTCGCCGAGAACCGCCACGCGGTGGGCCAGAGCCTGTTCGAGAGCTATCTGCGCTTCACCAACCGCTCGACCCAGGGCAAACGCGTCACCGTCTTCGGCTACGGCGCCTGCGGCAAGGGCACCGCCGCCTGCTTCCGCAACGCCTTCGCCGGCGTCAGCGTGGTCGACATCGACCCGGTGACGACGCTGGAGGCGCATCTCGACGGCTTCGCCACCCCGCTGCGCGACCAGGCCATCCGGTCGGCCGACATCCTGGTGACGGTCACCGGCCATCCCGGCATCGTCACCGCCGCCGACCTCGCGCTGCTCAAGGACGGCGCGATCCTGATGAATGGCGGCCATTTCCCCGACGAGATCGATGCCGCCGGCTTGCGGGCCAGTGCCGTCGAGATCGAGCGCTACGAGGCCGAGGGGATCGAGACGTTCCGCCTGGCCGACGGGCGCCGCATCCACCTGCTCGGCGGCGGCCACATGGCCAACCTGGCCGGGCCGCGGCCGCTGGGCAACACGGTGGAATCGATGGATCTCGGCTTCGCGCTGCAGGCCCGCTGCCTGGAACGGGTGGCCCGCGGCGGGGTCGGCGCCGAAGCCTGCGTGGTGCCGGTGCCGGCCGACATCGATGCCGCGGTGGCGACGGCCTATCTCGACCTGGCGCGGTAGGGGCGTGGGCGTCAGCGGAACCGCTGCGGCGGCGCCTGGATCACCGGGGCGGCGGCATCGAGGATGGCACGGCGGTCGCCGGTCAGCGGCGGATAGATGCGCTGGCGGTTGATGATCTGCTTGGTCTGCTTCGCCGCCGCCCCCTGCGCCGCCACCTGCCGGTCCCAGCCCTCGGTGTAGACAGCGCCCCAGGCGCCGAGGTCGAGGATGGTGGTGTACCACTCGATCCGCATCGGCAGCAGCGGCTGGCCGAGCAGGTCGGCGACCACGTTGTGGCCGCCGAAGCGGCCCATCGGCCGGCTGTGCTGGCAGGACATCACCGAGGCGCGGCTGTCGTCGACCATCGCCCGCGCCGAATCGCCGACGGCGAACTCGGCCCCGAGGCCGGTGATCTTCAGGGTCGGGTCGACCGGCAGCCGGCCCAGCCGGTCGCGCTCCACCGGGAACTGGGCGGTCAGCGGGCTGGCCCGCATGCCGGCGCACCAGATCACGGTCGCGGCCGGGATCACCTCGCCGGTCGACAGCGTCGCCCCGCCGGCATCCAGCGCCGCGACCGACACGCCCATCCGGGTCTCGACACCCAGCGCGGCCAGGGCGGTCTCGATCACCGGCCGGGCGCTGTCGCCCATGTCGGAGCCGACCTGCGGCGCATGGTCGGCCAGGATCACCCGGCCCGATGGTCCGATCCGGTCCACCATCTCGGTCGCGGCCTCGATCCCGGTCAGGCCGGCGCCGACGACCAGGACGGTGTCGCGCCCCGGCGATGCCGGCTGGCCGCCCAGCCCGGCCAGATGGTCGGCCAGGCGGCGGGCACCGGCGAAGGTGTCGATGTCGAAGCCGTGCTCCGCGAGCCCCGGGATCGCCGGCCGGGCGAGGCCGCTGCCGAGCGCGAAGACCAGGCGGTCATAGGGCAGCGCCATCTCCGCCCCCGCGACCGTGCACCGGACGCTGCGCCGCGCGAGATCGATGCCCGTCACCTCGCCCTCGACCAGGCGCACGCCGATCGGGTCGAGCACCGAGGCCAGGGGTACGCGGATCGCGTCGAGGTCGGCCTCGTAGTTGCGCACGCGGATGCCGTGCCAGGCGTCGCGATTGACCAGCGTCACCTCGACCCGGTCGGGCCCGACGCCCAGGGCGTCGAGCGCCCGCGCCGCGCCGGCCGCGGCCCACAGCCCGGCGAACCCCGCGCCCAGGATCAAGATGCGCTGCATGCCCCCGCTCCCGCTGGTCCGGCCTGAACGCTAGGCCCGGCCTGGGTCGGAGGCAACGCCGTCCTTCGGCCGAACCGGCCTTGGAGACCGTTTCCAGACGGCCTCCTACTCCCAGGTCAGGGCGCCGCCGTTCTGGTACTCGATCACCCGGGTCTCGAAGAAGTTCTTCTCCTTCTTCAGGTCCATCGCCTCGGACATCCAGGGGAACGGGTTCTCGGTCTCCGGGAACACCGGGGCCAGGCCGATCTGGGCGCAGCGGCGGTTGGTGATGACGTGCATGTACTGCTCGCACAGCCCGGCGTTGAGGCCGAGGAAGCCGCGCGGCATGGTGTCCCGACCGTAGGCGACCTCGAGCGCGCAGGCCTCGGCCAGCATCCGCCGCAGTTCCTCCTGGAACGCCGGCGTCCAGAGGTGCGGGTTCTCGATCTTGATCTGGTTGATGACGTCGATGCCGAAGTTCAGGTGAATCGACTCGTCGCGCAGGATGTACTGGTACTGCTCGGCGATGCCGACCATCTTGTTGCGCCGGCCGAGCGACAGGATCTGGGCGAAGCCGGTGTAGAACCACATGCCCTCGAACACGACGTAGAAGGCCACGAGGTCGCGCAGGAACGCTTGGTCCGAGGCCGGCGTGCCGGTGTGGAAGTCCGGGTCCGCCAGGTTCTGGGTGTATTGCAGCGCCCAGGCGGCCTTGTCGGTGATCGACGGCACCTCGCGGTACATGTTGAACAGCTCGCCCTCGTCCAGGCCGAGGCTTTCGACGATGTACTGGAAGGTGTGGGTGTGCACCGCCTCCTCGAAGGCCTGGCGCAGCAGGTACTGGCGGCATTCCGGGTTGGTCAGATGGCGGTAGATCGCCAGCACGATGTTGTTGGCGACCAGCGATTCCGAGGCGGCGAAGAAGCCCAAATTGCGCTTCACCGACCGGCGCTCATCCTCGGTCAGCCCGTCGCGCGACTTCCACAGCGCGATGTCGGCCTGCATCGAGACTTCGGTCGGCATCCAGTGGTTGTTGCAGCCGGACAGGTACTTCTCCCACGCCCAGCGGTACTTCATCGGCAGCAGCTGGTTCACATCGGCGCGGCAGTTGATCATCGCCTTGTCGTCGATGCTGACGCGGCCGCCGCTGCGGTCGATCGAGCCGAGGCCGGTGGCGAGGCCCGTGGGCTCATCGGCGACCGGCGCGGTCCGTGCCGGCGCCGCGGTGGTGGAATCGGACCAGTCGAGCATCGTCATATCCGCTGTCTTCCCGTGCTCAGCTGCAGTGCAGAACGCTCGGCGACGCGGGCCTGGGCCTGGACGTGAGCATCAACGCAGCCTTCGAAACTTGATGGAGTCGGTTCGCTCGGAGCCGTGGATGTTCGACGCCCACACCCCTCGAATCTGAACCCCGGACACTAGGGGAAATCGGCGGCGCCGACAAAGGCAAAAATGACTATAGGTGGTGTGCCCCGGCTCGTACCGCGCTGGATATGGGGTTGCGGTCTCGGCCCCAGGATCACGCGTGGATCGGGCTAGCCCAGGGTCGCCAGCAGGCGCGCGGCTGCCTGCAGATCCGCGGTGTCCCAGCCCTCGCCGAAGCGATCGAACACCGGCTGCAGCAGCGCCCGGGCGTCCGCGGGCCGTCCCTGCGCGGCCACCAGCGCCGCCAGGTCGATCGCGGTGCGCAGCTCCCACGCCAAAGCGGCCTGGCGGCGGCTCAATTCGAGCGACTGCCGGAAGCACGCCTCCGCCGCGTCGGGCATCGGCTGCGGCATCGCCAGCAGCAGGACGCCCTTCACTCGCAGCAGCTCCGGCCTGTAGGAGTGGTCGCCATTGGCCTCGACCAGCCGCGCCACCTCGTCAAGCAGCGCGATGCCCTCGGCGACCCGGCCGGTCGCCGCCAGCCCCTGGGCGAGCGAAAGGTTGAAGGCGGTGGTCAGCAGCTCGTAGCGCGCGGCGTGGAGCTCCTCCAGGCAGCCCCGCACATGCGCGATCCCGGCTTCCGCGTCGCCGCGGCGGATCGCCATCTCGCCCCCGTAGCCGCGCCCGACCGCGAGATAGGGTCCCATGGACTGGGATTCGGCATGGGCGATGAACCGGCCCATATACTCCTCAGCGCTGCGGAGATCGCCGGTCCAGAAGAAGATGGAGATCGCCCAATTCAGCACGACGGACAGGGTGACCGGATGGACCATGCGCTGGGCGTCGCCGGCGGTCCGGCGCAGCCGGTCCACGGCCTGGTCCGGATGGCCCTGCAGCCACAGGGTCCGGGCCAGGGCGATGCCGGCCCAGCTGTGGTGGTCGAAGCCGAGATAGATCTGGCTGGTGCGGTGCGAGCGTGGCCCGTGCTGCACCGCGGCCTCGAGCTCCCGGCGGGCATCATCGAGGTCGCCGGTCAGGTGGAGCGCGATGCCCAGCAGGGAATGGGCCAGCGCCACGGCGGCGGGATCCTGGGTGGTGGCGGCGACAGCGGCGCTGCGCTGGGCGTAGCGCACCGCGGACCGGAAATCCCCGATGCGCACATGGAACATGTGCAGCGGGCCCAGCAGCTGCAGCCGGTCGAAGGCGTCGCCGCGGTCTTCGGCGATGGCGAGGCCACGGTTCAGGGCCGTCCGCGCCTCTTCGGCGCTGCCGCGGGTGAACATCAGCGACATGCCCAGCGCCGCCTGGAGATGCATCTCCTCCGTCCCCGCGCAGGTGGCGTCGTCGAGCGCCAGGATCGCGCGCTGCGACCAGCGAAGGCATTCGGTCAGCAGGGACATCGCCAGGAAGATCGGCGCGGCGGCGGCGGCAAGCCCGATTCCGGCCCGGACATCGCCATTGGCGCCGAAGCACCATTCCAGGGCCGCGCGCACATTGCCGAGGCCGCTGAGGCGGTACACCCGCTCCGCCGCGTTCGGCAGGGTCGGCCATTCCGCCTCGGCCCGATCGAGCCATCGCCGGTAGTAGGTGGCGTGGCGCAGGGCCAGATCGGCGAGCTCGGCGTCGTCGACCCGGATGTCGAGGGCGTAGGCGCGCGTCGTCTCCAGCAGCCGGTAGCGCATCATGGCGCCGACCGGGCGGGTCGCGACCATCGATTTGGCGACGAGGCTGTCGATGGCGCCGAAGACGAGGGCCTGGTCGACGGTCGGGCTGGTCACGATCGCCAGCGCCGCCTCCATCGTGAAGTGCCCGACGAACACGGCCAGCCGGCGCAGCACGACGCGTTCCAGCTCGGACAACAGCCCGTAGCTCCAGTCCAGCGTGGCCTGCAGCGTCTTCTGGCGCGCCGGCGCGGTGCGCTGCCCCGGCCACAGCAGGCTCAGGCGCTGGTCGAGCAGGGTCACGGTCTGCTGCAGGCCATAGGCCCCGACCCGCCCGGCGGCCAGCTCGATCGCCAGCGCCATGCCGTCGAGGCGGCGGCAGAGGCCCGACACGATCGCGACGTCGGCATCGCCGAGGTCCAGGCGGGCGCCGCTGGCCGTCGCGCGCTCCACGAACAGCTGGGTGGCGGGGAATGCCAGGGCCGCCGCCGCGGTCAGCCCCGGATCGTCCGGCGGGCAGGCCAGCGGCGCCAAATGGTGGACCTGCTCGCCCTCGACCCGGAGGGCTTCGCGGCTGGTCGCCAGGATATGGACCTGCGGCGCGGCCGCGAAGATGCGCTCCGCCAGCGTCGCGGCGGCCTCGATGACATGCTCGCAATTGTCGAGGATCAGGAGGAAATGCCGGTCGCGCAGAAAGGCGATCAAGCTGGGGGCCGGATCGTCGGACCGGATCGGCATGCCCAGCATCGAGGCCACGGATGCGGCCACCATCCCCGGATCGCTCAGCATCCCGAAATCGACGAACAGCGCGGCCCCGGCGAAGGAGTCCAGCACATCATGCGCGACCGCCACAGCGACCGTGGTCTTGCCGACCCCGCCGGGCCCCACGATGGTGACGAAGCGCGACGCGGCGAGCTGGGCCGACAACGTCTGGACGCCCTCTTCCCGCCCGACCATCCGCGCCAGGCGGGTCGGGAGGAAGGTGGCGCCGGGAACCGGAGCCGCGGCGGGCGTCGGCGGCCCTTCGACCTTGCCGGCCGACCGCGAGACCGGCGCGACGAAGCAATAGCCCCGGCCGGCCAGGGTGGTGATGTATCGCGCCCCGTCCCGGCCGTCGCCCATGGCCTTGCGCAGGCCGGCGATGTGAAACCGCAGGCTGCCCTCCTCCACGATGACGTCGGGCCACACCTGGGCCATCAGCTCCCGCTTGCCGATGACCTCGTTGGGCCGGGACACCAGGGCGATCAAGGTGTCGAGGGTCCGTGCGCCCAGTTCGACCGGGACGCCGTCCTTCGTCAGCAGCCGTTCACTGACGACCAGGCTGAAAGGACCGAAGGAGATCGCATCTCTGGCCTGCCTCGACGGCCCTGTCGTCATTCGTCCGCTTCCGTGCCCGCCCCAACCCGGCCGTATCCTAGCCCGTATTTCCCACGCCCCCTACGTCCTGCGTCACCTTGCGGCGGCCGCCCGTAGGCGGCCGCTCACAACCCTTCGCAAGCCATAACAGGAGTTTCGCCACGACCTCTGCTTGGATGCGCCCGCAACCTGCCGACGGGAGCATCGATCATGGACCGCATATCGCCAGCCGAGGATCTCCTCGAGGACGTCCGCCGCGCGATGGACCTGAACCCGGAAGCCGCGCATGCCGCGGCCCTGCGGCTGGTCACGCACCTCACAGTGCCGGCGGCCGAACGGGCCGGCGTTCGCGGCGGCCTTGCCCCGTGGCAGCAGCACAAGATCGACCGCTATCTGAGAAGGCACCTGGAGCACCCGCTGTCCGTCGAGACGCTGGCCGGCCAGGTCGCGCTCAGCGTCAGCCATTTCTGCCGGGCCTTCAAGGCCAGCTTCGGGACCACCCCGCACATGCACATCATCCGGCTGAGGCTGGACCTGGCCCGGCATCTGATGCTGACCACGGAGGATCCGCTGAGTCACATCGCACTGGCCTGCGGCCTGGCCAACCAGGCGCATCTGTCGAGGCTGTTCCGGCGCTGGGTGGGAGAACCCCCGAGCGCCTGGCGCCGGCGCAACCTCACCGATGCCCACGCCAAGGCCAGGCGCCGCCGCCCGGCCGGGCCGCCCTTCGCCGGCCCCGCCCCGGCGACCGACCCCCTCGTTTCCGTCAATCGCTTCTAAGGATCTCGCCATGACCCCGATCGAAACCGTGCTGTACACCGGCAAGACCCACACCACCGGCGGCCGCGACGGCGCGTCCCGCAGCTCCGACGGCCGGCTGGACATCATGCTGTCGTCGCCCGGCACCCCGGGCAGCGGCACCAATCCGGAGCAGTTGTTCGCCGCCGGCTGGTCCGCATGCTTCATCGGCGCGATGGGGCTGGCCGCGCGCAAGCTGAAGATCGCCCTTCCGGCCGACCTGGCCGTCGACGCCGAAGTCGACCTGGGCACCGCGGATGGCGGCTACCTCCTCCAGGCCCGGCTCAACGTCAGCCTGCCGGGGCTGGAGCCCGACGTCGCCCGGGCGCTGGTGGATGCCGCGCACCAGACCTGCCCCTACTCCAAGGCCACCCGTGGCAACATCGGCGTCGAGGTCAACCTCGTCTAGGCAGAGATCGTGACGACGGCCGCGGCGCGCACCGAGAGCTGAGCGCGGGCGGGGAAGGCGCGCCCTCCCCGCCCGCTTCGGCTTACGCCGCCTTGGGCAGCACCCCGTGCGGGTCGAGCACGAACTTCTTGGCGGCACCCTGGTCGAAGCTCTCGTAGCCCCGGGCAGCGTCCTCCAGCGAGATCACCTGGGCGTTGACGATATCCGCGATCGGCAGCCGGTCGTGCAGGATCGCCTGCATCAGCTGGCGGTTGTACTTCAGCACCGGGGTCTGGCCGGTGTGGAAGGACTGCGCCTTGGCCCAGCCGAGGCCGAGGCGCAGCGACAGGCTGCCGACCTTCGCGGCATCATCGACCGCGCCCGGATCCTCGGTGACGTACAGCCCGGGGATGCCGATCGACCCGGCGGCGCGGGTGATCTCCATCATCTGGTTCAGGACGATGGCCGGCTGTTCGCCGCCGCTGTGGCCGCGCGCCTCGAAGCCGACCGCGTCGATCGCGCTGTCGACCTCGTTGCTGCCGGTCACCTGGGCGATCATGTCGCCGAGGCGGTCGCTGGCCGACAGGTCGATCGGCTCGAACCCGACCTTCCTGGCATGGGCCAGCCGTTCCTTATTGAAGTCGCCGACCATGACCACGGCGGCGCCGAGGATGCGGGCCGAGGCGGCGGCCGCCAGCCCGACCGGGCCGGCGCCGGCGACATAGACGATCGACCCGACGCCGACGCCCGCCTTGACCGCGCCGTGGAAGCCGGTCGGCAGGATGTCGGACAGCATGGTCAGGTCGCGGATCTTGCTCATGGCCCGGTCGCGGTCCGGGAACTTCAGCAGGTTGAAATCGGCATAGGGCACGGTGACGTAGCGCGCCTGCCCGCCGATCCAGCCGCCCATGTCGACATAGCCATAGGCGCCGCCGGCGCGGGCCGGGTTGACCGTGAGGCAGACGCCGGTGTCCTGCGAGCGGCAGGTGCGGCAGCGGCCGCAGGCGACGTTGAACGGCACCGAGACGACATCGCCGACCTGCAGCATCTCGACATCGGCGCCGGTCTCGATCACCTCGCCGGTGATCTCATGGCCGAGCACGAGGCCGGCCGGGGCCGTGGTGCGGCCGCGGACCATGTGCTGGTCCGACCCGCAGATGTTGGTCGACAGCACCTTCAGGATGACCGCGTGGCCGATCTTGCGGCCGCTGGGCGCCGCCAGCTTGGCGTCGTCGATGTCCTGGACCTCGACCTTGCCGGGCCCGAGATATACCACGCCTCTGTTCTTGCTCATCTTCGTCTCCTCCCAAGGACTCTGTCGTGATTTGAACCGGGCCCGGGGAGACGCGTCCCCCTGGGTCCGGCTAGAGGGTCGAACTCGCTCGCGGGCCGTCGCCGAGGACGGCCTGGAACAGCAGGCGAAGGTGCTCCGCCTCCGCGGCCAGTGGCATCCGCCGGTCCAGCCGGGCGATCTCGCGCCGCGCCGCCGCCTCGACATCCGCATCGGCCGGCAACCACATCAGCCAGTCGAGGAACACCTGCTCCGGCGGCGGCAGGGCCGAGACCGCCTCCGCCATCCGCGGGCCGGGCCGGCTGACGGGCGCGATGCTTCTGCCGCTCATGGTCAGGCCTCGATCTCGATGGCCGAGAGCGGCTTGGAGCAGCAGGCGAGGATGAAGCCGTCCTCGATCTCATGGTCGAGGATGCCGCCATTGTGGTTCATCTCGACGGTGCCGGAGAGCTTCTTCACCCTGCAGGTGCCGCACAGGCCGAGCTCGCAGGCCGCCGGGATGCGCACGCCCGACGCCCGGGCGGTCTGCAGCACGGTCTGGCCCGGCAGGCAGTCGCCGGTCACATCGGACAGGGCGAAGCGGACCGGCATCGGCGCCACGATCGGCTCACCCGGCACGCCCTCCAGGGGCTCGGTGACGGGCGCGGCCGGGGCCTCGGGCGGCGGCGCGCCGAAGCTCTCCTGGTGGTAATGCGCCATGTCGAAGCCGGCGGCGCCCAGCATCTCGCGCACCGCGCGCATGAACGGGTCCGGCCCGCAGCAGAACACCTCGCGGTCGCGGAAATCCTGGACCAGCAGCGGCATCCGCACCGCGTCGATCCGGCCCATATGGCCGAACCAGCTTTCGCGCGACGACCGCTCCTCGATCAGGAAGCCGAGCGACAGGCCGGGCATGCGGCTGCCCAGCAGCTCCAGCTCCTTGCGGAAGATGATGTCCTCGGGCCGACGCGCGCAGTTGACGAAGGCGACATCCGTCCACGGCGCGCAATCGTTCAGCCAGCGCAGCATCGACATCATCGGGGTGATGCCGGACCCGGCCGAGATGAACAGGTACTTGCCGGAGGGGTGGTTGTGATGGGTGAAGTCGCCGGCCGGCCCATAGGCCTTGATGCGGGTGCCCGGCGTCAGATGGTCGAACATCCAGCGCGTGCCGATGCTGCCCGGCTGCGCCTTGACCGTGACGGAAATCGAGAACGGGCGCGACGGGCTGGACGACAGCGTGTAGGTCCGCATCACCAGCTCGTCGCCGACCGGCAGCTCCAGCGTCACGAACTGGCCCGGCTGGTAGCGGAACCAGGTCTGGTTGTCGGAGCGGAAGGTGAAGGTCTTCACCTCCGGCGCCTCGTCGAACACGCCGACGCATTCCAGCACCTGGAGCCGGTCGTTCCACGGCACCATCTGGTCGAGATGGCGGTAGAGCGGGAGATCCGACGTCACTGCGTTCACGACCGCCTCCCCTTCACGCGACCCTGAGGCGCGGTTTGCTGCCTTCGGCCAGGCGCGGCTCCATGAAGCGGGTGTACCAGTCGACGAACTGGATCACCCCGCCCTCATGCATCTCGGAATAGGGGCCGGGCTCGTAGGACGGCGACTGGATGCCGAAGGCGTTCTCCTCGACGATCCGGCGGTCCTGGTCGTTGGTCTCGGTCCAGACATGGGTCAGCTCGGCCAAATCGTAGTCGACGCCCTCGACCGCGTCCTTGTGGACCAGCCATTTGGTGGTCACCGCCGTCTCGGTGGCGCTGATCGGCAGCACCCGGAAGGTCACGGCGTGGTCGATCAGCACGTGGTTCCAGGTGGTGGGGTAGTGGTACAGCATCAGCGCGCCGATGCGGTCGGCGGTGACCTGGTCGGACAGGCCGCGCTTCACCGCCCGCCTGCCGGTCATGGTGTAGCTGACCGCGTCGCGCAGCAGCGGCGCCCGGGTGGCACGGAACTGGCCGGCGGGGTCGATGCGGAACTTCGCCTCCAGGCCGGCCGCCTCGCACTTGGCCCAATGCGCCACCATCTCGGGGTCGCTGTCGGCGCCGGCGACGCCGGTGACGTTCGGCGCCTCGGGGAAGGTCTTGCACAGCTCGGGATGGTTGGCCACGCAGTGATAGCACTCGCGGTTGTTCTCCCAGACCAGCTTCCAGTTGCCCTTCTCGATGATGGTGCTCTCGAAGGCGATCTTGGCCTCGGTCAGCCGGTGCGGCGCGAAATACGGCTCCATCAGCGCGCGGAACGGCGCGAAATCCGCCGGCTGGTCGGCCAGGCAGATGAAGATGTAGCCGCCGACGCTTTCGCAGGCGACCGGCTTCAGCCCGTACTGGGTCTTGTCGAAGCCATCGGCCATCTGGCGGGCGAACAGCAGGCTGCCGTCGAGGTCGTAGGTCCACTGGTGATAGGGGCAGACCAGCCGGGCCGACGTGCCCTTCTGCGCGGAGCAGACGCGGCTGCCGCGATGCCGGCAGGCGTTGTGGAAGGCGCGGATCCGTCCGCCCTGGTCGCGCACCAGCACCACCGGATAGGCGCCGACCTGCACCGTGAAGTACTGGCCCGGCTTCGCCAGCTCGCAATCATGGCCGACGAACAGCCAGTCGCGGTACCAGATCATCTCCATATCGAGCCGGAAGAAATCCGGGTCGGTATAGAAGGGCTGTTCAAGGCTGAAGCCATCCCGGTGGCTGCGGAGCAGCCTCAGCATCGTGTCGCGCGCGTCCATCGTCCGTCCCCGGGCCTCCAAGGACTGGTCGGATGGGCGAGAGGAGGGAATGGTGCGCGCCCGTCAGGTCTTGGGACCGGCCCGCTGCACACTGCCCCTTGATCGCCCACCGCGATCAGTCGAGTTCACCATGCTCAAGGCTGGTTTCCGGGCTTCGGAGCCGTCCTTCCGGACCGTCTCGACACCTTCCCGGGCTTGCGTCGCCCAGTGGTCTCGGTCGAGGCGATGTGCTCCGCCACCGTTGCGGGGGCAGCGCCGGCGTTGAACCGGCTTCCCAATTCTCCGCCGGACCTCCCGGGCCGGCGGCACCTTGAACACCCAGATTGAAGCATGCCCCCGGCCGATCGAGGCTCGTGAAAGCGACATTCCCTTTCCGGCCGGCGACACGGGCGGGGAAGACGAAGCGGTTTTCGGACGCGGAGGCGCGACGGACATAAAAAATGGCGGCCGGCCCTGGTGAGGACCGGCCGCCATGGTGGTGAGTCCAGCGGTTACTGGCAGGCTTCGCAGGTCGGGTCGTCGATCGGGCAGACCATCGGCGCGCCGTCGGCCATCGTCAGGTCGTCGGTGCCGAAGGCGGAGGTGGCCACCACCGGAGCAGGCACCACCACGATCGGCGCCGCGGCGACCGCAGCCGGCGCCGCGGCGACCGGCGCGCTGGCGACGGCGTTCAGCTTGCCGTCGGTGCCCTTCAGCGTCGACTTCTCGACATGGGTCGCGCTCATCGCCCGGAGATAGTAGGTGGTCTTCAGGCCGCGCTTCCACGCCAGCCGGTACAGCGCGTCCAGCTTCTTGCCGTTGGGGTTGGCGATGTACAGGTTCAGCGACTGGGCCTGGTCGATCCACTTCTGCCGGCGCGACGCCGCCTCGACCAGCCAGCTGGCATCGATCTCGAAGGCGGTGGCGTACAGCGCCTTGAGGTCGTCCGGCACCCGGTCGATGGCGCCGAGGCTGCCGTCGAAATACTTCAGGTCCGAGATCATCACCTCGTCCCACAGGCCGAGCGCCTTGAGGTCGCGCACCAGGCCGGGATTCACCACCGTGAAGTCGCCCGACATGTTGGCCTTGACGTAGAGGTTGCGGAACGCCGGCTCGATCGACTGGGCGACGCCGCAGATGTTGGAGATGGTCGCGGTCGGCGCGATCGCCATGGTGTTGGAGTTGCGCATCCCGGTGCTGCGCACCCGATCGCGCAGCCCGTCCCAGTCCAACGTCTTGGAGCGGTCCATCTCCAGCACGCCGCCGCGGGCTTCGGCCAGCAACTCGATCGAGTCGATCGGCAGGATGCCGCGGCTCCACAGCGAGCCCTCGAAGGACGGGTAGCGCCCGCGCTCGGCCGCCAGATCCACCGATGCGGCGATGGTGTGATAGCTGATCACCTCCATGCTCTCATCGGCGAAGCGCACCGCCTCGTCCGACGCGATCGGCAGACGCAGCGCCTGCAGCGCATCCTGGAAGCCCATGATGCCGAGCCCGACCGGGCGGTGCCGCAGGTTGGAACGGCGGGCTTCCGGGATGGTGTAGAAGTTGATGTCGATGACGTTGTCGAGCATCCGCATCGCGGTGCGGATGGTGCGCTCCAGCCGCGCCCGGTCGAGGCCGCGCTCGGTGACGTGGTTGGCCAGGTTGATCGAGCCGAGATTGCAGACCGCGACCTCGTCATCCGAGGTGTTCAGCGTGATCTCGGTGCACAGGTTCGAGGAGTGCACGACGCCGACATGACCCTGCGGCGAGCGGATGTTGCAGGGGTCCTTGAACGTGACCCAGGGATGCCCGGTTTCGAACAGCATGGTCAGCATGCGGCGCCACAGGTCGAGCGCGCGGACCTGCTTGTGGACGCGGATCTCGCCGCGCGCAGCCTTGGCTTCATAGGCCTCATAGGCGGTCTTGAACGCCGGGCCATAGAGGTCGTGCAGGTCGGGCACCTCGTCCGGCGAGAACAGGGTCCAGGCGCCGTCGGCCTCGACCCGCTGCAGGAACAGGTCCGGCACCCAGTTGGCGGTGTTCATGTCATGGGTGCGGCGCCGGTCGTCGCCGGTGTTCTTGCGCAGGTCGAGGAATTCCTCGATGTCGACGTGCCAGGTCTCGAGATAGGCGCAGACCGCGCCCTTGCGCTTGCCGCCCTGGTTGACCGCGATGGCGGTGTCGTTGGCGACCTTGAGGAACGGCACGACGCCCTGCGACTGGCCGTTGGTGCCGCGGATATGGGCGCCCAGGCCGCGCACCCGGGTCCAGGAATTGCCCAGGCCGCCGGCGTATTTCGACAAGAGGGCGTTGTCCTTCACCGCCTTGAAGATGCCGTCGAGGTCGTCGGCGATCGAGGTCAGGAAGCAGGAGGACAGCTGCGGCCGCGGCGTGCCGGCGTTGAACAGCGTCGGCGTCGAGCACATGAAGTCGAAGGAGGAGATCAGGTCGTAGAACTCGATCGCCCGGGCCTCGCGGTCGATCTCCCGCGCGGCCAGCCCCATGGCGACGCGCATGAAGAACACCTGCGGCAGCTCGAAGCGGATGCCTTCGGTCTGCAGGAAATAGCGGTCATACAGCGTCTGCAGTCCGAGGAACTGGAACTGCAGGTCGCGCTCCGGTTTCAGCGCCGCGGCGAGCTTCTTCAGGTCGTAGCGCGCCAGCTCCGGGTCCAGCAGGTCGACCGCGATGCCCTTCTTCACATAGGCCGGGAAGTATTCGGCATAGCCTTCGACCATCTCGGCATGGGTGGCGCGGGTCGGCCGGCCATACACGAAGGACAGCGCCTCGTGCCGCAGCAGGTCGAGCAGCAGCCGGGCGCTGACCTGGCTGTAGTTCGGCTCGGTCTCGATCAGGGTGCGCGCCGCCATGATCGGCGCCAGGGCCAGCTCGGCCTCGCTGATGCCGTCATAGAGGTTGCGGCGGGTCTCGGTCAGCACCGGCTCGGCCGCGACGTCGGCGAGGCCGGCGCAGGCCTCCTCGACCAGCCGCACCAGGCGGGCCTGGTCCAGGGGCGCGCGGCTGCCGTCGGCCGCGGTGACGTTGAGCACCGCCGCCACCGGCGAGGCCTCGATCCGCGCCGCGGCCGCCGCCCGCTCGCGCGCCCGCTCGGCCCGGTACAGGACATAGGCCCGGGCGACCTTGTGGTGCTCGCCGCGCATCAGCGCCAGCTCGACCTGGTCCTGGACCTCCTCGATGTGGAAGGTGCGGCCGTGGTCGGCCCGGCGGGTCAGCGCCGCGGCGATCTGGCCGGTCAGCTCCTCGACGATGTCATGCACCCGGCGCGAGGCCGAGGCGCCCGACCCTTCGACCGCCAGGAACGCCTTGGTCAGCGCCGCCGAGATCTTGGCGGCGTCGAAGGCGGTGACCGCGCCGTTGCGGCGGATCACCTGGTAGGCCGGTTCGGCGGCCTTCTGATTCGAGGGGGCGCGTGGCGCGGCGGGGGCGGCAGGTGCGCCAGCGAGCGCGCGGTCGGTTTCCTGGATGGCGGACATCGGCTAACCCCATAGATGTAGAGGGGCTTGGGCCGATGACGCGGAGTCGACAATAGCGTCGGCAAGCCGACGCAATCCGACTGACGCACCATCGAGGCACCCCGCCCGAGGACGTTCTTCACGATCACGGGCCGGTCTCCTGGCTCGCGGTATCGACCCTTCCGTCTCGCCTTCCCGGCAGGTTGCCCCACCAGTGACTCAAGACGACGAAAGAGCCTTGCCGCTTACAGTTGCGGGGGCAGCTCCGGCCTTGCCGACGAATAGCGCACCGGATTCCCTGTAGCGCCCGTGATGTCTAGATATTGACGTCTTTATGGCGGTCTACGTCAATACCTAGTTGGTGAGGTCGCAAAACTCGCAATCCAAGTTCGTTTTTGACGGCCCGGATGCAATCCCGGATTCAACGGTCCGATCCGGCCCCATCGGCGCTTCGGCATGGAGCCCCCGGGCTGCCTGCTGTACACCGAAACGGCATGATCCAGCCCCCCTATCCAGCGCCGCCCTGGCGCCTGCGCGGCACCCTCGATGCGGCGCTGTGGCGGATCCCGCGCGACGCCCTGCCGGGGCCGCTACCGTCCGGCGCCCGGTCGCTGGGCTGGGGCGGCACGGCGCTGCTGCTGACGGTGCGGGCGGATTGGGAAGACCGCGGCGACCTGGCCTATCGCGAGTTGGTGGTCGCGGTGCCGGTGCGGCTGGGCCGGCAGTTCGGCGCCGCCGTCACCGCCGCCTGGGTCGACAGCCCGGCCTCGCTGGCCGGCGGCCGGGCGCTGTGGGCGATCCCGAAGCGGCTGGGCCGGTTCGAGACCATCGCCGGCCGCACCGCCCTGGCCGATGCCGACGGCCTGGTCGCGGCCACCAGCGAGCGGCCGGGACGCACCCTGCCCTTCCGCCTGCCGGTCCGGCTGCTGACGCTGCAGCCGGAGGGCGGCCGGGTGGTGGCGACACGGTCCCGCGCCACCGGCCGCCTGGGCCTCGGCGGCGCCATCTGGGACCTGCCGCCCACCGGGCCGCTGGCAATCCTGGCCGGGTTGCGGCCGCTGCTGACGGTCAGGCTGGCAGACGCCGCGGCGCGGTTCGGGGTGTGACCGGCCGGCGCGCCAGCTCGTCCTCGGCGCAGTCGGGCTGCGGCGGCTCGACCCAGAAGGGCAGATCCGCCAGCTGGCGCGGGGTCATCGCCAGCAGCGCCTCGGCGCCGTCGGGATCGCGCCGCTGGGAGCGGCGCCACGAGAAGAGTGTCATGATGGCCTCCTGGACCAGACATTCTCCATAGATAGGGCGGCGCGCGCCCGCCTGGGATGGACAGTGTCTCTCCACGACTATAGAAAATCTCTATAGTGCGATGTCTGACGCTCCCGGTGTGCGCGGCCGCCGGCGGCATCCGGTCCGAAATATGACCGCTGTCCTGAAACCTTCACCGATCGAATGTGTTTTCACACAACTGCCGCTTTCGGGTCGCGGCCTCTCGCGCATCACGCGAAACAATCAATCAGCCGCCAAGAGCAAAACGAAACACCATAAATCCCCTGCAAAGGAGATGCCCCATGGTCGGTCCGGTCACGCGTCAGCCGCCCCCTCCCTGGCGCACCCTCAGGCGCGATGCCCCCTCTTTCGAGCAGTCGCTCGCTTTGGCCCGGCAGCAGGCCCCGGCCCAGCCCGCCCAGGCTCCCGCCGCCCCGACCGACGCACCGCCCGCGCTCGGCCCGTTCCCGCCCGGCGCCAAGCCGCTGGGGATCAACGAGCACAAGGTCGGAGAGGCCTGGCCGTTCCGCATCTTCATCCGCGACGAGGGCTTCGACTTCACCGACAACGACGCGCTGCACGCGCAGCTGCCGGCCACGCCCAAGCTCGACCCCCTGCCCTTCGGCAACCGCCCCGCCGCGGCGCCCGGCACCGACCGCAGGCTGCAGGCGGACGACACCATCATCGTGCTGGACGAGACCCGGCTCGGCTATCTCGGCCAGCAGCGGCAGCTGCTGGCCGAGGCGTCGGACCCGAAAATCTCGGATTACGAGCGCCAGCAGACCAAGGACGACCTGGCCGCCGTCGTGGCCCAGGAGATCGACTACGCCGCGACCGAGCAGAGCGCGCCGGACTTCGACGCGCTGATCCAGCCGATCGCGGCCCGCGCGCCGGACGACCCGGTGTTCCAGGAAGCGATCCGCACCGCCAAGGCGCAGAAGCTGAACGAGTGGAAGGTCGACGACCGGACGGCGGACGGCGCCGCCGCGGTGCAGAAGCTCGGCGCCGACGGCAAGTACGACGACGTCACCGCCCTGGTCAGACAGCGGGTGATCGCCGCGGCCGACAGCACCGCCAAGGACACTCCGGAGCCGCAGGCCCTGGTGGCGGCGATGACCCATCTCACCGGCGTCTACAAGACCTATGCCGGCGGCGACACCGCGCAGTATCTGGCGGCGGTGCAGAAGGGCTTCAGCGAGGCCCACCAGGAGGTGTTCCTGGAACGGCCGATCCGCGAGATCGAGGCGGCCTGGGGCAAGGGCGGCAAGGACGGGGCCAAGGCCGCCGCGGCGAAGCTGGCCGAGCTGACCGACACGAACCGGACGATCCCGATCCTCGGCGGCCAGGTGATGAGCGACCCGCGGGTCAGCGCCATCGCGCGCGGCTGCGTCGACGAGGTCGCCAAATGGCGCCCGGGGCCCGACCTCAAGGACGCGAAGAAGGTGATCAGCGACCTGGCCCAGGCCAGCCAGAACGTGGTCTGTGGCGATGGCGACACGCCGGGCCAGGGCAAGGCCGCGGTCGACGCCCTGGCGGGGTACATGGTCGACAAGCTGCGCAGCGAGGAGGTCACGGGCGACCATCTCAACCCGCTCAACATGATGAACCTTCCCGAGCTGCTGGCCCATGCCGGAGAGGAGGGGAACGTCACCCTGTCGCTGGCCATGACCGTCCGGCTGGACCAGCTGGCCGGCCAGGAGAAGAGCCCCAAGATCAGCGACAACAACCCGGCGCCGATGCGCGACGCCATTCTGTGGGCCGCGACCAAGGGCCTCGAGAATTTCAGCGGCACGGTCAAGGCGCATGAGGAGAAGACGCTGAAGGACGGCGACTTCATCGGCGTGCCGCTGCAGACCTGGGGCAGCACCCTGTCGCCCGAGGACCAGGCGGCAGCGATCCAGAAGCTGCTGGCCGACCACCCGGACAAGGCGAACACGCTGGAGCAGGACGGCCAGCGCACCACCTGGCTGAACGAACGCTCCGACAGCATCACCCGGGCGCTCGCCCTCTATGGCGGGGCGCTCAAGAACGTCGACGGCTTCGAGACCGGCAAGATCAAGAACTACACCGTGCCCGGGCCGATGCTGCCGCCGACCGACGCCCAGACCCTGCTGGCGGCAGCCCCGCGCGAACCCAAGCACACCAACCCGACCTGGTTCCTGCGGTCGAACCGGCTGCTGCTGACCTTCGGGCTGCAGGAGCAGCTCAAGCGGTCGATGCCCCCCGGCGACTACAGGAACCTGCTCGCCGGCAAGACCGACCAGCTTTCGCCCCGGGCGCAGCAGCTGCTGAAGGGCTCGAATGCCCTCGGCCGGTTCTCGGCGGCGACCAGCTCGTACCTGTTCGCCCGGAACGCGGCGGAATGCCTGTCCGGCGCACTCAACAGCACCGCCTTCGTCGACAAGCTGGTCGACGCCGTCTACGTCCCGGTGCACGCATCCATGTCGCTGTCGGCCGCGGCCAATGCCGGCATATCGCCGGAGCTGCGGAAGCGGATCTTCGGGACGGATGCGACCGGGCGCCCGAACACCCCGTTCAACAAGGCCTACAACGCGGCCGCCGGGCGCATCGACCACATGGCCGCCAGCGTCACCACCAAGAGCCTGCTGAAGGGCATCGCCGGCGCCATCCTGCGGGACACCGGCGACGCCTATTATGTCTTCGCCGACACCGTCAACGTCTTCGGCTACATGGGCAAGCCCAACACCGGCTGGGTGCACAGCGTCGGCTATGCCTTCAGCGTCGCCGGCGACCTCGCCTTCCTTTCGGCGCCCGGCTTCCAGATCGTCGGCGCGGAATCGACGGCGGCCGCGGCCGCCGGCGGCGCCGGGGCCGAAGGCCTGCTCGGCTTCCTGGCGACCCGGGGCGTCGCCTTCTGGACCGGTGTCGGCGCGGCGCTGATGGTGATCGCCTCCGGCATCAACTACTTCGCCAGCCTGGCGGACAAGGCGCATGAGTTCGACGGCGCCGATGCCGACTTCCTGAAGGCGCTGGGGGTCCATGGCGACGTCGCCGACAAGCTGGGCCTGCACACCCTGGCGCAGAGCTCGGACCAGGGCAGCGCCGGCCCGACCCTGATGGCGGCATTCTGGAACCTCGGCTACACCAGCAAGGACATGGCCGAGGTGATGAACAGCTGGACGCCGGACCAAGCGGACAAGATCGCCACCTACATCAAGTACTACAAGCGCCACCCGGCGGAGAACGTGACCCAGGCGGTGCTGGACTGGGCGCCGAAGAACGGCATCCCGATGCCCCGCTACGGCAATGCGGATGCCGGCCGGTTCAAGGCCATGGGGGTGCGCGACGAGATCGCGGACCAGCTCGGCACCACGGCCTGGCCGACCCCCGACCCCAAGCGCGTCACCGCCGGCCAGGTGCTGCAGCAGGGCTTCTCCTATCTCGGCTATTCCCAGGCGGAGATGGCCCAGGTGATGAACTCCTGGTCGCCGGAGCAGGCCGGGCGGGTCGCCGATTTCGCCAAATCCTACCGCACCGATTCCGGGGGCAAGCTGGCCGAAGGCTTCGTCGACTTCGCCAGGCAGAACGGCCTGCCGCTGCCGCAATACGACGGTGCCGACGCCCGGCGGCTGACCGCCATGGGCGTCCGCCGCGACATCGCCGGCCTGGTGACCGCCAGCGTGACCCAGGGCGAATCCGAGGGCGACACCAACCCGGTCACGGCGCTGACCGCGACCTTCACAAAGCTCGGCTATTCCCAGGCGGACATGGCCACGGTGGTCAATTCCTGGACGCCGGAGCAGGCCGGCGGCGTCGCCGACAGCCTCAACCAGCTCGCGGTGCAGGCCAAGGCCGGCACCCCGCCGAAGGATATCCCGGGCGAGCTGGTGCGGTCGCTGCAGTCGCGCATGGTCACGGTGCCGGCCTATGACGACACCAACATCCGCGCCCTGACCGCGGCCGGGGTGAAGCGCGAGACCGCCCTGCTGGTGGCCCGCGACCCGGCCAACACGCCGAAGCGGGCACCAGGCTCCCCTCCGGCGATCCTCAAGGCGCTCGAGGCCCTCGGCAACACCCGGGAGCAGGCGATCACGGTGATGAACGCCTGGACGCCACGGCAGGCCAACACCGTCGCCACCCTGCTGGACCAGACCTCGATCAACGCGCCGGTGCAGGACATCCCCCGGCAACAGCTGCTCGACCTGGAGCAGTATGAGCAGGTGCCGCTGCATCCGAAGTAGCGGAGCGGACCGGCGGGGAGTGGTGAATCGCCCCACCCTCCGATAAACAGGCGGGATGGCCTCGCCCTTCCCGATCCCGCTGAACGCGCTGCGCGCCATCGCCGTGGTGGCGCGCGGCGGATCGCTGTCGGTCGCCGCGGCCGAACTCGGGGTGACCCCCGGCGCGGTCAGCCAGCACATCCGGCGGGCCGAGGCGCGGCTGGGCCTGCTGCTGTTCGAGCGCACCCCCGCCGGGCTGGTGCCGACCCCCGACCTGCTGCGCATCCGGCCGATGCTGGATGCCGGCTTCCGCATGCTGGCCGACGCCATCGGCGCCCTGGCGGCCGAACGCGCCGGCATCCTGACCGTCACCGCGGGGTCGGCCTTCGCCGCGCGCTGGCTGGTGCCGCGGCTGTCGCGCTTCACCGGCCCCAACCCGCAGATCGAGCTGCGCTTCATCGCCACCGCGGCGTCGATCGACCTGGCCTCGAGCGATGTCGACTGCGCCATCCGCATGGGCCGTGGCGGCTGGCCGGGGGTGATGGCCGAGCGGCTGATCCCCCAGACCGTGTTCCCGGTCTGCGCCCCGTCGCTGGCGGCGCGGCTGCGCAGCCCGGCCGATCTGGGCGACGTGCCGGTGATCCGCGACGAGGGATCGCTGATCTCCTGGGCCGAATGGTTCGCGGCGGCCGGGGTGACGTCGCCGCCGCGCCTGTCGGGCCCGTCCTACACCGACCCGATCCCGGCGATCGAGGCGGCGCTGGCCGGACAGGGCGTGTTCATGGCCTGGCAGCTGATCGCCGCCGACGCCCTGGCCGACGGCCGGCTGGTCCGCCCCTTCCCCACCGCAGCGCCGACCGAGATCGCCTACTGGTTCGTGACCACCGAGGCCAAGGCGCGGCAGCGCAAGGTGCAGCTGTTCCGTGCTTGGCTGGAGGCGGAACTGACGGTCAAGCGGGCACGCCCGGTCTCCGGCGTCTGGAGTTAGCTACGGACCGGCCAGCGGATCTGGCCGATCGGCAGCGCCGGTTCCCAGCGATGGACGCCGGCCAGCCGGAAGCCGACCGTCCCGGCCAGGCCGAGATGCACCAGGACGAGGCCGATGATCGACAGCCACATCTCGGTCCCCTGCAGGCCGGGCGCCTCGTCGCGGGAGAAGGCGAAGCCCTGCCGCGGCGTGTAGTGCCGGATCGCGGCGCCCAGGAAGTGACGCATGGCATCCGCGATCTCCGCCTCGCGATACGCCGTCTGCCGGGCGCAGAGCATCAGGGGGTGGACGACGTCGAGGACGTTGCAGGCGTTGAAGCCCGCACGCTCGAACCGCCCGTTGCGGCGGAGATGGGCCAGCACCGCGTCGATCGTCCGCTCGGGATAGGGCAGCGGGATGCCGAACTGGGCGTAGGTCCCCCGCGTCAGGCGGTAGAAGCCGTTCACCGGCTGCAGCCAGTCGTCGCCGGTCGGCCCGCTCCACAGGCCCGTCACCGGGTCGGCCCGGGTGGTCAGCCAGCCGATCAGGGTCGCGAGCTCGCCCGGATCGTCGAAGGACCGGGCGTTGAAACAATAGGCGGTGCCCAGCGCGTCGACCCAGGCGCCCGAGGACCAGCCGCGCTCCGCCCAGGGAAGGCCGTCCAGCGCCCGCTGCAGCGTCGCGGGATCGAGACGCGACGCCCAGGCGATCGGGTGCGGGAATGCGGCGCCGAGGCATTCCAGGGCGTAGCCGACGCACAGGATGTTGTAGAGGTTGTCGCCGCCGGGCTCGGGGGGCGGCTGGCGGCGGACGGAATCGGGCGTGTCAGGGTTGAAGCACAGCCCCGACTCCGGATCCTGCAGCGCCGCGAGGCGGGCGATCCATTCGGGACCCGAATAGGGCGCCGGCACCGCGCCGAACATCGCCGCGATCTGGATGGCGTCGCAATCGGCCCGGAACGGCGCATTCCCCAGGTTGCGCGGATCATGATAGTGCGACGCCGGTCCGGGCGCCGTCGCGACATGGGCGGCCAGGATCCCGGGCCAATCCTCGAGGATCTGCGCATCGAAGGCCTGGAGGGACGTCGCGGCCGGGTCCTTGCCGGCGGATTTGCGCGGGCTGCGGCGGTCGCGGATCAGCCGGGCGGGATTGCCACCGACCAGGGCGTAGTCGGGCACGTCCCGGGTGACCACCGCGCCGGCGGCGATGATGCAATGGCTGCCGATCCGGACCCCGTCGGTGACCACCGCATTGGCGCCGACCCAGACGTCGTCCCCGATCTCGATGCCCTTGGACGACACGCCCTGGAGGCCGATCGGCGTCTCGGGATCTTCGGAGACATGGTCGAAGCCCGCGAGCACCGCCCCGGCCGCGACCCGCACCCAGGATCCCATCCGCACCGTGCCGATCGCCGACGCGTTGAGGTTCAGCGAGCAATGATCGCCAGCCGTCAGCTCGCCATGCACCCGCACCCCGGCGGCGATGATGCAGCGGTCCCCCAGCGTCAGCCTGTCCGGGTAGATATGCGCCTTGGGCGACAGGAAGCAGGCCTCGCCGACCCGCAGCGCCAGGCGCTGCGCCAGCTCGGCGAGGAAGGCCCCCTGCTCACGGCGCTGCCCGGCCGTCGCGTGACGCTCGAACAGCCAGGGATGCGCGTCGAACTCCGCCGTGGTGTGGCGCATCGTGTCCGGCGGGTCTGAAGCGGCCAAGGCTCGTGTCCTTCTTCGGGCTGCGAGGCGGTCAGAGGATGCCGCGCGCATCCTCGACCAGGCTGGCGGCGCCGTCGGCGATCGAGACGCTGCCGAAGGCCACCGCATCGGCCGCGCGCTTCATCAGCCGGCCGAACTGCTGCGACCCCTTGGGCGGGGGCGGCGGATAGGGGCCGACCTTGTCCGCGATGGCATCGATGTAGTCCACCTGGGCCCGCTCGACCGGCTTCAGCGTGGGCAGGATCGCGGCGCGCATCGCCGCGCTCATCGGCACGCCGCGCTCGACCCCGAGGATCTTGCCAGCCTCGGGATCGTTGACGAAGAAGTTGATGAAGCGTGCCGCCGCCTCGGGGTTCTTCGACCGGGTGAAGATCGACCAGCTGGTCGCAGGCCGGTAGAACTGCCCGGGCTTCGCGCCGGGGCCGCCATTCGGGAACATGGTCACGGCCAGCGGCACCTGCGTGGTGGCCTGCATGCCGACGATCTGGTTGGAGAAGGCCAGGCTGGTCGCCGCCTTGCCTTGGATCAGGGGCATCAGGTTGATCGTCGAATCCGGGCTGGTGGCGGCGATGTCGGCGGGCACGCAGCCCCCGCGCTGCCGCAGCCGGTCCCAATAGGCGAACCATTCGGCCGCATCGTCCTGGCCGAAGTCCAGCTTCTGGTCGGCGGTGAACAGGTCGCGGCCGCGCTGGCGCAGCCAGACCTGGAAGGCGTAGCTGTAACCGCTGGCATCGCAGGACCCCCAGTACTGGTCCCGGCCCGCCGCCTTGGTCAGCGCGACCATGCGGTCGGCATACTCGTCCCAGCTGGTCTTGTCGTCGGGCGGAGGCACGTTCGCCTTGGCGAACGCGTCCTTGTCGTACATCAGGCCGAAGGAGTTGAGGGCATGGGGAATGCCCCAGACCTTGCCGTCGACCGAGCAGAGATCGAGCATGCCGCTGCCGAAGCCGCTGGCGTCGATCGGGCTGGGCATCAGGCCGCCGAGGTCGAGCGCGCTGCCGCGCCGGACGAAATCGGCGAAGCTGTTGGGCTCGAGCTGGAAAATGTCGGGGGCGTTGCCGCCGACGATCTGCGTCGCGAGCTTGGTGAAGTATTCCGCATTGCTGACCTCGCCCAGGAGTTCGACCTCGGCGTTGCGCTGCTGGTACAGCTTCATCAGCTCCTGGGTGCGGCGGGCCCGGTCGTCGCCGCCCCACCAGGTGACGCGGAGCCGCGCCGCCTCGGCGCGCGCCATGCCGGCAAAGGGCAGCGCCCCGGCCAGCCCCAGGACAGTTTTCAGCACGGATCGGCGATGCATCGGCGCCTCCCTGTCATCTTTTCTTGAACGGAAATCATCGTCGAGGACGGCGTGCCGTCATCGGCAAGTAACCAGTTGGTTACCGGACGATGCCGTGGGGAGGATCGGCTGTCAAGGCTGTGTCGGTCTCTTTCGGAATGGTCATCGGGCCGCGGCGTCCGGCCTCCGTCGCGGGGCGTCGAACGGCGGCGTCGCGCCGGCCAGGCGTGCCCGGATCGTCCGGTTCAGCGGCTCGGAATAGAATCGGGCGACGACGTCCCCCAGCAGCCCCGACAGCAGCAGCAGGCCGAGGAACCACAGCGGCGCCAGGTCAGCTGCCTGGCCGGTCGCGGCGAACAGGGGCGCCAGCGGGGTCAGCACCAGCATATGGGTCAGATAGACCTCGTAGCTGTTGCGGCCGAACCAGCGGACCGGCGCGGTCAGGAGCCACAACTCCGAGCCGCCGGCGAAGGACCGGCCGCGCAGCGCCACCAGCAGCAGCGCCACGCCGATCCCCAGAAGGGTCACGTTCAGCCCCAGTTCGGTCAGGCCGAGCTGGAAGGTCTGGCGCCGGAACACGAAGACCAGCAGCACCAGCACGAGCCCGCCGGCCAGGCAGGCGCGGGACGCCGCCCTGCCGATGGGAAGCCGGTGCGCGGCATAGGCGGCGAGGCAGCCCAGCGCGATGCCGTCCGCCCCCGAGAGGTAGGATTTGTCGGCCCAGATCTCGTTGGCGGTGAAGGCGGTGCGGGCGAAGGGGCCGAGGATGACGAAGGCCAGCAGGACGGCGGCGACCGCCCAGCCGCGGCGGGCGGCGAGGCAGATCAGCGGAAAGAACAGGTAGAACGCCTCCTCGACCGACAGCGACCACAGCACGTCCCAGGCGCCGGGCAGGTAGCCGGTCGCGGCCTCCAGCCAGTTGAGGTGGAAGGTCGCCGCGGCGAAGACGGCCCGGCCCAGCGACACGGTCTCGATCACGAAGCCGTCGGCCCCGGCCAGGTGCAGCGCCGCCAGCACCGGCAGCAGCAGCGCCAGGCAGGGCACGATGCGGGCGAACCGCAGCCCGTAGAAGGCGCCGGCCGGCACCCGCTCCAGCGCGCCCCAGCGCCGGATCGAAGAGGAGGTGATCAGGAAGCCGGAGATGGTGAAGAAGACGACCACGCCGTAGTAGCCGCTGCGGAACAGCACATTGAACAGCTCGCGCGGCAGCGCGGCGCCGATCGCGGCCTGCTCGAACGGGATGCGCAGCTGGATGTGGAACAGCACCACGAGGATGATCGACATCCCGCGCAGCCCGTCGATGGCGTCGTTCCGGCCGCCGTCGCGCATGTCCCCTCCCGCTCCGGACGAATCCCCCGCACCCATGCTGCAGATCAGGATGGCGGAAAGGTGTCCGCGGCGCGCGGCAGACCCCAGCCCGCCCCCCTTGGCCGCATCGCCGTTCCGAGGCATGGTCGGAAACATGATCCAGACCTCAAAGAGCCGGCGGTGAGCCGGGCCCGCAGCCTGGCGCCGGAGGCCGGCCGCCCGCGCATGACCGACATCGCCCGCATCGCCGGCGTATCGGTGGCGACGGTCAGCCGGGCCTTGGCCGGATCGCCCCGGGTGACCGAGGAGACGCGCGAGCGGGTGGCGGCGGCGGTGCGCGACACCGGCTATGTCGTCAACCGCATGGCCCGCAGCCTGCGCCTGCAGGAGGCGCGGCAGATCCTGGTGCTGGTGCCCAACATCGCCAACCCGTTCCACGCCGCGGTGCTGCTGGGCGCCGAGGAGGCGGCAGTGGCCGCCGGCTTCCATGTGCTGATCGGCAACACCGCCGGCGACCCGGCGCGGGCGGAGGACCATGCGCGCCAGCTGCTGACCGGCGCGGTCGACGGCATGCTGATCCTGGGCGGGGCGCTGCCGGAGACGCTGAAGGCCCCGGCCCTGCGCCGGCGCCTGGTGGCGGTGATCGAGCGCATCGTCACCAGCGGCGTGCCGGTGGTGGAGATCGACAACCAGGCCGGCGGGCGCGAGGCGACGCGCCACCTGATCGGGCTGGGGCACCGCCGCATCGGCCATATAGGCGGCAGCCTGCCGACCACGGCGACGCCGAAGCGGTTCCAGGGCTATGCCGACGCGCTGGCCGAGGCCGGGCTGGCGCTGGAGCCCGAACTGGTGCGCTACGGCACCTTCTCGATCCCGACCGGGACGGAGCAGATGGCGGCGCTGCTGGCCCTGCCGCAGCCGCCGACCGCGGTGTTCTGCGGCAGCGACGAGATCGCCATCGGCGCCATCCGCGCGATCAAGCAGGCGGGCTTGCAGGTACCGGACGACATCTCGATCGTCGGCTTCGACAACATCTACTTCGCCGCCGCCTACGACCCGCCCCTGACCACGATCGACCAGCCGGCCCGGCAGTTGGGCCACGCCGCGATGCGCCTGCTGGCCGACCGCCTGGCCGGCCTGGACGGGCCGAAGCGCGGCGTCACCGTGCCCTACAGCCTGATCATCCGCGGCAGCACCGCCGCGCCGAAGGGGTAGTCCAGGCCCCTAACGCCTTCCCTCGTCATTGCGAGGAGGCGAAGCCGACGAAGCAATCCATGGTCCCGCACGAGCGGCCCGATGGATTGCTTCGCTGCGCTCGCAATGACGATGAGGGGCGGGCGCGGTGACCCGCAACGCCTGAGCATCTGGAAGCGCTGTTCACTCCCTACCTGTCCGACCACACCGCCAGCTCGTAGCCGTCGGGGTCCTGGAAATGCAGGCGTCGGCCGCCGGGGAAGGCGAAGATCGGCTTGACGATCCGGGCCCCGGCCTCTTCGAGCCGACGCTGGGTGTCGGCGAGGTCGCTGGCGTAGAGGATCACCAGCGGGCCGCCGGGCTTGATGGTGCCGCCATGGGCGAAGCCGCCGGTCAGCCGGCCGTCGTTGAACTCGCAGTAGTCGGGGCCGTAATCGGTGAAGCGCCAGCCGAAGACGCGGCCGTAGAAGTCGCGCGAGCGCGGGATCTCGGCGACGGTGAACTCGATGTAGTCGATGCGGCGGTCGTTGCCCGGGTCGGCCATGCTGTCCTCCTGCGTGCTGGCTGCGGTGACACTGCCATGGCCGTGGCGGGGCGTCTTGAACGGAACGGCCAGGCGGGCGGAGACGGTTCAGGCGGCCCGGCGGGCGGCGGTCGGGCCGGCCGAGACGTGGGCCAGGATCATGGCCGGGGTCAGGCCGGACAGGCGCCGCGCCTCGCGCGTCAGGTGGGCCTGGTCGGCGTAGCCCGCCGCCGCGGCCAGGGCGGACAGCCCCTCCCCGCCCCTGGCCAGCGCCAGGAATCGCTGGAAGCGCAGGATGCGGTCGAGCGTTTTGGGGCCGTAGCCGAAGGCCTCGTGGCAGCGCCGCCGCAGGGCACGCTCGCTGATCTCGAGCCGGTCGAGCAGCGCGCCGACGCCGCGGCCCGCCGCTTCGTCGCCCTGCCCGAGCAGGCGGAAGGCCAGCGCCATCTCTGGCGCCGGCGGACCGACCGCCGGAGCCAAACGGGCCAGCCCGTCCTCCAGCCGCGCCGCCCGCTCCGTCACCGTTGCGGCATCGCCGATCCGGGCGACGAGATCGGCCGCCCAGGGCCGGCGAAGGGCCTGGAGATCGACCTGCTGCCCAACGATCTCGGACATCGGCAGGCCGAGCCAGCGGCAGGCCGCGCCGGGCCGGAAGCGGAGGCCGACCAGGGTTTCGCCGGGGGGCAGCATCGGCATCGCCGCGGTGACGTCCGGCCCCGCCACGATCAACTGGCCATCGGCCCAGATCAGGTCGACGCAGCCGTCGGGAACCACCACCACCGGACCGGCCCGGTCCGGCGCGGCATGGGTCCAGCGGCACAGCACATGGTCGGCGAGCGTCGGTGCGGGCCGGGCCTCGCGATAGGTCCCGGCATGTTTGGCGAGGGCCAGGATGCCATCGTCCTGCGGCACCGGATGCGCCTGTGCTAGTGCAGCTTCGCCGCCTTCAGCGCGCGGGCGCGGTCGGCGGAGCGGATGCGGACGTCGAACACGTCGCCTTCGCGGTCCAGCGTCAGCGGCACCTCGACCCCGGCCTCGCCCAGCGCCCAGACGGCGCGGAAGAAGCCGGCGAGGTCGGCGATCTCGACGCCGTCGACGGCCAGCACCGCGTCGCCCTCGCGCAGCTCCGCCCGCCGGGCCGGGCCGTTGCCGGCGAAGCCGACCACCACCACCCGCCCCTCGGCATCGGTCGCGAACAGGCCGAGCCAGGGGCGCGGCGGCTGGTCGGCGCGGCCCAGCGTCATCAGGTCGTCGAAGATCGGTTCCAGCAGGTCGATCGGCACCACCATGTTCAACGGCAGCACCCGGCCGCCCTCGGCCTGGTGCTGGATCTGCAGCGAGCCGATGCCGAGCAGGTCGCCGGCCGGGCCGATCACCGCGGTGCCGCCCCAATGGGGATGGGCCGGGGCGGTGAAGATCGCCTCGTCCAGCAGGTATTCCCAATAGCCGGCGAATTCCTGGCGGGCGACGATCTGCCCGGCCAGCGAACGGCCACGGCCGCCGGCGCCGGCGACCACGATCTCGGTGCCGGGCGGCGCGGCACGGCCATAGCCCGGCCGCAGCGCTGGCACGCCGAGCGGCCCCAACGCCTGGACCAGGCCGAAGCCGGTGGTCTGGTCGTAGCCCAGCACATGGCCGGGCACCGCCCGGCCGCGATTGGTGGTGAGCCAGACCTCCTCGGCCTCGGTAACGAGGTAGCCGATGGTCAGCACGATGCCGTCGTCGCGGATCACCACGCCGTTGCCGGACCGCTCGGTGCCCAGCGTGCCGGCGGTGAAGGCGTCGGGAGGGACGCGTGCGGTCAGGCCGACCACGGCGTCGAGCGCCTGGTCGAGATCGAAGACGTAGTCGTCGGGTTGGGGCTGTGCCCGGACGGGCACCTCCCAGTCGTCCGGTCCGTCGGCCATCCAGGCCTCCATGGTATCGGGCGGGTGTCTCTATGGACAATTGTCGACGCCATGCGGGGCCGGATGCAAGCCCCGCGACGGAATCGGGTGCGGCATGCCGGCGCGGAGGGGCTTGTTTCGCGCCCGCGATCGAGGACAGGCTGTGCCCTCGGAAGGGCGGTCGCGCCCGGTCCGGACGATCGAGGGGATGCATGGCGAAAGGCACGACGGCGGCCGCCAAAGGGGCGGTCGGCGAAAGCGGTGTGCTCGACCGGCGCAGCCGCAACCGGGCCCTGCTGGCCCGGCAAGGGCTGCTGCAGCGCTGGGCCATACCCGCCGCCGAGGCGATCGAGCGGCTGGTCGGGCTGCAGTCGCAGTCGCCCACTGCGCCCTATGTCGGGCTGTGGACGCGGCTGGAGCGGTTCGACACCGAGGATTTGGCCACGCTGATCCGCGACGGCAACGCGGTGCGCATCGCGCTGATGCGCTCGACCATCCACCTGGTCACCGCCGATGACTGCCTGGCGCTGCGACCGGTGCTGCAGGCGGTGCAGGAGCAGGCGTTCCGCACCGGCTCGCCCTATGGCAAGCGCCTGGCCGGGATGGACCTGGACGAGGTGGTGGCGGCCGGCCGCCGGATGCTGGCCAGCAAGCCACGCACGGTGGAGGAGCTGGGCCGGCTGCTGCAGGAGCGCTGGCCCGACCGCGACGCCAAGTCCCTGGGCTATGCCATGCGCAACCTGGCGCCGCTGGTACAGCTGCCGCCGCGCGGCCTGTGGGGCCTCGGCGGATTGCCGGTCTGCGCCATGGCCGAGAGCTGGCTGCGCCGGTCGTTCAAGACCGACACGGCGCCGGATGCGATGGTCCTGCGTTACCTCGCCGGCTTCGGCCCGGCCAGCGTCCAGGACATGCAGGTGTGGTCGGGGATGCCGCGGCTGCAGGAGGTGGCCGAGCGGCTGCGGCCGCGGCTGCTGAGCTTCCGCGACGAGCAGGGCCGCGAGCTGTTCGACCTGCCCGAGGCACCGCGGCCGCCCGCCGACACGCCGGCGCCGCCGCGCTTCCTGCCCGAGTTCGACAACCTGATCCTGTCCCATGCCGACCGCGACCATGTCATCGCCGCGGCGGACCGGCCGCGCATCATCAGCAACACCGTGCTGCCGACCCTGCTGGTCAACGGCTTCATCCACGGCACCTGGCGGATCGTGCAGCAGCGCGGCCACGCCGAGCTGCTGGTCGCGCCCTTCGCACCGCTGTCGAAGACGACCGCCGCCGCCGTGGCGCGGGAGGGCGCCCGGCTGCTGGAGTTCGCCGCCGAATCCGCCGCCAGCCGCGAGGTGAAGATCACCCCGCCGGGTTGAGGTCCCGGTCCCAGGGCGGCACCGGGCCGAAGCTCTTCGCCAGGAAGTCGATGAAGGCGCGGACCTTGGCCGGCGGCCGCCGGGTCGCCGGATGCACCGCGAAGATGTCGTGGGTGGCGATCCCCGGATGGTCCAGCGCCAGCGGCACCAGCCCGCCGGAGCGCAGGGCCTCGGCGACCAGGAAGGTCGGCTGGTAGGTGATGCCGTATCCCGCGACCGCGGCGGCCACCAGCGCGTCGCCGTTGTTGGCGCGCAGGGCGCAGGTGACCGGCACCACGACGTCGCCGGCCCGGCCGAAGGCCCAGGCGTCGATCCCCATGGTCCGCGACAGGGTGTAGCCCAGGCAGGGATGGCGCGACAGCTCGGCCACCGTGGCCGGCGCGCCGTGCTGGCGGAGATAGCCGGGGGAGGCGCACACGATCATGCGGCAGGGCCCGAGCTTGCGCGCCACCAGGGTCGAGCTCTGCAGCATGCCGATGCGGATGGCGACGTCCCACCCCTCCTCCACCAGGTCGACCACGCGGTCGTTGAGGCCGAGCTCGACCGTCAGCGACGGGTGCAGCCGCGCGAATTCCGGCATCAGCGACGCGATCTCGCGCATGCCGAGCGAGACCGGCACATTGGCGCGCAGGATGCCGCGGACATCGGCATGGTCGGCGCCGGTCGCGGCCTCGACCTCCTCGACATCGGCGAGGATGCGCTCGGCGCCCTCGAGGTAGCGCTTGCCCGCCTCGGTCAGGGTGACCTTGCGCGTGGTGCGGTACAGCAGCTTGACGCCCAGCCGCTCCTCCAGCGCCGCGACATGCTTGGTCACCAGGGTCGGCGACATCGCCAGCGACCGCGCCGCGGCGGACAGGCCGCCCAGCCCGGCCACCCGGACGAAGACCTGCATCCCCGTGACCCGGTCCAGCATGTGATCTCACCCTCTCAGAGCGAAGTGTC
The DNA here is from genome assembly GCF_052115705.1 of Inquilinus sp. 2KB_23. Taxonomy (NCBI): domain Bacteria; kingdom Pseudomonadati; phylum Pseudomonadota; class Alphaproteobacteria; order Rhodospirillales; family Rhodospirillaceae; genus Inquilinus; species Inquilinus sp. 2KB_23. Next base: position 137,273 of record NZ_JBFRHF010000013.1, on the reverse strand, counting down.
TTTCCAGATGACCAGATTATCATCGGATCAAATGAAGATCATCTTGCGCCTCCACCATTGGAGGTCTCCATGATCGACACGCGCACCGCCCCGTTCGCCGCCCTGCTCCTGCGCGTGGCGCTGGGCGTCTGGTTCCTCGCCCATGCCGGGCTGAAGGTCTTCGTGTTCACCCCGGCCGGCACCGCCCAGTTCTTCGGCAGCCTCGGCCTGCCGCCCGGCCTGGCCTACCTGACCATCCTGGTCGAGGTCGTCGCCGGCATCAGCCTGATCCTCGGCCTGTGGACCCGGCTGGCCGCCCTGATCGGCATCCCGGTCCTGCTCGGCGCCATCGCCACCGTGCACGGCGCCAACGGCTTCTTCTTCGACAATCCGCATGGCGGCTGGGAATTCCCGGCGTTCTGGATCCTGGCGCTGGTGACCCTGTCCCTGACCGGCGACGGCGCCTACGCCCTGCGCCCGACCCCGCTGCCGAGCCAGGACGGCGTCCCCGCCACCCGCTGATCTGCGGCGCGACCGACCGGCGCCTGGGATGCGACCTTTGCCCGCGCCCGGCCCGCGCGACCATGAAAAGGGATCGGCGGCGTCGCCGCGGCCCTCTATGGTCGCCGGACCGGCCGCATCTATGATCGCGACACCAGCCCGCACAGGGTCGCCAGGCGCATCGACGCCGGCGCCCTCCGACGGCCGGGGCGGGCCTTGGGGATTGGCAGATGAGACGAGAGATCCTGATCGATGCCGCGGACGGAGTCGCCAAGGCGATGCTGGTCCGCCCCGACACCGCCGTCCCTGACGGGGAGCTTCGCGGGGTCATCCTCTACATGGACGCCATGGGGCCGCGGGAGTCGCTCTACGGCATGGCGCAGCGGCTGGCCGATGCCGGGCATGTCGTGCTGGTGCCGGACCTGTTCTACCGCTTCGGGGCGTATGGCCCGTTCACCGGGGCATCGTTCGGCGACGACACCGCCCGCGCCCAGATCATGAAGATGCTTCAGGGCACCAGCCAGGAGATGACGAAGCGCGACACGGCCGCCTTCCTCGCCGTGTTCGACAAGGAGAAGGTCGCGGGCCCCATCGGCACGGTCGGCTACTGCATGGGCGGCGCCCGCGCGCTGACGGCGGCGGCGGCCTATCCCGACCGCATCGCGGCGGCGGCCAGCTTCCATGGCGGCAATCTCGCCAGCGAGGCCGAGGACAGCCCGCACCGCCTGGCGGACCGGATCAAGGCGCGAATCTATGTCGGCGTCGCCGGGGTCGACAACAGCTTCCCGCCGGAGCAGTCGGCCCGGCTGGCGGAGGCCCTGCGGACCGGGGGCGTCGACCACATCATCGAGAACTATGTCGGCATGGCCCATGGCTGGGCGGTTCCCGACCACAGCGTCTACAATGAGACCGGCGCCGAACGGCACTGGACGCGCCTGCTGACCCTGTTCGACGAGGCGCTGGCGTAACGCTTCCGGCGGCAGGCCGGGCGGGTCGACGCTACAGAAGACCCGCCCGGGCCTGATCCAGGATCTCGTCCGACAGCGCGGGATCGTCGACGGCGCGGGCCAGGATCATGGCGCCGACCATCATCGACACCGTCCGGACCGCCTCCGCCCGGGTGTCGCCCTTGCCGGTCGACAGGAATTTGGACGACAGGGCGCCCAGGATGCCCTTGAGGTGCCGGGTGAACGCCCCCTTGGCCGGCGGGGTGCGGACCACCTCGCTGGCCAGGGCGGCCATGACGCAGCCCACGTCACGGTTGTCCCGGTGCTCCCGGGACAGATAGTCGTCCAGGAGCTGCTGCCGGGCCGACGCTGACTCGCCGATCGCCACGATGTCGCGCAGCATCGCCCCCATCGCGTGGTCGATGCTCTCCGCGACCAGCGCGTCCTTGGACGCGAAGTGGTTGTAGAAGGGCCCGTGCGTCAGCTGCGCCGCCTTCATGATCTCGGGAACGCTGACCCCGTTGAGGCCACGCTCCCGGAACAGCTTCGAGGCCTCCTGCAGGATCCGCTCATGGCGGGCGGCGGTTTCCGCGGCCGGGTATCTCATGATCTCACCACAAATTCGCTTGACGCCAAACATGATGATCATCATGTTTGGCGTCAAGCATGATGTTCATCATGCTTCATATATGTCATCATTGCCTCCGCACGAGGCCGATCCCTCCTGAGATCGCAGCCGGTGCCGGCCAGAAGGAACCTTGTCATGAACATTCGGGGATCGGTCGTTCTCGTCACCGGCGCCAATCGCGGCCTGGGCCTTGCCTTTGCCCGTGAAGCACTGGCCCGTGGCGCCGCCAAGGTCTATGCCGGCATGCGCGACACCACCGGCTTCGCCGAGCCCGGGCTGATCCCGGTGCGGCTTGATGTCACCGACCCGCAGACGATCGCCGCCGCCGCGGAATCCTGCGGGGACGTCACGGTGGTCGTCAACAACGCCGGCATCGGTGCGCTCACCAACGGCGCGCTCGACCCGGAGCTGGAGGCCCAGTCGCGCCGCCTGTTCGAGACCAACCTCTACGGCATCGTCCGCATTTCGCAGGCCTTCGCCCCGATCCTCGAGCGCAACCGCCCCGGCGCCATCATCGACGTGCTGTCCGACCTGACATGGCTGGTGAACCCGGTCCTGACGGCCTACGCGCTGTCGAAGGCGGCGGCCTGGAGCTACACCAACCACCTGCGTGTCCAGCTGAAGCCCCAGGGCACCCAGGTCCTCTCCCTGCATGTCGGCTTCATCGACACCGACCTGACCAAGGGCCTGGACATCCCGAAGAACGATCCCAGGGATGTCGCGCGCCACACCTACGAGGCGCTGGAGGCCGGGGAGAGCGAGATCATGGCCGACGAAAGCACCCGGGCGCTGAAGCGGTCGCTGTCCACCGCCACCCCCGCCTATATCGACCCGCCGTCGCACGGGTGAGCTGACGGGGGCCGGGACCACGCCGGCAATACCCCCGCCGTCCGCCTTCTGGCATGCTGCTTGCATCGTTCCGGGACAGGAACGGCAACCGGAACCGTGGCCGAACGAGCCGCGGACCGGCCCCTCGGGCCGCCGCAGCCGCGGCGTCCCGCGGGGACGGCCAGGGAGAGCAGGAAGAGATGGACGGTCTGGATCCCACGGTCTTCGCCATCAGCCGCCCGGCGCTGCACGATTATGCGGCGGTGGCGCGGCCGGATGTCATGGTCGAGTGCTATCGCAGCGACGCAGGGCAGATGGAATCGCGCGGCACGCTGCACCGGCTGTCGCTGAACCGCAGCCGCCACGGCCGCTACGCCTTCCGCATCGGCGACGGGCCGACGCTGCGGGCGGACCGGCCGCGCTACACCCTGGGCGTCCAGCCGGCCGGGCTGGCGCTGTTCGTCGATGGCGACGGCGCCGACTACATCTCGATCTTCCAGCACCCCGACACCTGGCGCCGGATCGGCCAGGATGTCGGGCCGGCGGATTTCGAGGATGCCGAGATGCTGGTCGCGGCCGACCCGGTGACCATCCATGTCGCCCTGGCGCTGGCCGAGCTGGCCCGCCACCCCGACGCCACCGACCCGCTGCTGGCGGAACAGCTGGGCATCGCCTTCGCCGCCTGCACCCTGCGCCTGCTGTCGCACCGGCCGGCGCCGCGGCCCGAGCGGCCCGACGCCCTGTCGCCGGAGCGGCTGCGCCGGGTGCTGGACCATATCGAGGCGGCGCTGGAGGATGGCGATCTGAGCCTGGCCGACCTGGCCGCGATCGCCCATCTCAGCCCGTTCCACTTCAGCCGCGCCTTCAAGGCCGCGACCGGCTGCGCGCCGCACCAGTTCGTGCTGGCGCGGCGGGTCGAGCGCGCCAAGGCGATGCTGGAGCGGCGCGAGCTGGCGCTGGCCGAGATCGCCTACCGCGCCGGCTTCGCCAGCCAGGCCCATTTCTCCACCGCCTTCCGCCGCGCCACCGGCACCACCCCGGCGCGGTACCGGGCGGAGGGCTGAGGGCTGAGGCCGGTCGAGGCTGGCCCGCTCTTCCCTCGGCAACTCTCCAGCTGTCATTGCCCGGCTTGACCGGGCAATCCAGGGGCCACCGAGAGCCGCTCTGGCCACCCCTGGATGCCACGGTCAAGCCGTGGCATGACAAAGGAGGGGGACGGTCGGGGCCTGAGCAAGATCGGACAACGGAAGCGCAGGATTTCGAAAGAGCGCCGGCGGCGGGCCGCGCCATGATCCGGGACAGCACCACCCGGAGACCGCGCCGATGCCCTTCGCCCAGGCCCATCCGATCACCGACATCTGCTTCCTGGTCGAGGATGTGGAGCGCGCCATCGCCTTCTATGTCGACAAGCTGGGCTTCCGGCTGCGCCGCCGGGCCCCGGGCTTCGCCGACTTCAAGGGCGCCGGGCTGACCCTGGCGCTGTGGGAGATCGGCCACATCGCCGAGCACACCGGCGTGTCGGGCCGCCGTGCTCCGCCGCAGGTGCACAAGGCCTGCGCCGCGGCCGAGCTGCCCTCGCCTGAGGCGGTCGATGCCGTCTATGTCGAGCTGAGCACGCTGGGCGTGCCGTTCCAGCGCCCGCCCGAGGACTACGCCTGGAACGCGCGCTGCGCCTATTTCACCGACCCGGACGACAATCTGTGGGAGATCTATGCTTGGCTCGACGGCGGCCCGGTGGGCGACGTCGACACCCCGGCCGCGTGACGGAGGATCGCATGATGAGGACCGCCTTCGACCGCCGCGCCGTCCTGGCCGGCATCGCCGCCTTCGGCGCCGGCATCGCCCTGAAGATCCCGGAGGGCCGGGCCGAGGCCGCCACCGTGGTGGTCAAGTACGACTGGCTGATCAGCAACGGCCAGATCGGCGACGTGGTGGCGCTGAAGCGCGGCCTGTTCGAGGCCGAGGGGCTGGCGGTCGAGTTCTCGCCGGGCGGCCCCAACTCCGCCACCGTGCCGCCGGTGGTCACCGGCCAGGCGGCGCTGGGCCAATTCTCCGATTCCGCCCAGCTGCTGCTGGCCCGTGCCTCCGGCGTGCCGGTCAAGATCATCGCCTGCGGCTACCGCTCCGGCCCCTTCGCCTTCTATTCCCTGCCCAAGGCGCCGATCCGCACGGTCAAGGACATGATCGGCAAGCGCATCGGCATCCAGCCCACCGCCCGCTTCGTGCTGGACGCCATCCTGGCGCAGAACAAGATCGACCCGTCGCAGCTGGACATCACCAATATCGGCTTCGACATGACGCCGCTGATGACCGGTCAGGTCGACGCCGTCACCGGCTGGATCACCAACACCCAGGCGCTGGCGGTGATCGGGCCCGACCGCATCGACCTGATGATGAAGGACACCGGCCTGCCCTCCTACTCCAACGTCTATTTCGCCACCGACACGGCGCTGGCCCAGAATGCCGAGGTGCTGGCGAAGTTCCTGCGCGCCGTGGCCAAGGGCTGGGCCTGGACCCATGAGCACCCCAAGGAGGCGGTGGACCTGACGGTCGACGCCTATCCCCAGCTGGACCGGGCGACCGAGCAGGCGACCATCGGGCTGGTGCTGTCGCTCAGCTTCGACGCCGGGAGCAAGTCCAAGGGCTGGGGCAGCTTCGACCCCGACGCCATCGCCGAGCAGGTGCGGATCTACGATGCCATCGGCCAGTTCCAGGGCAGCACGCCGAAGGCCGAGGATTGCTATTCGACCGCGATCCTGGAGATGACCGAAGCCGACCGGCCGAAGCTGGGGTGACGGTGGCAGCGGAGAGCGGCAGCGCGATCAGCGCCAGGGGCCTGGCCATCGGCTATTCGCACGGCGCCGGCGCGCTGCCGGTGCTGGACGGCGTCGACCTCGACGTGCCGGCCGGCGGCTTCCTGACCATCCTCGGCCCGTCCGGATGCGGCAAGTCGACCCTGCTGCGGGTGGTGGCCGACCTGCTGGCGCCGCTGGCCGGGGCCATCACCGTGCTGGGCGGCCCGCCGGCGCAGGCCCGGGCGCGGCGCGACATCGGCTTCGTGTTCCAGGATTCGACCCTGCTGCCCTGGCGCGACGTGCGCGGCAACATCGAGCTGCCGCTGCTGGTCGGCGGCGGCCGGCGCAACCGGCCCGAGCCGATGGCGACCGACGAGCTGCTGGCCCTGCTCGGCCTCGGCGGGCTGGCGGAGCGGATGCCGGACCAGCTGTCGGGCGGCCAGCGCCAGCGGGTGGCGATCGCCCGCGCCCTGCTGTCCCGGCCGCGCATCCTCTTGATGGACGAACCCTTCGGCGCGCTGGACGAGATCACCCGCGACCGACTGAACGACGAAATGCTGGCGCTGTGGCGGCGCACCGGCACCACCATCCTGTTCGTCACCCACAGCATCGCCGAGGCCGCCTATCTCGGCCAGCAGGTGCTGGTGCTGGCGGCCCATCCCGGCCGGGTGCAGGAGATCGTCGACCTCAGGCCCCTGAAGGATTCGGACGGCCGCTGCGACCGCGACGCGCCGGAGATCGTGGCCGTCGCCGCCCATCTGCGCCGGCTGCTGGCGGCGGGGAGTGCGAGATGACGACCTGGCCGGTCCTGGCTGCACGAACCCCCTCCCCCTACCCCCCTCCCGCAGGGGGAGGGGGGACTCGGTTTTTCCTGTCGTCGAGGAGCGATCTCAACGGCGCCCCCACCCTGTCCTTCTTCCCCGCCCCCTTCTTGTCCCCCCTCCCCTCGCGGGAGGGGGCCAGGGGGAGGGGGTTCGGGCCGACACGCAGGCCCGAACCATGATCGACCGCCTCCTCACGGCACTGTGGCCGGCGCTGGGCGTGCTGTCGATCCTGGTGCTGTGGCAGTTCGGCCTGCCGGCGCTGGGCGTGCCCGCCTACATCCTGCCGACGCCGGCCGCAGTGTTCGGCAAGCTGTGGACCGACCGCCAGCTGCTGCTGGCCAATGCCGGGCCGACCGCGCTGGAGGCCGTGCTGGGGTTCCTGCTGGGCAATGTGGCGGCGGTGCTGCTGGCGATCCTGTTCACCTATTCCCGGCCGGTCCGCGCCGCCTATTTCCCGATCGTGCTGTTCCTCAACACCATCCCGGTGCTGGCCCTGGCGCCGATCTTCATCCTGGTGTTCGGGCTGGGCCTGCTGCCCAAGATCGTGATCGCGGCGGTGATCTGCTTCTTCCCCACCCTGATCGCCATGGTGCGCGGCCTGACCCTGGCCTCGGCCAATGAGCGCGAGCTGATGCGGGTGCTGTCGGCCAGCGGCTGGGAGCAGTTCTGGCGGCTGCGGGCGCCGCGGTCGCTGCCGATGCTGTTCACCGCGCTGCGCATCGCCGCCACCGGCAGCGTGATCGGCGCCATCGTCGGGGAATGGATCGGGTCGAATGCCGGGCTGGGCGCGCTGATCATCCAGGCCACCTTCAACTACCAGGCCGACCGCCTGTTCGCTGCCGTCTTCATCGCCGCCGCCATGGGGCTGCTGATGTTCGGCCTGGTGGTGCTGGTGGAGCGCACCGGCTTCCGCCGCTGGGTGCGGTAGGGCGGCCGATGGGCGGGCCTCGCTTTTGTCACGGCCGAGGCTTCTTCCCCTCTGTCATTGCCCAGCTTGACCGGGCAATCCAGGGGCCACCAAGAGCCGCTCTGGCCGCCCCTGGATGCCACGGTCAAGCCGTGGCATGACAAGGAAGGGGGGCGGCATCGCGCTCCTGCAAGGCCCATCGCTCGCACGAGAAGAATCAAGTGCCACAAGCCCCCTCATATCGCTTGACAGCGGACACAAAACACTCATAACTTAACTTTATGGTTAACAATCAAGATCCCGGCCTGGACCGCACCTTCGCGGCGCTCTCCGATCCCACCCGGCGGGCGCTGATCATGCGGCTCGGTGAGCAGGAGAGCCTGTCGGTCAGCGAGCTGGCCCGGCCCTTCGCCATGTCGCTGCCGGCGGTGATGAAGCATCTCGACGTGCTGTCGGATGCCGGGCTGATCACGCGGACCAAGACCGGCCGCACCGTGGCCTGTGCGCTGACCGCCGCACCGATGGAGCAGGCGATGGACTGGCTGGGCCGCTACCAGCGCTTCTGGTCCGAACAGCTCGACCGACTGGCCGCCTTTGTCGAGGAGGAGTCATGCTCACCAAGCCCAGCCTCAGCATCCGGCGCCGCATCGCCGCCGCCCCCGCCCGGGTCTACGGCGCCTGGACCGAACCGGAAAAAATGATGCGCTGGTGGGGGCCGGCGGGTGCCGAGACCATCAGCGCCGAGGCCGACCCCCGCACCGGCGGCCGCTTCCACGTCGCCTTCCGCACCCCCGACGGCGAACGGCACGATGTCAGCGGCATCTACAAGGAGGTGGTGCCCGACGAGCGGCTGGTGTTCAGCTGGGCCTGGCGCACCATGCCGGAGCGGGAGTCGCAGGTGACCCTGACGCTGCGCCCCGACGGCGACGGCACCGTGCTGATCCTGACCCATGAGCAGTTCTTCGACGAGCCCGCCCGCGACAACCACCGCACCGGCTGGAGCGGCGCGCTCGACCGGCTCGAACAGTCCCTCGCCGAGGCGCGCGCCGCCTGACGCGGCGGAGCGCGCTCAGTTCCAGGCCGGCCGCAGCTGAGCCGCGACCGGCCTGACGCTCAAATTTCCGGTTAACGATCCGGGCATCGCGCCAAGGCGGCCGATGCCGCAGCGGGCCTGCGCCCGGACTCGATGACGGCACCGCACCGGCGGCAACCCCCATTGTCGAAAATGGGCCGGCGCGTTCGACCATCTCGACATCTCTTCACCCGACAACCGGAGGATCCGAGGATGCAACCGCACGCAACCGTCTCCCGCGACGCATGGCTGGCCGCGCGCAAGGCGCTGCTGGCCGAGGAGAAGGCCCTGACCCGCGCCCGGGACGACATCAGCCGCCGTCGCCGCGCCCTGCCCTGGGTCGAGATCGACAAGCCCTATGTCTTCGACGGGCCGCAGGGCCGCGAGACCCTGGCCGACCTGTTCGCCGGCCGCAGCCAGCTGATCGTCTACCACTTCATGCTGGCGCCGGGCTGGGAGCATGGCTGCCCCAGTTGCTCCTTCCTCGCCGACACCCTCGACGGCGTGCTGCCGCATCTGGCGGCGCGCGACGTGACCCTGGTGGTGGTGTCGCGCGCGCCGCTGGCGGAGATCCGGGCGTTCCAGGCCCGCATGGGCTGGCGCTTCAAATGGGTCTCGTCGCATGGCAGCGACTTCAACTACGACTTCGGCGTCTCCTTCACGCCGGAGCAGACCGCCCGCGGCACCATCCCCTACAACTACGCCGAGCTGCCCTTCGCCGCCGAGGAGATGCCCGGCACCAGCGTCTTCGCCCGGGACGAGGCCGGGACGGTGTTCCACACCTACTCGTCTTACGGCCGCGGCGGCGACCTGCAGCTGACCGCCTACAATTATCTCGACCTGGTGCCGAAGGGCCGCGACGAGGACGGCCTGGCCTTCACCATGGCCTGGGTGCGCCACCACGACCGCTACGAGACCGGCCCGGCGCTCGACCGCAGTGCGACCTACCAGCCGCCGCAGCGGCTGGACTCCTGCTGCGGTTCGGCCGAGGCCACGGCGCCGGCTGTCAGCGTCGCCTGGGCCTGACGGCGACGGCGATGCAGGCGCTGTGGCCCTGGCTGGCGGTGGCCGGGATGGGGGCCTGGCACGGCCTCAACCCGGCGACCGGCTGGGCCCTCGCCGCGGCGCTCGGCCTGCGCCACCGCGGCGCGGTGCCGCGCGCGCTGGTCCCGATCGCGATCGGTCATGTCCTGTCGATCGCGGTCGTGGCCGGCGCGGTGGCGGCGGCCGGGCTGGTGGTCGACCCGGCCTGGCCGCTCGGCCTCGCCGCTGTCGCCCTGCTGGGCTGGGCCGCGCTCCATCGGATCCGCGGCGTCCGGCAACAGCCTCCACCCGGCCTGGAGGCCGGCCTCGCCGGGCTGACCCTGTGGTCGTTCCTGATGGCGACGGCGCATGGCGCCGGGCTGATGCTGGTGCCGGCGCTGGTGCCGATCTGCCTGTCGGGCAGCGCTATGGGTTCGCTGACCGCCTCCCTCGGCCTGGCCCTGGCCGCCATCGCCCTGCACACCGCGGCGATGCTGGCGGTGACCGGGCTGGTCGCCGCCGGCGTCGCGCGCGGGATCGGCGGACTGCTGGGCCGATGGGTCGGGCGGGCGGCCCGGCCGGCGCGCTGATCGCCGTCGCGGGGCCACGAAACCAACCGGGAAGATGGCGTGTTGTTAAGGTGCGGGCCGGGCGCGCCTGTCGGATAGTCGTGCGCACGCCCCAAGCCGCCGAGGCAGGCCGGTCTTACCGCCGCGCTGGGCCCCGGCGCCGAAGATGGAGATGATGCCATGGTCAAAGCCATCCTTACGACGTCCGCCGCCGTCCTGGCCGTCGTGCTGGCCGCAGTGCCGGCCGGAGCCCAGACGGTCGTCATCCCCGCCCCCACGACCAACGCCGTCACCGCCCCGGCCCCCGCCCCGCAGGTGGTCGTGCCCGGGCCATCGGCGACGACGATGCCGGCCACGACGGTCCCGGAGAAGACGATGCCCTATCCGGTGCCGCCCGGCACCGCGGTGGTGGAGCCGCGCCGGTCGCCGGTCGCAGCCGACCCGCGCCACCCACCGGTCTCGGCGGTGGCCGGCGGGCCGGCGCCGGCCGACCCGCGCGAATATGCGACGAACACGCCGATCACCGTGACCGGCGGGATCAGCGGTGTCACCCACCGCAACGACGTGACCTCGTTCCGGCTGCAGACCCCGACCGAGGCTTGGACCGTGGTGGTGCCGCCCGGCCAGGCCGGCAAGTTCGCCAGCGGCCGCCGGGTCACCGTGGTCGGCTATCCCCATGTCGAGATCCGGAATCAGCTGCTGGCCCAGAGCGTCACCGCCAGCCGCTGAGGCGGGCTCCTCGGAACCGATGCCGAGGCGCTGGCCCGCGCGGCCGGCTCAGCCGGCGGCGGCGACCAGCGCCCCGGCGAGGCCGTCCGGCTGCGAGACATAGGGCCCGTGGCTGGCGGCGAAGGTGCGGGTCGCGGTCCGCTCCCCATCGCGGCGGCGACCGCCGCGATCATGAAATCCTGCCCGGCGATCGAGATCGCCCGATCCTCCAGGCAGCGGAAATAGTGCCTGGGCACCCGGCCGAAACGCTCCTTGGTTATCGCCGAGGGGGTGAGGGCCGCCTCGGTCGGCTCGTCGCAATGTACCGGGCCCGCCAGGATCCCGGCGAAGTCGGCCGGGCTGGTGTCGCCGTAGAGGGCACGGCCGGCGCCGGGGGCCGTCCGGATTTTGTGGTTACCGCTGCAATCACGGGCGGCCCCGCCCTCACCTCTCCGCTTGACTCCGGCTGGCCGCTGATTGAACATATGTTCATTGGTTGAGCAGAATCACAAATCTCAGCCGATCGACCGTCTGGCGCCGCCGCCCTCATCGGTGGTGGCTTCCCGTCGGAAGACAGCGAGACCGCGAAGATGCGGCGTGCCCGAGGAAACAACCCGAGGAGGCTCCTCATGCCCTGGAAGAAGACGTCCAAAATTCTGGCCGGCGCCGGAATGCTGGCGATGCTGCTGTCGTCGGCCGCGTCGATCGCGGCGGAAAAGCTGACCATCGCCACGGTCAACAACGCCGACATGATCATCATGCAGCGCCTCTCGAAGGACTTCGAGAAGGAGAGCGGCATCACCCTCGACTGGGTGGTGCTGGAAGAGAACGTGCTGCGCCAGCGCGTCACCACCGACATCGCCACCAATGGCGGCCAGTTCGACGTGCTGACCATCGGCACCTACGAGGTCCCGATCTGGGCCGGCCAGGACTGGCTGCTGCCGATGGACAATCTGCCGGCCGACTACGCCCTCGACGATGTGCTGAAGCCGGTGCGCGACGGGCTGTCGCATGACGGCAAGCTGTACGCCCTGCCCTTCTATGCCGAAAGCTCGATGACCTTCTATCGGAAGGACCTGTTCGACAAGGCCGGGCTGAAGATGCCGGAGCAGCCGACCTACGACCAGATCAAGGAGTTCGCGGCCAAGCTGCACGATCCCTCGCACGAGATCTACGGCATGTGCCTGCGCGGCAAGCCGGGCTGGGGCGAGAACATGGCCTTCGTCGGCCCGCTGGTGAACACCTATGGCGGCCGCTGGTTCGACGAGAAGTGGAACCCGACCATCGACACCCCGGCCTGGCACGAGGCCATCACCTTCTATGTCGACCTGCTGAAGAACTACGGCCCCCCGGGCGCGCCGTCGAACGGGCACAACGAGAACCGCGCCTTGTTCGCCAGTGGCAAATGCGCGATGTGGATCGATGCCACCTCGGCCGCCGGCTATCTCTACAACCCGAAGGATTCGACCGTCGCCGACAAGGTCGCCTTTGCCCAGGCGCCGATCGCCAAGTCGCCGAAGGGCAACCACTGGCTGTGGTCCTGGGCCCTGGCCGTGCCGAAGTCGACCAAGTCGCCGGACGCCGCCAAGAAGTTCATCGCCTGGGCCACGTCCAAGCCCTACATCGAGGCGGTGGCCAAGAGCGACGGCTGGACCGTGGTCCCGCCCGGCACCCGCAGCTCGACCTACGCCAACCCGGAGTACCAGAAGGCAGCCCCCTTCGCAGCCTTCGTGCTGAAGGCGATCCAGACCGCCGACCCCAACGACTCGACCGTCGAGAAGGTGCCCTACACCGGGGTGCAGTTCGTCGGCATCCCCGAGTTCCAGGCCATCGGCACCGAGGTCGGGCAGCAGATCGCCGCCGCCCTCGCCGGCTCGGTCACCGTCGACCAGGCGCTGAAGACGGCGCAAGACGCCGCCGACCGCGCCATCACCCAGGGCGGATACAAGTAGGTTCTCCCTCCACCCGGAGACCCCTCGGGGTCTCCGGGCTTCGTGACCCGTCCTCCCACCGTCATTCCCGCGAAAGCGGGAATCTCTCCGGTAAAGCCACAACGAGATCCCCGCTTTCGCGGGGATGACGGGAGAGGATTGGGCCGAGAGTTCCGCCCCCGCGCCTGTCGCGCACAGCCCGGAAAGGATGCACGCCATGGCCGCCATCGCCTCGAGCCGGCGCAAGGCGACGCTGCTCCTCGCCCCTTCGGTCACGATCCTGATGCTGTGGACCTTCGTGCCGCTGGCCGCGACGATCTACTTCTCGACCCTGCGCTGGAACCTGATGAATCCGGCGCGGCGCGGCTTCGCAGGGCTGAACAACTACACCTACCTGCTGACCGACCCCTCGTTCTGGAGCGCGATCCAGAACACGCTGGTCCTGGTCGCCGCCGTGCTGGCCATCACCGTGGTGTTCGGCACGCTGATCGCGATCCTGCTGGACCAGCCCTTCCCCGGCCGCGGCATCGTCCGCGTCCTGATCATCGCGCCGTTCTTCGTGATGCCCACGGTCAGCGCCCTGGTCTGGAAGAACATGATGCTGCACCCGGTCTCCGGCGTGCTGACCTGGGTCGCGCGTTCGGTCGGGCTGGAGCCGATCGACTGGCTGAGCCAGGCGCCGCTGGCCGCCATCATCATCATCGTCGCCTGGCAGTGGCTGCCCTTCGCCGTCTTGATCCTGCTGACCGCGCTGCAGTCGCTGGACCATGAGCAGCGCGAGGCGGCGCGGATCGACGGCGCCGGGCCGATCGCGATGTTCTTCTACATCGTGCTGCCGCACATGCTGCATGCCATCGGTGTGGTGATCATGGTGCAGACCATCTTCCTGCTGTCGATCTTCGCCGAGATCCTGGTCACCACCAATGGCGGGCCGGGCGACGCCAGCACCAACCTGACCTACCTCGTCTACCGGAACGGCCTGCAGCAGTTCAACGTCGGCAACGCCTCCGCCGGCGGCGTGGTCGCCGTGATCCTGGCCAACATCGTCGCCTTCTTCCTGGTGCGCGCTTTGGCCCGCACCCTGCGCAAGGGGGCCTGAGCCATGGCCATGCAGAGAAGTCGAAGCCAGGCGGTCGGCGTCACCATCCTGGGCTGGACCGTCGGCCTGGTCCTGTTCTTCCCGATCGCCTGGATGGTGCTGACCAGCTTCAAGACCGAGGTCGAGGCCTTCGCCACCCCGCCGTCGATCTTCTTCACCCCGACGCTGGAGAACTACGCCGCCGTCGAGTCCCGGATCGACTACTTCAAGTTCGCGCTGAACTCGGTCTACATCTCCTTCGGGTCGACCTTCCTGTGCCTGATCATCGGCGGCATGGCGGCCTATTCCATGGCCTTCTTCCCGACCAAGCGGACCGAAGGCACCCTGTTGTGGATGCTGTCGACCAAGATGATGCCCGCGGTCGGCGTGCTGGTGCCGATGTATCTCGGCTTCCGCGACCTCGGCCTGCTCGACACCGTCACCGGCATGGTCCTGCTGATGACCCTGGTCAACCTGCCGATCGTGGTGTGGATGCTGTACACCTACTTCCGCGACTATCCCCGCGAGATCCTGGAGGCGGCGCGGGTCGACGGCGCCGGGTCGTGGCAGGAGATGCTGTACATCCTCCTGCCCACCACCCTGCCCGGCATCGTCTCGACCTCGCTGCTGACCATCATCCTGGCCTGGAACGAGGCGTTCTGGAGCATCAACCTGACCACGGCGAATGCCGGGCCGTTGACCGCCTTCATCGCCTCCTTCTCCAGCCCGGAAGGGCTGTTCTGGGCCAAGCTCTCCGCCGCCTCGACCCTCGCCATCGCGCCGATCCTGGTGCTGGGCTGGATCTCGCAGCGGCAGCTGGTGCGCGGCCTGACCTTCGGGGCGGTGAAGTGAAGCCAGGCTACGACTTCATCGTCATCGGCGGCGGCAGCGCCGGCTGCGTCGTCGCCAGCCGGCTGGTGACCGAGCGGCGGGCCCGGGTGCTGGTGCTCGAGGCCGGCCGGCGGCGCGGCAGCCGCCTCTTGGACATGCCGGCCGGCTACATGAAGTTCCTGGGCCAGGACACCTACCTGACCCTGAATGAGACGGTGCCCCAGCCGCAGCTGGGCGGCCGCGCGCCGATCATCCCGACCGGCAAGCTGCTGGGCGGCGGCAGCGCGGTCAACGCCATGGTCTACATGCGCGGCCGTCCCGCGGACTACGACAGCTGGGACGCCGAGCTCGGCGGCAATTCCGGCTGGGGCTGGGACGACCTGCTGCCGTCCTTCGTCAAGCAGGAGGGCAACGACCATCTCGGCGCCCCGGCGCATGGCACGGACGGGCCGCTGAAGGTCTCGCATCTCGGCCAGCATTGCGAGATGAGCCGCGCCTTCGTCCAGGCGCTGCAGGCGATGGGCGTGCCCTACCGCCCCGACTTCAACGGCGGCGAACAGGCCGGCGTCGGCTTCATGCAGCACACCATCGACGCCGCCACCCGCAGCCGCTGCAGCGCCGTCGCCGCCTTCCTCGGCCCGGTGCTGCGCGACCCCAAGCTGACGGTCGAGACCGAGGCGGTGGTCACCCGCATCCTGGTCGAGAACGGCCGCGCCACCGGCGTCGACTACGTCAAGGACGGGCAGAGCCGCCGCGCCTTCGCCGGGGTCGAGGTCATCCTGGCCGCCGGCGCCTACGCCTCGCCCAAGCTCTTGATGCTCAGCGGCATCGGCCCGGCCGCTTCGCTGGGACGCCACGGCATCGCGGTCAAGGCCGACCTGCCCGGCGTCGGCGCCAACCTGCAGGACCATCACGAGGTGCCGGTGGTCGCCGCCACCAACGGCGCCTATGGCTATTTCGGCCAGGACCGCGGCCTGCCGATGCTCAAGGCCGGGCTGCAGTACCTGATGTTCAAGACCGGGCCGGTGACCACGACCGGGGTCGAAGCCTGCGCCTTCATCGATCCGGATGGCGACGACCAGAGCGACCCCAAGCTGCAGCTGTACTGCGTGCCGACGGTCTATCTCGACCGCGACGTCACCGGGGTGGCGCCGACCGACGGGGTGACGCTGAACGCCTGCCTGATGCGGCCGAAGGCGCGCGGGTCGGTGACGCTGCGCTCCGCCGACCCGGCCGATGCGCCGCTGATCGACTGCAACTTCTTCGGCGACGACGAGGATCTGCGCCTGTCGGTCGCCGGGCTGCGTTACGCCCGCCGGGTGCTGGCCACCGACCCGGTGCGGCGGATGGTGACATCCGAGATCTTCCCCGGCGACGCCACCACCGGCGACGACGAGCTGGCGGCGCATTGCCGGCGGACGGTCAAGACCAACTACCACCCCGTCGGCACCTGCCGCATGGGGCCGGACGGCGACCCGATGGCGGTGCTGGACCCGATGCTGCGGGTGCGCGGCATCGGCGCCTTACGCGTCATCGACGCCTCGATCATGCCGCGGGTGACCAGCGGCAACACCAACGCCCCGGTGCTGGCGATCGCCGACCGGGCGGTAGACCTGATCCCCAACTGACCTGCCTCGACCCAAGGAGACGACCATGTATCGCGAGAAATTCGACCTTTCCGGCCGCGTGGCGGTGGTGACCGGCGGCGGGCGCGGCATCGGCCGGGCGACCTGCGAGGCCCTGGCCGAGGCCGGGGCCAAGGTGGTGGTGGCCGAGATCCTGGCCGACAACGGCACCGACACCGCCAAGGCGGTGGGCGGCGAATTCGTCAGGCTCGACGTCACCGACCCCGACGCGGTGACCAAGGCGGCCGACGACATCCGGGCCCGGCTGGGCCGGGTCGACATCCTGGTCAACAACGCCGGCATGGCCCGCAACAGCGACGCGCTGGAGACCAGCGACGATGAATGGCGCAAGGTCATGGACCTGAACGTCAACGCGGTGTTCTGGTGCGCCCGCGCCTTCGGCAAGCACATGGTCGCGGCCAAGAGCGGCAGCGTGATCAACATCGGATCGATGTCCGGCATCATCGTCAACAAGCCGCAGGGCCAGGCGCATTACAACGCCAGCAAGGCGGCGGTGCACCTGCTGACCAAGTCGCTGGCCTGCGAATGGGCACCGCACGGCGTGCGGGTGAACGCCATCGCCCCCGGCTACATCGCCACCGACATGACCCTGGCCGGCCGCACCAAGACGGAGTGGTACAACCAGTGGATCGAGATGACGCCGATGGCGCGCTGCGGCGAGCCGTGGGAGATCGCGGCCACCGCCCTGTTCCTGGCGGCCGACGCCTCCGGCTTCTTCACCGGCGCGATCCTGGGCCCTGACGGCGGCTACACCGCCTGGTGACGGTTGCGGCGCAGGGATGATGCGAGGCTGGGGCCCGCGGAGAAGCGGAACCTCCAGCGCGGAGCATCAGCCTCTCCCTCTACCGTCATTGCGAGCGCAGCGAAGCAATCCATCGGGCAGCCCGTACGGTGCCATGGATTGCTTCGTCGGCTGCGCCTCCTCGCAATGACGAAGAGGGGCGCGTGAGCCGATGTGCCGCTTCCGATTCGAGTCGCGTTTGTTCCTGATATGTTCTAATCTGCCGGCATGGCCGACACCCTGCCCGCCACCGCCTTCCTGACCCTGCTCGACGCCCGGCTGGCCGCCGCCCTGGGGCCGCCGCCGCGCTGGCTGTATCCGGACCCGGTCGACATCCTGGTGCTGGCGCTGCTGTCGGCGCGGACCGAGGACGAGGCGGCGCTGGCCGCCATCCGCGTGCTGCGCGTGCGCTTCCCGCATTGGGACGCGCTGGCCGACGCCGACCCCGCCGTCATCGAACGCCTGGTCGGCCGCACCACCTGGCCGGACCGGAAGACGCTGCATCTGCAGGAATCGCTGCGCGCCCTGAGGGCGGAGCGCGGCCGGCTGGAGCTCGACTTCCTGGCCGGGCTGCCGGTCCCCGCCGCCTCCGCCTGGCTGCAACGGCTGCCGGGGGTCGGACCGAAGACCGCGGCCTCGGTGCTGCTGTTCAGCCGGCTGCACATGCGCGCCCTGCCGGTCAGCACCGGCCACCACCGGGTGGTGAAGCGGCTGCGGCTGATCTCACGCCGGGCGACCGCCGAGGCCGCCCACGACCCGCTGCTGGCGATCCTGCCGGAGGCGTGGGACGCCGCCCGGATCGAGCGGCACCACTGGCTGGTCAAGCGGCTGGGCAAGGATTGCTGCACCGACCGCCAGCCGCGCTGCTGGCGCTGCCCGGTGCGCGACCTGTGCCCCAGCCGGGGCCGCATCCGCCCGTCGCCGCCGCACCGCATCCGGCAACTGGACCTGCCGCTGCTCGGCCCGCTCCGGCCGGACCCCGCCATGGGCGCCGGGACCGGGGCAGCGGGAACCCTTGCCGGCCGACGCCACCGTGCTGTCGCCGAGCCCTCCCCTCAGCACGTCGTTCTGGGTTGACCCGAGAAGGTTCGCCATCCTGGTCGGATCGGCATGTAATCGATCGATGGTGCCAGATGGAGCCGGATGCTCGCCACGGATGGGTCCAGATTGCGTCGCGCGTCGAAATAAGATCATATGCAACCGGGGGTCGCGGACGCGGGAGAAATGCTTGGCTGCCGACGACATTCTGTGGCGGCAGCTGGTCAAGCTGACGCAGCGGCCGGACCTGACGCTGCAGGTTCAGCTGCGCGGCGCCATCGCCCAGGCGGTGCTGGACCGGCGACTGCCGCCGGAGACCCCGCTGCCGTCGTCGCGCCGGCTGGCCGAGATCCTGGGCATCAGCCGCAACACCGTGACCATGGCCTACAACCTGCTGACCGAGGAAGGCTTCATCTCGGCGCGCAGCCGGTCGCGGCACATGGTCGACCCCGCCGCGCTGGAGAACGCCCGGGCGACCGGGGTGCGGGCCGACCCGCCGGTGCGGCGGCCGGACTGGGCCGGGCGGCTGGCGAGCCGGCCGTCGCGCCACCGCTACGTCACCACCAAGCCGGCCGACTGGCACAGCTACCGCTATCCCTTCGTCTTCGGCCAGCCCGATGCGACCCTGTTCCCGACCGCGGAATGGCGCGAGGTGGCGCAGATGGCGCTGCGCTCGGTCGCCATCCGCGACTGGGCCGGCGACCATGTCGACAGCGACGACCCGCTGCTGATCGAGCAGCTGCAGAAACGGGTGCTGCCGCGCCGCGGCATCTGGGTGTCGCCCGACCAGATCCTGGTCACGGTCGGGGCGCAGAACGCCATGTATCTGGCCGCCGCCCTGCTGCTGAACCGCGACAGGACCGCCGGGCTGGAACAGCCCTGCTATCCCGACCTGCGCAACCTTTGCCGCCAGCACGGCGCGCGCATCGCCAACCTGCCGATGGACCGGCAGGGGCTGCGGCCCTCCGGCATCTTCGCCGATTGCGACGTCATCTTCGTCCAGCCCAGCAACCAGAACCCGACCGACGCGACCATGCCGCTGGAGCGCCGGCACGAGCTGCTGCAGGCGGCGGCGGTGCACGACCTGCTGATCGTCGAGGACGACTACGACAGCGAGCTGACCTATGTCGGCGAGGCGACACCGGCGCTGCGGGCGCTCGACCGCGACGACCGGGTGATCTATGTCGGCAGCGTGTCGAAGACCCTCGCCCCAGGGCTGCGGCTCGGCTACATCGTCGCGGCGCCGGAATTCATCGCCGAGGCGCGGGCGATGCGGCGGCTGACGGTGCGCCACCCGCCGGCCAACAACCAGCGCGCCGTCGCCCTGTTCCTGCAGCTCGGCCACCACGACGCGTCGATCAAGCGACTGATCGCGGCCTATCGCGATCGAGCCGCCGCCATCGCCGAGGGCCTGCGGACCTATCTGCCCGAGGTCGACTTCCGGGTGCCGACCGGCGGGTCCGCCCTGTGGGTCGAAGGGCCCGCGGGCGTGTCGATGGATGCGGTGGCCGCCGCGGCGGCGCCGCAAGGCCTGCTGTTCGATCCCGGGAGCGTCTTCTTCGACCATCCGGTACCGCCGGAGAACTTCCTGCGCCTGGGCTATTCCGCGATCCCGCTCGACCGCATCGATCCCGGCGTCAAGCTGCTGGCGCGGCTGATCCGCGAGGAGCAGCACAGCCCGCGCCGCCACGCCGGCGTCGGCTGACCGGGCCCGCCGGCCGCCCGGGGCGGCAGGCAGGCCCGGCCCCCCGGTCAGAGCACGAAGTCGGCCGCCGTCAGCGGGTGATCGGCGTAGACGTTGATGCCAAGATCGGCGATGCGGTCGCCATTGGTGTCGACATAGACCACCTGGACCGCCCCCGCCGTCACCACCAGCAGCTCCCCCGCATGGCCGGTGAAATTGGTGGTGATGAAGCTGAAGGCGGTGTCGCCGTTGCCGCTGTTGCCGTCCGCGTCGATCGCCGACAGGTCGATATGGTCGCCGGTCGAGAAGTCGAGGATCACATCCTTGCCCGCCGCCGCCACCGTGCTGTCGCCGATGCTGGTGTAGGCGAAGCTGTCGTTGCCGGCGCCGCCCTTCAGCAGATCGCGGCCGCCACCCCCCGTCAGCACGTCGTCACCGGCGCCGCCCGACAGCGAGTTGTCATTCTCGTTGCCGGTCAGGACATCGTTCTGGGCCGACCCGCTCAGGTTCTCGATCCCGGTCAGGGTGTCACCCTGGGCGTCGCCGCCCAGCCCGGTGCCGCTGGCCAGGCTGACCGTCACCCCGGCGACCGAGGTGGCGTAGCTGGCGGTGTCGATCCCGGCGCCGCCGGTCAGCGCATCGGCGCCGGCCCCTCCCTCGAGGATGTCGTTGCCGGCGCCGCCATCCAGCTGGTCGTCGCCGGCGCCGCCAAAGATGTCGTCGTTGCCGTCGTCGCCGAAAACCGTGTCGTTGTCGGCGCCGGCATCGATCGAGTCGTTGCCGGTGCCGCCATGGATGGTGTCGGCGCCGACGCCGCCGACGAGCCGGTCGTTGCCGTCGCCGCCATCGAGGATGTCGTTGCCGTTCTCGCCGTTCAGGGCGTCGTCGCCGCCATTTCCGGCCAGAGTGTCGGCGCCGTTCTCGCCGCCGATGAGGTTGCGGTTGTTGTCGCCGCTGAGATGGTCGTCGAAGCTGGAGCCGTAGAGGTTCTCGATGTTGGTCAGCACATCGCCCTGGGCGTCGCCGCCCGAGTTGGTGTGGGCGAGCAGGTCGACCGTCACCGCCGAGGCCGAGCCCTGGTAGTTGGCGAAGTCCGAGCCGCTGCCGCCGTCCAGCGTGTCGCCCCCGGCGCCGCCGCGAAGGGTGTCGTCCCCTTCGCCGCCGAGCAGGACATTGGCATTGCCGTCGCCGAACAGCTTGTCGGCCAGGGCGGAGCCGGTGACGTTCTCGATGCCGGTCAGCGTGTCGCCCTGGGCGTCGCCGCCGAGGCCGGTGCCCAGGATCAGGTCGACCGTCACCCCGGCCGACGACCCGACATAGTCCACCGTGTCGATGCCGGCCCCGCCACTGAGCTGGTCGGCGCCCAGGCCCCCATGCAGGGAGTCGTCGCCGAACCCGCCCAGGAGGATGTCGTTGCCGGCCAGGCCGTCGATGGTGTCGTTGCCGTCCGACCCGAGCATCCGGTCGTTGCCCGCATCGGCCCACAGCGAGACCCGGAACACGTCGAAACCGGTGCCGTTGCCCTCGGCGCCGACTCCGGTGTTGGTCGCCTGGGTCTGGAAGGTGACGTAGTGCCCGTCGGCCGAGATCTGGGGCGTGTTCGAGAGGTCGTTCAGCTGCGACCCGTCGGCGGCGACGGACAGGCGCGTCACATTCCCAGTCACCATGTCCTTCAGGAAGATGTCGCGGAGCCCGTTGGTGTCGTCCTGCACCAGGTTGCTGGCGAGGCTGAAGAACACGACGTAGTGCCCGTCGGCGGAGATCACCGCCTGGCCCGAGAGGTCGTTGCTCTGGCCGCCGTCGCCGGCGGCGGAGGCGCGGATGGTGGTGTTGGTCTGCAGGTCGCGAACGAAGATGTCGGTGGCGCCGTTGGTGTCGCCGGCGACCAGGTTGGTCGCGTCGCTCTGGAACACGACGTAGCGGCCGTTGCCGGAGATCGAGGCGCCGGAGGACCCGGCATCGCCCGACCCGCCGCCGGTGGAGGCCGAGACCAGGGTGGTGGTGCCGGCGGCGATGTCGCGGACGAAGACGTCGGTGACGGCGCCGTTGCTGTCGGTCGCCACCAGGTTGCTGGCGGTGCTGACGAAGGAGACGCGGTTGCCGTCGTCGGACAGGCGGGCGACCAGGGAGTTGCCGTTGGCCTGCGACTCGTCATCCGCCACCGAGATGCGGGTGACGGCGCCGGACGACAGGTTCTTGACGAAGACGTCGCTGAAGCCGTTGCTGTCGCCGCCGACCAGGTTGGTCGCGGTGCTCTGGAAGCCGATGAAGGCGCCGTCGCCGGTGACGTCAACATTCTGCGACGCGCCGTTGGCCTGGCTGCCGTCGGACAGGGTCGAGACCCGGGTGGTGACGCCGGTCAGGGTGTCCCGCATGAAGACATCCAGGGCAGCGTTGCTGTCGCCGCCGACCAGATTGGTCGCGGTGCTGTTGAAGAACACGAAGCGGCCGTCATCGGTGACCGCAGCCACGCTGGAGACGTTGTTGCCCTGCGTCCCGCCGGTCGCGGTCGAGACCAGCGTGGTGGTGCCGGTCAGCGTGTCGCGCAGGAACACGTCGAAGAAGCCGTTGACGTCGCCGCCGACCAGGTTGGTCGCGGTGCTCTGGAACACGACATAGCGGCCATCGGCCGACATGACGCCGCCGGTGGCGATGTTGTTGGCGCTGGTACCGCCGCTGTCGACCGAAATCCGGGTGAGCGAGCTGGCATTGACGGTCATGACGGAAGACCTCCCCATCGAATCTGTTGCCGATGACGGGCCCCAACGGGGAAGCGCCACCGGAAAATCAAAATTAAAACAAAATGATGCGAACAAGAATTATATGAAAAATGGACGTGGGTTCACACGCCGGACCCACAGCGTTCTACACGCCCCGACCGGTCCCGGCAATCGCCCGGCGTTTGTCTCAAACGCGCCGCACCGGCGGCCGGCCGGAGCCCCGGCGGATCCGCGGGCGGCGGGATCAGAGCACGAAATCAGCCGCGGCCAGGGCGTGGTCGGACAGGACGACGATGATGGAGTCGGGGCTCTTGTCGCCGTTGATGTCGAGATAGACGCCCTGGTAGCCGTTGGCGAGGGCCACCACCGCCACCTCGCCCGCCTGGCCGGTGAGGCCGCCGGCGGCGAAGGTGAAGCTGCTGTTGCCGTTGGCCGGCTTGCCGTCCGCGTCGATCGCCGACAGGTCGATCCTGTCGCCGGTGCTGAAGTCGGTGATCGTGTCCCGCCCCGCGCCCGCCACGGTGCTGTCGGTCACGCTGACATAGGCGAAGGTGTCGTTGCCGCCACCGCCCTTCAGCAGATCGGCCGCGCCCCCGCCGGTGAGCACATCGTCCCCGGCGCCGCCCCACAGGGTGTTGGCGTTGGCGTCGCCGGTCAGCGCGTCGCCGAGCGCCGAACCAAGCACCTGCTCGATGCTGCTGAAGGTGTCGCCCTGGGCGTCGCCACCCGAGGTCGCACCGGTGGCCAGGTTCACCGTCACCCCGGCGGCCGAGCCGGCGTAATTCGCCGTGTCGATGCCGGCGCCGCCCTTGAGCGCGTCGGCCCCGCCGCCGCCGGCGAGCACGTCGTCCCCGGCCCCGCCGACCAGCGCGTTGGCGTTGGCGTCGCCGGTCAGAGTGTCGGCCACGGCCGATCCGACCAGATTCTCGATGAGATGCAGGGTGTCGCCCTGGGCGTCGCCGCCCGAGGCCACGCCGGTCGCCAGGTTGACGGTCACCCCGGCGGCGGAGCTGGCATAGCTGGCTATGTCGATGCCGTCATCGCCGTTCAGCGCGTCGGCCCCGGCCGCCCCTTCCAGCACGTCGTTCTCGCCGCCGCCGTCGAGCTGATCGTCGCCGGCGCCGCCGTAGAGCACATCATTCCCGTTGTTGCCGAAGACGATGTCGTTGTCGCTGCCGGCATCGATTGAATCGATGTCCTTGCCGCCGTTGATCGTGTCGGCGCCGGCGCCGCCGGTGAGACGGTTGTTGCCATCGCCGCCGTTGATATTGTCGTTGCCGTCTTCCCCGGCCATGACATCATCGCCGTCAAAGCCGATAAGCGTGTCGTTGCCGGCCCCACCGCCGATGATGTTGCGGCCGTTGTCGCCGCCCAGCCTGTCGTCGAAGCTCGATCCGTACAGGTTCTCGATGTTGATGAGCGTGTCGCCCGCGGCGTCGCCGCCCGAGGTCTCGCCGGCCAGCAGGCTGACCTGGACCGCCGCAGCCGAGCCCTGGTAGTTGGCGATGTCCGAGCCGTCGCCGCCGTCGAGGGTGTCGCCCCCGGCCCCGCCGCGCAGCGTGTCGTCGCCCGCCATCCCGTTGAGCGTGTCATTGCCGTCGCCGCCGAACAGCCGGTCCGCCCCGTCCCCTCCGATCAGCGTATCATTGCCCAGCCCTCCGGCGATGATGTCGTCGCCCGCCAGCCCGTCGATCGTGTCGTTGCCGTCGGAGCCGATCAGCTGATCGGCCCTGGGCGTGGCGAAGAGCGAGACCCGGAACTCGTCATTGGCATTATTCGTGTCGGGGCCGACGTCGAGATTGGTCGCGCTCGAACGGAACACGACGGTGCTGCCGTCGGACGAGATCCTCGCTTCGAAGGAGTCGCCATTGGACTCTGTGCCGTCGGGCGCCACGGAGAGACGCGTCACCGTGCCGGTCACCATGTCCTTGACGAAGACGTCGTATTTTCCCGCGATGTCGCCCGCCACCAGGTTGGACGCCTGGCTCGAGAACACGACGTAGCGGCCGTCGCTCGAGATCTCGGCGCCGTTCGACGCCGCATCGGCCTCGGCCCCGGTGCCGGAGACGGAGACGCGGACCGTGGTGTCGGCCTGCAGGTCGCGCAGGAAGATGTCGCGGACCGCGTTGGTGTCGCCCGTCACCAGGTTGGTGGCGGCGCTCTCGAACACGACATAGCGCCCGTTGCCGGAGATCGCGGCATTGTCCGAATAGTCGTTCGCCTGGGTCCCGTCGGTGGCGACCGAGACACGCTCGGTGGTCCCGGCCGCGAGATCGCGGACGAAGATGTCGTCTTTCGAGTTGGTGTCGCCCGCGACGAGATTGTTGGCGCTGCTGACGAAGGCGACGCGCTGGCCGTCATCGGAGACCCGGCCGTTCAGCGACTGGTTGTTGCCTTGCGCCTCATCGTCGCCGACCGAGACACGGGTCGTGGTCCCCGTCTGCAGGTCGCGGATGAAGATGTCGTTCACGGCGTTGGTGTCGTCGGCGACCATGTTGGTCGCGCTGCTGTTGAACACGACATAGCGCGCGTCGGCCGAGAGATCGGCATTGCCGGAATGCGAATCGCCCAACCCGCCCCCGGCGGGGACCGAGACGAGGAGTGTGGTGCCGGTCTGGACATCCCGCAGGAAGACGTCCGAGGCACTGTTGGTGTCGCCGGCGACGATGTCGCTCGCCGTGCTGTGGAAGATGATGTAGCGCCCGTCGTCCGAGATCCTCGAAAACAGCGCCTGGCTGTTGGCGTCGCCGCCGCCGGCGTCCACCGAGATCCGCGTCGTCGTGCCGGTCAGCGTGTCGCGCAGGAAGACATCCTGCAAGCCGTTGCCGTCGCCGGCGACCATGTTGCTCGCATAGCTGTCGAAGGTCACATAGCGGCCGTCCCCCGAGACCGACGCGCCCTGGGCCCTCTGGTTGCCCTCGATATTGCCGGTGCCGACCGAAATTCGCGTCATGACTGCCCCCCCGATGAAATCAATGGCGAACATGGCCCGGCTTTCCGAATCTTCTCCAGATTCGGAAATAAAAGAACAAAGAAATACTGTTCCCCAAGCCCTCGTGCTTTGTACACGGGCCCGCGAAACGCAGCAATCCATTGCACTTTCGTGTCGACCTTATGGCCGCGGTGTATGCGCCCAGGCGCTACCGCACCAGGATGGCGCGGAAGTCGTTGACGTTGGTCAAGGTCGGGCCGGTCACCACCAGCCGGTCGAGCGCCGCGAAGTAGCTGTAGGCGTCGTTGCCGGCGAGGTAGTCGGCCGCCGCCAGCCCCTTCTCCCGCCCCTGGCCCAGCGTCGCCGCATCGATCCAGGCCCCGGCATTGTCCTCCGACCCGTCGATGCCGTCGGTGTCGCAGGCGATGGCGGCGATGCCGGGGTGGCCCTGCAGTTGCACCGCCAGGGCCAGCAGGAACTCGGCGTTGCGGCCGCCGCGGCCCTGGCCCCGCACCGTTACCGTGGTCTCGCCGCCCGACAGCAGCACGCAGGGCCGCGCCGCCGGCTGGTCGTGCCGCGCCGCCTGCTCGGCGATGCCGGCCAGGACCCGGCCGACCTCGCGCGCCTCGCCCTCCAGCGCGTCGCCCAGGATCAGCGGGGTCAGGCCGAACGCCCGCGCCTTGGCCGCCGCGGCCTCCAGCGCCATCTGCGGCGTCGCCAGCATGTGCAGCTCCGCGGGCGGCAGCGTCGCCGGGGCGGCATTGGCGCGGATCGCCCGCTCGACTGCCTCGGACACCGGGATGTCGTAGCGCCGCAGGATGGCCAGCGCGGTGGCGGGGTCGGCGCCGCCGGCCACGGTGGGGCCGGAGCCGATCACGCCGGGATCGTCGCCCGGCACGTCGGAGATCAGATAGGTGACCAGCCGCGCCGGCGCGGCCGCGGCGGCCAGGCGCCCGCCCTTGATCGCGGACAGCGCCTTGCGCACCGCGTTCATCTCCTGGATCGGCGCGCCGGAGCGCAGCAGCGCCTTGTTGACCGCCTGCTTGTCCGCCAGGGTCAACCCCGCCGCCGGCAGCGACAGCAGCGCCGAGGCGCCGCCCGAGATCAGGCACACCACCAGGTCATCGGGCCCCGCTGTTCCCGCGAGGTCGAGGATGCGCTGCGCCGCGGCGAGGCCGGCGGCGTCGGGCACCGGATGCGCGGCCTCGACCACCTCGATCCGCTGCGTCGGCATGCCGTGGCCGTAGCGGGTGACGACCAGGCCTTCGCAGGCATGCGGCCACAGCGTCTCGAAGGCATGGGCCATCCGCGCCGCGCCCTTGCCGGCGCCGAGCACGATGGTGCGGCCCTTCGGCGGCCGGGGCAGCAGATGCGCCATCCGCGTCTCGGGATAGGCGGCGCTGAGCGCGGCCTGGAACAGACCCTCGAGGAGGACGCGATCGGACAGATCCGCGGGCATGGACACACTTCCCTACGACATCGGCCGGTGGCCGGGCCCGGCCATCGAAGGCGAGGACACGGCGCCGTTCAAGCCTGAATCGCAGGCAAGGGCCGAAAGCCTTTCCACCCWGCGAGAAAGAGGAAGGCGTAGGTTGGGTTCGCAATCGCGAGCCCAACATCGGACAGATCGAGCCAGCGTTGGGTTCGCCAGCGCGAACCCAACCTACAATTCAAGCCCGATGCGGTCCGCCTCGAACGGCACGGCCAGGGTCGGGCCGCCGGCGATGCGGAGGTCCAGCCCGGCGGCGCTGCGGGTGATGGCCTCGACCCGGTCCCAGCCCGGCTCGGCCGGGATCGCGCCGAAGGCGTAGGCGATCTCGACCCGGCCTTCGGACGCGAGCGCGATCACGGTCGGGTAGCCCTCTGCATTCAGCAGGTTCGGCTCCATCGAGGCGCGGTGGCCGAGATGCAGGTACATGCAGCCCTCCTCGATCCCCAGCACGTGGCGGTGCCGGCTGGAGAAGGGCGGGTAGTCGCGGCCGCCATTGCTCATCCACAGCATGGTGAAGGGCAACTGCCGCGGATCCTTCAGCCCGAAGAACAGGAACCCGTCCGTGGCGGCCAGCGCCGCCGACCAGCCCAGCGCCGTGCCCGGCGCCTCGGCCAGCAGCACGATGTCCTCATGGTTCTCGGCGAAGGGATAGCGCGCGGCGTCGGCCGTGCCGCCATCCGCGAGCCGCACCTGGTCCAGCCCGGCGAAGCGCTGGGGATAGGCCAGGACCGAGCGGCCGCGCGCCGGGTCGGGTTCGACCGGGCCGGGCGGCGCGATGCCGAAGGCTTTGTCGGAGAAGCTGAGCGCCGCCCCGCCGGGCACCCGGACCATGGCGTGATGCGCCATCGGCAGCGCGCCGCTGCCGCCCTCGAAGACATGGCGCTGATAGACGATCGGCTGGCCACGGCGCAGCGTCACCGCCTTGCGCACGGTGGCGCCGAACACGGTCTCCTGCAGGGTGAAGCGGGCGGTGACGCCGGCCGCGTCCTCGTCGATGCCGTCGAGGTTCCAATGCCCGTTGGCGGTCCAGCCATGGCCGGGCGCGCCGTCGATGTCGCTGTTGGCGAAGGGCGCGCAGAAGAAGTCGCCGGCGAGGTTGCGCAGGCCCAGCGGCACGTCGTCCGGCAGCGCCTCGCCGCTGTCGACCCAGGGGGCGCGGTGCAGCGGCCGGATCTCCCGCCCGTTCCAGCGGATCACGACGTCGTGCAGATGCCCGCCCTCAGGATTGAACACCACCCGGACCGTATCCACCGCGAACTCGATCATCGTCCCGTCGCCTTCCTGCAGCGCCTCGCCGGCCAGGACGGTTTCGTAGCATCAATCCAGCGGGTCGGGCGAGCCTGTGTAAACGTCACCATCAAGCGCCCCTGCGCAGCCGGTCCTTGCCCTGGCCGCCGGATGCGCGTTTCATGATTCACAGCCGCTGCATTGAAGAATCCATGGCCGACCGCCCGAGGACATCTTCTGTGAACGTTTTCTCAGCCCGCCGATCGACCATCCGCGACGTGGCGGCGCGGGCGGGGGTGTCGATCGGCACCGTGTCGCGCGTCGCCGGCGGCAGCGCCCAGGTGGCGGAGGCGACGCGGGCCCGGGTGCTGGCGGCGATGGCGGAGACCGGCTACCAGCCCAACGCCGCCGCCCGCACCATGCGCACCAGCCGCACCCGGACCATCGGCTTCCTGATTCCCGACATGGCCAACCAGGTGTTCTCCCGCGTCGCCATCGGGGCCGAGGCGGTGCTGTCCGCCGGCGGCTACATGCTGTTCGCCTTCTCCTCCAACCGGTCGCCGGTCCGCGAGCTCGCCTTCCTCGAAGCGGCGCAGCAGCGCCAGATGGACGGGCTGATCATCACCCTGGCGGACGAGACCCACGGGCCGGTGATCGACCGGCTGAACCGGATCGGCGTGCCGCTGGTGATCCTGGACCGCGACGTGCCGGTGGCGGCGGACGTGGTCTACAGCGACCATGCCCGGCCGATCGAGACCCTGGTGCGGCAGATGGCGGCGCAGGGCCACAGGCGGATCGCGCTGATCACCGCGTCGGAGAAGATCCGGCCGGGCCGGGCCCGGGCCGACGCCTTCCGCAAGGCGGCGGCCGAGGCCGGGCTGACCGTCGACGAGGGCCTGATCCGGTCCCGCGCCCAGACCGCGGAGTACGGCGCGGCCGAAGCCCACGACCTGCTGACCGGCCCGAAGCCGCCGACCGCGCTGATCGCCGGCGGCAACGAGATCTTCCAGGGCGTGCTGCGCGCCATCCGGCTGCTCGGCCTGGCCATCCCGGGCGACCTGTCGCTGGCCGGCGCCGACGACCGCATGCTGGCCGAGCTGGTCGACCCGCCGATCACGGTGATCGACCGCGACATGGCGGAGGTCGGCGCCACCGCGGCCCGGCTGCTGCTGGAGCGCCTCGACGGCCTCGACGTCCCGCCGCGCCGGGTGCTGCTGGGCAGCAGCGTGGTGCTGCACGGGTCGATCGGCCGACCGAGGGGGAAGCGGTAGCCTGCCGAACCCCCTGAGGCGCAGGCCTCAACTTTTACTGTCATTGCCCGGCTTGACCGGGCAATCCAGGGGCCACCAAGAGCCGCTCTGGCCGCCCCTGGATGCCACGGTCAAGCCGTGGCATAACAAGAAAGGGGTGCATTCGAAATGCATGCCATCCCCAGGCACCCATCGATCAAGCCCGGGAATGGCAATCCAAAACAACGGGGATCCCTCTCGCCTCAGAAGTTGAACTGGCCGATGTTGCTCTTGTCGAAGGTGGTCGGCTGCGACTGGGTCAGGATCTGGTTGTTCTCGCCGATCTTGATGGTGCCGAGCTTCGGCACGTCGAAGCTGCCGCCGGACTTCAGCTCGATCTTGCCGCCCATCACGCCGACCGCGAGATGCGAGGCCAGCCAGCCTTCATTGTAAGGGCTCCACAGCTGGAACGCCGTGACCGTGCCGTTCTCAATGAAGCGGCGCATCTGGTTCGGGGTGCCCAGGCCGGTGACATGGACCTTGGCGGCCTTGCCCGCCGTCTCCACCACCTGGGCCGCGGCGGCGACGCCGACCGTGGTCGGGGAGATGATGCCGGCGAGGTTCGGGTAGTTGGCCAGCAGCGCCTCGGTCTCGGTGGTGCTCTTCTGCGGGTCGTCATCGCCATAGGCGGTGGTGACCAGCTTCATGTCCTTGTACTTGGCGTTGGTCTCCAGCGTCTTCTTCATGTCGGCGATCCAGACATTCTGGTCCGGCGCGTCGGTGGTGGCCGACAGGATCGCGACCTCGCCCTTGTAGCCGATCATCGACCCCATCAGCTCGACCTGGGCCGACCCGGTCTGGCTGAAGTCGACCGGCAGGATGGCGGCGTCGCGATGCGCCTCGTTGCCCGGCACGTCGGAGTTGACGACGATGATCTTGACCCCGCGCGACCGCGCCCGGTCGAAGATCTGGTTCAGCGCGTCCGGGCTGTTCGGCGAGATCGCGATGACGTTGACGCCGCGCTGGATCTGGGCGGTGACGAAGGGGATCTGCGAGGTGGCTTCCGGCGTGGCCGGCGCCACCGTGGTGAACTCGCAGCCAAGCTCTTTGCAGCCGTCCTCGAAGCCCTTGATGATGCTGTCGAAATAGGGGTTCCCGGTGTTCTTGGGGATGTAGACGATCTTCACCGGGTCGGCGGCCAGGGCGGTGCCGGCGAACAGGCCGGCGGCGACGGCCAGGGCGGTGAGCAATGTCTTCCGGGGCATGGTGTTCCTCCTCGTTTGATGATTTGGGTTTGACGTTTCATTGAGGGTCAGCGCCGCCGCACCGCGGTGATGGCGTTGGAGGCGATGATCGACAGGATCAGGAGCAGGCCGAGCACGGTCAGCTGCGCCTCGATCGCGATGTTGGCCACGGTCATGCCGGTCTGGATGATCACCAGCAGCCACAGCGCCAGGAAGGTGCCGGCGATGGTGCCGCGGCCGCCGAAGATCGAGGTGCCGCCGAGCATCACGATCAGCACCATCTGCAGTTCGCCGCCCGAGGCCAGGTCGTAGCGCACCGAGCCGAGGCGCGAGGCCATCATCTGCCCGGCCAGGGCGGAGACGACGCCGGAGGCGACGAACAGGATGGTCTTCAGCCGGTCGACCCGGATGCCGGCATGGCGCGCCGCCGTCTCGCTGGTGCCGGTCTGGTAGATCTGGCGGCCGAACACGGTGCGGCCGAGCAGCAGGCCGAGCAGTAGCGCCAGCACCACGAAGATGATCACCGGCACCGGCACGATGCCGACCGCGGCGAAGTCGATGCCGACGAACCAGTCGGGGAAGCCGCCGATCGAGCGGTCGCCGGCGAAGATCTGGGCGATGCCGCGGTACAGCGTCATGGTGCCGATGGTGACGATGATCGACGGCAGCCGCAGCCAGGTGACCAGGAGCGCGTTGAACCCGCCCATGGCGGCGCCGGCCACGGCCCCGACCACCATCGCCGCCGGCAGCGGCAGCCCGGCCTTGACGGTGAGCGCGAACAGGCAGGTGGACAGCGCCATCATCGCCCCGACCGACAGGTCGATCTCGCCCGAGATCACGATCATGGTCAGGACCAGGGCGACGATGCCGAATTCGATGGTGTAGGTCGAACTCTCCAGCACGAAGCCGAGATCGGCGAAAAAGGGCGACAGCTGGGTGCCCACGATGGCGGCGATCACCAGCAGCAGGAAGGTCATCACCTCCGGCCGCAGCAGCGCGCGGCGCCAGGAGAAGGCGGGTCGTTGGTCCATCGGCAGCACCGTCATGCCCGCCCCCGGCGGCGGAGATGGCCGATCCCGCCTTCGCGCACCGACCGGTCGATCACCAGCGCCAGCAGGATGATGGCGCCATAGATCGCGTTCTGCCAGAAGCCGGAGACGCCGAGGATCGGCAGGGCCACGGTGACCGAGCCGAGCAGCAGCACCCCGAGCGCGGTGCCCAGCACGCTGCCGGCGCCGCCATTGATGCTGACCCCACCGATCACCACGGCGGCGATCACCGTCAGCTCGAAGCCGACGCCGGTGATGCCGGGATTCACATAGCCGAAGCGGGCGGCGTAGAGCAGCCCGGCCAGCCCGGCGCAGGCGCCGGACAGGGCGAACACCGCGAGCGTCACCGGCATCACCCGGATGCCGCGCAGCCGCGCCGCCGGCGGGTTCGAGCCGATGGCGTAGATCTCGCGCCCGAAGCGCAGGTGGCGCAGCGCCAGATGGGTGGCGACGGCGACGGCCAGGGCGATCAGCACGATCCAGGGGATCTCGATCGGCGAGGTCTGGGCCATGCGGATCAGGGCCGGCGGGATGTGGTTGGGGTCGACCTGGCGGCCGCCGGACAGGATGAACACCAGCCCGCGGAACAGGCTCATGGTGCCGAGGGTGACGATGATCGACGGCAGGCCGAAGCCGGTGACGATGGCGCCATTGACCAGGCCGAGCCCGGCGCCGATCGCCATCGCCAGCAGGAAGCCGATCCAGATCGGCACATCAGGATGGTCGCGGAACACCATGCCGACGGCGATGGCGGCGAAACCCAGGATCGAGCCGATCGACAGGTCGACATGGCGGGCGACGATCACCATCATCTGGCCCATCGCCGCCACCAGGATCAGCGGGATGGCCAGCAGGACGATGCGGAAGGTCTCCCAGGTCAGGAAGCGCGGCTCGACGGTTCCGACCACGGCGTAGAACAGCACCAGCATCACCACGATGCCGGCCTCCCGCGCCAGGAGCAGGCGGGTGAGAGTCGTCATGCCCCCGCCCCCACCCGCCGGCGGGGCACGGCGGCTTCCATGATCGCCTCCTGGGTCGCCTCGGCCCGGTCGAATTCCGCGGTCAGCCGGCCCTCGGACATCACCAGGATGCGGTCGCTCAGGGTCAGCAGCTCCGGCAGCTCGGACGAGATCAGCAGGATCGCCCGCCCGTCCGCCGCCAGGGCGTTGATCATGTCGTAGAACTCCGCCTTCACGCCGATGTCGATGCCTCGCGTCGGCTCGTCCAGGATCAGGATCTCCGGGTCGGTCATCAGCCAGCGCGCCAGGATCGCCTTCTGCTGGTTGCCGCCGGAGAGCTCGCCGATCGGCTGGCGCGGCGAGGCCAGCCGGATGCTGAGCTTCTCGATCGCCCGCCGTGCCGCGGTGCGTTCCATCGCCGGGTGGATCACGCCGTACCGCGCGATCTTGCCCGGCGCCGCGGCGGTGATGTTCTGGTCGACCGGCAGCGCCCGGAAGATGCCCGCGGCCGCCCGGTCCTCCGGCACATAGGCGAGGCCGAGGCCGATCGCCTGGGCGGGATCGGCGATCGCCACCTCGCGCCCCTTAACCCGGATGCGGCCGCGATCGGCCGGGGCGATGCCGAACAGCGCCCGCGCGACATCGGTGCGGCCGGCGCCGACCAGCCCGGCCATGCCCAGCACCTCGCCGCGGCGCAGGGTGAAGCCGATGTCGGAGAAGCGGCCGGCGCGGCCCAGCCGCTCGACCTCCAGCGCAACCGCGCCGATCGTCGCCTTCTCCTTGTGCAGAAAGGCCTTCAGCGGCCGGCCGATCATCAGCCGGATGATCTCGGCATCCGGCAGGTCGGCGGCGGCGGCGGTCGCGACATGCTCGCCGTCGCGGAAGATGGTGACCCGGTCGCACAGCGCCCGAACCTCCTCCAGCCGGTGGCTGATGAAGACCACGGCCCGGCCCTCGCTGCGCAGCCGGCGGACGATGGCGAACAGGGTCTCGACCTCGCGCGGGGTCAAGGGCGCGGTCGGCTCGTCCATCAGGATCAGCCGGCTGTCGGCGGCCAGCGCCCGGGCGATCTCGACCATCTGCTGGTCGGCGATCGACAGGCCGCCGGTCGGCCGCGTCACGTCGATGGCGACACCCAGCCCGTCCATCAGCCGGCGTGCCTCGGCCGCCATGTCGCGCCAGCGCACCCGGCCGAACGGCCCACCCGAGCCGCCGCCGATGAACAGGTTCTCCGCCACGGACAGATGCGGGAAGGAGATCGGCTCCTGGTGGATCAGGGTGATGCCCAGCCGCTGCGCCTCGAGCGGCGAGCCGATCTCGACCGGCTTGCCCCGCAGCAGCAGGCGGCCGGCGCTGGGCCGGTGCACCCCGGCCAGGATGCGGGCGAAGGTGGATTTGCCGGCGCCGTTCTCGCCCAGCAGAGCGTGGATCTCGCCGCCGGCCAAGGCCAGGTCGATGCTGCGCAGCACCTCGACCCCGGCAAAGGACTTGCCGATGCCTTCGGCGGCGATCACCGGCATGGCGGCGCTCGGCACTGCTGCGAACCGATCCGACGAAGCCTGCGGCAGCGTGCTCACATCCCTCCCCTCGGCGCTCTTCACCATGGGATCGCCCCATGGGCAGCGGCGCCTATTCATCAGACTGTTGCCGCATCCTTGGATGAATCCATGTAAACGTCAACATCTGGCGTGGCGCTTGGCCTAGCATTGTGGAATGGCACGGCGCCCACCGGCTTCCCTGCGCAACTGTTAAAACGTTTTCAGAGCCAGGGGCCGCGGCGGCGCATGCCAGACCTTCCGGCTTTCACCACCCGTTTCCGGCCGGGAGGCGTATGTCTGACATACGGGCGGAGGGTCGAATGATTCCCCGCTTCGGGGGATCGAAACCACCATGCGACTCCAGCGGCGCGGCGACGATGAGCCGATGGCCCCTGCACCCGAGCCGGTCGCTGCCGCCGCGCCGGGCATCGAAACGCCGTTGCTCGGCATCCTGTGCTCGCTGGTCGCCAACGTCATGTTCGCCTCCAGCGACGCGCTGGTGAAGGGCCTGACCGCGAGCTATTCGATCTTCCAGATCATCCCGATGCAGGTCGCCTTCGCCTGCATCCCGATCCTGATCATGCTGCGGCGCGACGGCGGCTTCCGGCGGATGCGCGCCGCCCATCCCCGGCTGATCGTGCTGCGCGGCTTCCTGGCCGGCATCGGCACCATCTTCGGCTTCTACGCCTTCTCCGCCCTGCCGCTGGCCGATGTCTACGCCATCGCCTTCTGCACCCCGATGGTGGTGACCATCCTGTCGATCCCGATCCTGGGCGAGCAGGTGCGCATCCACCGCTGGGCCGCGGTGGTGGTCGGCTTCCTCGGCATCCTGGTGATGGTCCGGCCGGGCTTCGAGGCGCTGACGCTGGGCCATCTCTCGGCCCTCGGCTCGGTCTTCACCGGCGCCGGGGTGGTGCTGATCATGCGCAAGATCAGCCGCGACGAGCAGCGCGCCGTGCTGGTGACGGCGGTGATGCTGGGGCTGCTGGCCACCAGCCTGCCGATCGCCCTGTTCGTGTTCAAGCTGCCGGCCTGGTTCGACGTGCTGCGCGTCGGCGCCGCCGGCCTGTTCATGGGGTCGGCCCAGTTCCTGGTGGTGCGGGCCCTGTCGCTGGCGCCGGCCAGCACCATCGCGCCGATGCAGTACACCATGATCATCTGGGCGCTGGCCTATGGCAGCCTGTTCTTCGGCAACGCCATCGACCCCTTCGTGGTGGTCGGCGCCGGGATCGTGATCTCCTCCAGCCTCTACATCATGCACCGCGAGCGCCGCCGCGGCCGGACGCTGCGCGCCCATGTGAAGTAGTTTCCCCGGAATTGCGTTCGTGATATATTCAACCCGTTGTTTATATTCAATTTTATTATTTATCGAGGATTTGATTATGATAGTATTCCGAGCTGCCGATCTTCGGCACGCGAGCGGCTGCGTGCACCCCTCGATCCCGGGGGTAACGCCATGACCGACCTCCTGACCCCGAAGGCCACGACCTCCGCCACCGCCGATGCCGCCAGCATCAGCCTGCTGCAGCTGTGCCAGATCTCCTATCTCGCCCCTTCGTCGATCCCGGGCGCCTTCCCGCTGGCCTGGCCCCTGCTGGGCGGCGGCGACTGGTCGCTGGCCTGGGGCCCGGCCCAGGATCCGGCCGAAGCCAATCTGGTCTATGTCGCCACACGCAACGCGCCCGGGCCGAACGGCCTGACCTGCCTGTCACTGGCGGTCGTCGTCCGCGGCACCGATGTGAACGTGTCGCTGCAGGGTCTGTGGGACCAGATCGTCGAGGATCTCGGCGCCGACAGCCAGCAGGCGCCGCCTTGGACCGCCCCGAGCGACGTCCTGATCTCGTCCGGCACCGCCGCGGCGCTGACCCGGATCGGCGGCATGAGCTCGGGCGGGCAGTCGCTGGTCGATTTCCTCGCCGGCTTCTACGACACGGCGGCCAACAAGCAGGTGCCGATGCAGGTGACCGGCCACAGCCTGGGCGGCTGCGTCACCACCGTGGTGGCGCCCTGGCTGCAGGCGATGCTGGGGCAGCAGGGGCTGTCGCCCGCCATCGTGCCCTACACCTATGCCGGGCCGACCGCCGGCAACCAGGCCTTCGCCGACGCGTTCCACAGCGCCTATCCCACCGCGCGCTGCTACCAGAACACGCTCGACGTGGTGCCGATGGCGATGGCCCGGCTGGCCGAGATCCCGGGGATCTACGAGGATGTCGGGCCCGGCCTGCTGGCGCCGGTCAGCTTCGCCGCCGCCATCTTCGGCTACGCCTGGTGGCTGATCGACTGCGGCGTCTCCTATGCCGACATCCCCGACAGCATCCAGCTGCCCGGCACCTGGCTGGCGCCCGACGGCAACGACTGGCTCGGTCCCTGGGCCGACGAGGCGATGCAGCAGCACCACACCCAGACCTACATGGCCCTGCTCGGCGGCACCTCGGTCACCGCGGTCGTGGCCGAACAGCTGCCGCAGGCCACGCTGGGCCGCCGGCCGCGGGTCAACCGCACGGTGGCGAGCGACCCGCGCTACGACGCAAGGCTGGGCGCGGCGGCGGCGAAGCTGCGCCGGGCCACCGCCGCCTGACCCCTGACGAAAAGGCGCCCGGCCGGATCGGGGCCGGCCGGGCGCAGTCAGGCGAACACGGATCGGGGCGGCGCAGCCGTCCCGACCCTCAATCCCCGCGAGGGACGGGGATCCCCGTGCGGAGATCCCCGTTCGCGCGGGGATCCCGTGGGGAGGCCGCGCAGGCGGCCTCCGTCATCGTCAGGCTCAGGCGGTATCCGGCCGCGGATCGTAGGTCGGGTGGCCGGTGTCCTGGTCGGCCGCCTCCAGCGTCTTCAGGATCCGGATGATGCGTTCGTCGCGCCAGCGCTCGATCTTCTTGATCGGCCAGCCGCCGGCCTGTTCCTGGGTGCCTTCGACCATGCGGTCGATCAGCGTGTCGGTCAGCTTCGGCGCCACCAGCTTGGTCCAGGGCAGCTCCAGCGCCGGGCCGAACTGCTCCAGCATATGCCGCATGCCACCTTCGCCGCCGGCCAGGTGATAGGTCAGGTTGGTGCCCATGAAGGCCCAGCGGATGCCGGCGCCGAAGCACACCGCCTCGTCTATCTCCTTCGTCGTGGCGATGCCGTCGGCCACCAGGTGCAGCGCCTCGCGCCACAGCGCCTCCAGCAGGCGATCGGCGATGTAGCCGTCGATCTCGTTGCGGACATGCAGCGGCTTCATGCCGAGCGAGGCGTAGAAGGCCGAGGCCGCCTTGATCGTCTCCGGCGCGGTCTGCTTGCCGCCCACCACCTCGACCAGCGGCAGCAGGTAGACCGGGTTGAACGGGTGGCCGATGACGATCCGCTCCGGATGCCGCGCGCCCTCCTGGATCTCGCTGGGCAGCAGGCCGGAGGAGGAGGAGCCGAGGATGACGTCGGCCGGCGCGGCCTCCGCCATGGCATGGTGCAGCTTGCGCTTCAGCTCGATCCGCTCCGGCGCGCTCTCCTGCACGAAATCGGATTCGGCGGCCACCGCCTCGGCCGAGCCGAGCACGCGCAGCCGCTCCGGGTTCGCGCCTTCGGCCAGGCCCATCCGGGTCAGGGCCGGCCAGGCATTGGCGACGGCGTCGCGCAGGGCTTTCTCGCCATTCGGCGACGGGTCCCAGGCCACCACGTCGAGGCCGCGGGCCAGCGCCCGGGCCGCCCAGCCGCTGCCGATGACGCCGCCGCCGACGACGCCGAAGGTCCTGATCTCACGCGGCATGGGCCTGGCCCCTTGTCTTCAGTCCGAGATGGGTGCGGGCTTCGGCCGGCGTCATCACCGCCGAGCCCATCGCCTCGATGATCGTCCGCGCCCGTTCGACCAGGCTGCCGTTGGAGGCGAAGACGCCCTTGCCGAGATAGAGGTTGTCCTCCAGCCCGACCCGGACATGGCCGCCCAGCAGCACCGCCTGGGCGACGAAGGGCAGCTGCAGCCGGCCGATGGCGAAGCCGGCCCACACCGCGCCGTCCGGCAGCATGTCGCGCATCGCCAGCATCATCCGCGGGTCGGGCGGCACGCCCCAGGGAATGCCGAGGCAGAGCTGGAACAGCGGCGGCGCGTCGAGCAGCCCCTCCTCCACCATCCGGCGGGCGAACCACAGGTTGCCGGTGTCGAAGATCTCGAGCTCGGGCTTCACCCCCAGCTCCTGGATCCGCTTGGCCTGCTTGCGCAGGATGTCGGGGGTCGAGACATAGACCAGCGAGCCGTCGCCGAAATTCAGCGAGCCGCAATCCAGGGTGCAGATCTCCGGCAGCAGCTGTTCGACATGCGGCAGCCGGTCGATGCCGCCGATCAGGTCGGTGTCGGCGCCGAACTTCGTCGGGTTGTCCTGCGGCCCGATCACCAGGTCGCCGCCCATGCCGGCGGTCAGGTTGATGATGATGTCGACGCCGCTGGAGCGGATGCGGTCGACCACCTCGCGATACAGCGCCGGGTCGCGGCTGGGCTTGCCGGTCTCGGGGTTGCGGACATGGATGTGGGCCACGGCGGCCCCGGCCTTGGCCGCTTCCAGCGCGGCATCGGCGATCTGCTGCGGCGTCACCGGAATGGCGGGGTGCTTGTCCACCGTGTCGCCGGCGCCGGTGACGGCGCAGGTGATGATGACGCGCCGGTTGATCTCAGTCTGCAGGGCCATCGCCGGCCATCCCTCCGTATCGCCGGCGGACCGGCTCCCGAGGCAAGCCTAAGCCCGGAAGACCCGTCCGCCATTGATGGAGAGCGACACCGGCTTGATGCTTTCCGCTATGCCGCCGAGGCCCGGCGATCGCGGCTGGGCGGCACCGAGAACTCGCGACGGTAGGACCGGCAGAAATGCTCATAGCTGCCGAAGCCGCAGGCGATCGCCACCTCCAGCAGCGGGTCGTCGGAATACTGCACCATCGACCGCGCCCGCTGCAGCCGCAGCGACTGGTAGAAGCCCTGCGGCCCCTTGCCGAGATGCTGGGCGAACAGCCGTTCGACCTGGCGCGGCGACATGTCGACGGTACGGGCCAGGGCGGTGACCGCGACCGGGCTGGCCACGTTGCGCTCCATGATCTCGACCATCCGCGCCAGCCTGGCATCGCGGATGTCGAGCTGCTTCGGGATCGACAGGCGCTGCCGGTCCTCGGCATGGCGCAGGGTGTTGTAGATGAACTGCTCCGACACCGCCGCGGCCAGCCCGGGCCCATGGTCCATGCGGATGATCTGCAGCATCAGGTCCAGCGCCGCGGTGCCGCCGGCGCAGGTCAGGCGGCGGCGGTCGGTCTCGAACAGGCAGGCGCGGGCTTCGACCCGCGGAAACTTCTCGGCGAAGCCGTCCAGCGCCTCCCAATGCGCGGTGGCGCGATATCCGTCCAGCAGCCCGGCCGCGGCGAGCGCGAAGCTGCCGGTGTCGATGCCGCCGAGCACGGCGCCGCCGCGGTCGAGCCGGCGGAACCAGCGGGTCAGCGCCGGGGTGACGGCGGCCAGCGGCTCGAACGCCGCGCAGACGATCAGCATCGGCAGGTCGTCGGCGCTGCCAGCCACGGCATCAGCCGGCAGCGGCAGGCCGTTCGAGGCCGGCACCGGCGCGCCATCGGCCGAGAAGATGGTCCAGCGATAGACCTGGCGCCGCGACAGCCGGTTGGCGACCCGCAGCGGCTCCAGCGCCGAGGCGAAGGCCATCATCGAGAACTGCGGCAGCAGCAGGAAGCCGATATGGCGGGCGGCGTCGGTCATGGCGGACCCGATCGATGACTGTGTCGTGTTTCATCAAGCGATCGGCCCTCGACGTCAAGATCCTTGCAGGCTCGCCACCGGGCCGCTCTCAGCCAGACATCGTTCGGCCATCTTCCGGCGCTTCAATCCGGCCACGGCCCGGGCGGAGGCGGCGGGGCGGTTCGGGAGATCGGGCGATGCCTGCGGAACAAGGGGTGCCGTCGCGCTGGGGTGCACTGGCCTTCACGGCCAAGGCCTCGATCCTGCGCGCCTGCCGGACGCTGCGCGAGATGCGGGGCGGCCGGCCGCTGCGCCATTCCCGGGCGGCGGCGCTGCGCGATGCCCCTGTCGTGGCCGAGATCCGGTCGCCGCTGTGGGGCGGCCCCGGCGGGGCTCAGGAGACCCTGCTGACCGCCGGCAAGATCCAGAACCTGCGCCTGGCGGTCCGCGCCATCGACGGCGTCGAGGTGCCGGCGGGCGCGGTGTTCAGCTTCTGGCGGCAGGTCGGCCGGGCGTCGCGCCGGCGCGGCTTCGTCGCCGGGCGCGAGTTGCGCGAGGGCTGCCTGATCGCCAACACCGGCGGCGGGCTGTGCCAGCTGTCCAACGCGCTGTACGAGGCGGCGCTGGCCGCCGGCTTCGAGATCGTCGAGCGCCACGCCCACAGCCGGCTGATCCCGGGATCGCGCGCCGCCGCTGGGCGCGACGCCACCGTGTTCTGGAACTATGTCGACCTGCGCATCCGCAGCCCCCAGGCCTTCCGGGTCGAGGCCCGGCTGACCGCCGAGGCGCTGGAGATCCGGTTCCGCGGCGCGGACGGCACCGCGGACCGCGGCGTCGTGGTCGCCTTCCCGGGATCGCGCGACAAGGCCCATGACTGCGTCGGCTGCGCCCAGGAGGAGTGCATCCGCCACCTGCCGGCAGGAGAGGCCCGGACCAAACGCCCGACCGCCTGGCTGGTCGATGCCTGCTGGCCGGAATTCACCGCACTGCTGCGCGAGCAGGCGGGGCCGGAGGATGCGCTGTTCCTGCCGATGCGCTGGCCGGCCCGCGCCCGCTACGCCTGGCCGGCGCTCGCGGGAGGAGAGACCCGCGCCACCCTGGTCGCGCTGTCGCGGGCCCGGGCCCTGCGCCGCCTGCCGGCTGCAGGGGGCGCGCTGCCGCGGGCGATGCTGGCTTATGACCAGCGCCTGGCCGCCGCCTATGTCAGGCGCCTGTCCTATCGCCACACCCATCTGGTGGTGAACCAGAGCCTGCTGCCGCATCTGTGGCGCGACGGCTGCCTGCAGGGCCGCAGCTTCGACGTGCTGATGGAGCGCTGGCCGCTGGCGTCGCTGCAAGCCCGGCTGGACCGCGCCCTGTCCCGCCATCCCGAGAGCCCGACCCTGGGCGATTTCCGGGCGCCGGCCGAGATCGTCACGGCGGAGGCCGAGGCGCTGGCGGCGGCGGCCCGTCTGTACACCCCGCATGCCGGCATCGCCGCCCGCTTCGCCGACCGCGCGGTCCATCTCGACTGGGCGCTGCCCGACGTCTCCCGCGTGCCGAGGCCCGCGATCGGCGGCCGCACGGTGCTGTTCCCGGCTTCGGCCCTGGGCCGCAAGGGGGCCTATGCCCTGCGCGACGCGGTCGCAGGGCTGGAGGTCGACCTGGTGGTCAGCGGCCGGGCGCGGGAGAACAACGCCCCGTTCTGGCGCAGCGTCGCGGTGCGGCCGATGCCGGCCGGCGGCTGGCCGGGCCGGATCGCGGCCGTGGTCCTGCCGGCGGTGGTCGAGCACCAGCCCCGCGCCCTGCTGCGCGCCCTGGCGCTGGGCATCCCGGTGATCGCCACCGCCGCCTGCGGCCTGGACGAAGGCCCCGGCGTCACCCTGGTGCCGGAGGACGACGCCGCGGCGCTGCACGAGGCGCTGCGCCGGGCGCTGGGCGACGCGGCGCCGCTGCTTCAGGCCTCCTCGAGGAACTCCGCATAGGTGCCCGAAATCGCCTCCACCGCGGCGTCGTAGAACTGCTTGCCGTGCTCCGGTGTCGCCAGGCCGGGGTTGGAGCCGATGCGGCCGTCGGGGAAGCGGCGGCGGTAATCCGCGGCATCGTAGAAGCGGCCGGTGGGCGCGATCGGCGGGTCCAGCTCCGCCGTCTTGATGTGGTCGGGGAACAGATGCTGGGTCACCGCCACCTCGCTGGCCGTGGCGTGGCTGCCCTCGGCCACGCCGTACAGCTGCTTCGACAGGCTGTTGACGCCGGCATTGTCCCACCAGTTGACCAGGCGGCAGCGGATCGGCGGCAGGCCGAGCGTCCGCATGTCGGAATAGATCTCGTAGAAGGCGGCCTGGATGGTGGCGATGTTGCCGCCATGGCCATTGACGAACAGGAAGCGCTCGAAGCCGTGCTCGGCCAGGGCCGTCACGTAGTCGCGGATCACCAGCACCAGCGTCGACGGCTTCAGCGTCATGCTGCCCGGGAAGGTCATGTGGTGATGCGCCATGCCGACGCCGATGGTCGGTCCGACCACGGCCCCGGTCCTGTCGCCGACGCCGCGGGCGATGCCTTCGGCGCACAGCGCGTCGGTGCCGATCAGGCCGTTCGGGCCATGCTGTTCGGTCGACCCGATCGGCATGATCACGCCGCGCGAGGCCTTCAGATAGGCCTCGATCTCCGGCCAGGTGCTGAGCTGTAGCTGCACGTTTGGGTTCCTTCCGGTACTGGTCTGGCGTCTTGGCAGCGCACAATTCTCGATGTCATGCCACGGCTTGACCGTGGCATCCAGGGGCGGCCAGAACGGCTCTTGGTGGCCCCTGGATTGCCCGGTCGAGCCGGGCAATGACAGCAACAGGAAAAGCCGGTCCTAAATCCCGAGCGCGCAGCCGTCCTTGCGCGGGTCGGAGCCGGCGATCAGCACGCCGCGGTCATGGTCGATCAGGATCGCCTGGCCGCCGCCCAGGGGTTCCGCCCGCCGGTCGACGGCATGGCCGCGGCCGGCGAGGTCGGCGGCCACGGCCTCGCCGATCCGGGGCTCGAGCTGCAGCGTGCCGTCGAAGGCGAAACTGCGCGGCAGGTCCAAGGCCGCCTGCGGGTCGAGGCCGCGGTCGAACACGGCGGAGACGAACTGCGCCTGCCCGGCCGCCTGGTAGTGCCCGCCCATCACCCCGAACACGCCGGCGGTGCGGCCCTGGCGGCGCAGCAGGCCGGGGATGATGGTGTGCATCGGCCGCTTGCCCGGGCCGATCGCGTTGGGATGGCCGGCCTCGACCCGGAACGACGCGCCGCGGCTGTGCAGCAGCACGCCGGTCTCGGGGTCGAGCAGCCCGCTGCCGAAGGCATCGAAGATCGAGTTGATGAAGGAGACCGCGTTGCCGTCGCGGTCGACGACGCAGAGATAGACCGTGTCGCGATGTTCCGGCTCGGTCCACAGCGCCGGTGCGCCCGCCCGGCGCGGGTCGATCCGCCGGCGCAGCGTGTCGAGCACGGCGGGGGACAGCAGCGTCTTCGGGTCGTGCGGCAGGTGGTCGGGGTCGCCGATCAGCGCGTCGCGGTGGTGGTAGGCGATCTTGGTCGCCTCGGCCAGCAGGTGGATGCGGTCGGCCTCCGGCATCTCGGCCGACAGGTCGGTGCCGGAGAGCAGGCCGAGGATCATCAGCGCCGCCAGCCCCTGGCCGTTCGGCGGGCACTCCACCACCTCGGTGCCGTGATAGTCGAGCCGGATGGGATCGACCCAGTTCGCCCCGTCGCGGCCGGCGGCGAAATCGTCGAGCGTGTGCAGCCCGCCCCGGGCCTTGAGGAAGCGGACCAGCGACTCCGCCACCGCCCCCTCGTAGAAGGCCCCTGCCCCCTTGGCCGCGATGTCGCGCAGCCGGGCGCCGAGCAGCGGCTGGGCGTGCCGGTCGCCGACGCTGGGGATCCGGCCGCCGGGCAGGAAGACGCTGCGGCAGCCGGCGTCGCCGGCCAGGAAGTCCGCCTCCTGCGCCCAGTCCCAACCGACGCGCGGGGTCACGGGATAGCCCTGTTCGGCGTAGAGGATGGCCCGGGCGAACAGCCGGTCGAGCGGCAGCGACCCATGGTCGGTGTGCAGCCGGCACCAGGCCGAGATCGCGCCCGGCACCGTCACCGCATGCGGGCTGCGCTGCGGGATGGCGGACAGGCCTTCCGCCTGCAGCGCCTCGACCGACGCCGCCCGCGGCGCCCGGCCGCTGCCGTTCAGCGCCAGCGCATCCCGCCCGGCGGGGGCGTAGAGCACGAAGCAGTCGCCGCCGATGCCGGTCATATGCGCCTCGACCACGCATTGCACCGCGACCGCGGCCAGCGCCGCATCGACCGCGTTGCCGCCATCCATCAGCACCTCGAGCCCGGCGGCGGAGGCCAACGGATGCGAGGTGGCGATCGCCGCTTCGCCCGCGATCAGCGCCGAGCGTCCCGGCTGGCCAAAATCCCGTTGCATGCCCACTGCCCTTTCGGTTTCGCGTCCGTGGTTGATATCGACAGCTGGGAGGGTTTGGCAACCCGGCCTTGGGCAAGTCGATCGAAACTGCCCGATCGGCATGCCGGAGCGATGGCGAACCCCGGCGGCCCGATCACAGAGCAGGCTCCGATCTCGGCACGACATAGCGGTCTGCACGAAGCCAAAATCCAACCTCTCATGTATTATTATACATACATTCTCGAATGTTGATAATATCTCTGAGTCTAACCTCGGCCTTTATTTCATAAACTCAAAGAAACGGAGAAATTGAGATAACATCTCGATTGCTTTTGCCTGGAACCCCTCATAAATTCGGCCGGCATCCGCTGGGGGTTGGTTGATGCCGTCGTGAAGACATGACGATCATATCCGCTAGAACGGGGGGAC
Organism: Inquilinus sp. 2KB_23; assembly: GCF_052115705.1. NCBI lineage: Bacteria > Pseudomonadati > Pseudomonadota > Alphaproteobacteria > Rhodospirillales > Rhodospirillaceae > Inquilinus > Inquilinus sp. 2KB_23. The sequence continues at coordinate 92,581 of NZ_JBFRHF010000013.1, read as the reverse complement.
GAGCTATGCGGAGGATTTTACTGCTCGGGGTGTGCCTGGCGGCCACCACGGCAGGCATTGGCGCGGCCCAGGCCGAGATCGCCGTCAAGATCAATGGCTGGGTCGGCTTCCTGGGCGGCGTATTCGTCACGCGCACCGACACCGGCACCCTTGATCGCGACTATGACTTCGTGTCCGGGGCGCGGCTGCAGTTCGACATCAAGAACGTGACCGACGGGGGCCTGGAATACGGCGCCCGCATCCGTTTCAACAATGCCGACCGCAAGAACAACGTCACCGTCGACCGCACCTATATCTATGTGAAGGGCGGCTTTGGCACGATCACCTTCGGCGACGCACCATACGCGTCGGGGGACATCGGCTATGTCTACGCCCACGACACGCTGAACTCGAAGCTTGGGCTCGGCGCCGGCTGGGGCGACGGTCTCGACGGCAAGTTCAACCTGTTCGGCGGTTCCGACGTCTTCTACGCCTTCGATCCGACCTACGGCATCGGCGGCCTGAACGGCAAGGACACCAAGATCAAGTACACCTCGCCGAGCTTCTCGGGCTTCTCCTTCGCCTTCGACTTCACCCCGGTGGCGGGCGGCAACGGCCATGCCGGGCCGGGCGGCGTCAACGACCTGACCAACGACGCCACGACCCGGTACGAGAACATCGTCACCGGCGGCCTGAACTACGCCAACACCTTCGACGGCACCTCGGTGCGCGTCGCCGGTTCGGCCAGCACGGGCAACGGCGTCAGCGGCAATAACGACTTCGAGGCCTACAGCTTCGGCGGCCAGATCGGTCTCGCCAGCGGCTTTGCCGCCAGCGTGAACTGGGTGCACTTCTCCAGCACCTTCCGCGCCAAGAAGTCCATCGACTCGATCACCGGCGACCTGTCCTACGCGACCGGCCCGTTCGTGGCTTCGATCGGCTACGCCTACACCACCGCGGAGAAGGGCAACGGGCTGAAGTCGTCCTTCACCGACGGTACGGACCTTCAGGCCAACCACAGCGTCGTCCTGTCGTTCCTCTACAACGTGGCGCCGGGCCTCAACACCTTCACCGAGCTGAGCTACGAGCGGAACGAGTTCCGCGCCGGCCGCGACTACGAGGCGAGCACGCTGACCTCCGGAATGGCGCTCTCCTTCTGAGACAACGACAAGAGCCTATCGCCAACAGACTAGAGGGCGGCGCCAGGGGCCGCCCTCCTTCCTGCCCGGCTCCGGCGCATCTCGCCGCTCCGGACGGCCGATAGCCCGGGACCCTCAGGTCAGGGCCTTACCCCCGGGAGAGGTCATCACCCGACGCCACTGCAGCGGCATCGGACCCGTTACTATTTTGTGAAATTTGTAGACATTGCGTCCTTTTGGACGGCCAGCGGTTGATTTTAAAACTCCCGGCTTCGTATAAGCCGCCTCGCAAACTGTATTGGGGGGCCGGCGCTTCGTCTCGGGCGGCGCTGAGCCCGACATGCGAGGGGAAGTAAAATGCGGAAGTTTTTGTTGCTCGGGGTGTGCCTGGCGGCCACCACGGCGGGGATCGGTGCTGCCCAGGCCGAACTCAGCGTCAAGGTGAACGGCTGGGTCGGCTTCCTGGCCGGCCTCTCGATTTCCCGCACCGATTCTGAGAATCTCGACCGCGACTATGACTTCGTGTCCGGCGCGCGGTTGCAGTTCGACATCAAGAACGTGACCGATTCGGGCCTGGAATACGGCGCCCGCATCCGCATGAACAATGTCGACCGCAAGAACGGCGTCACCGTCGACCGCACCTATGTCTACGTCAAGGGCGGCTTCGGCACCCTGACCTTCGGCGACGCGCCGTATGTCGGCGCGGACATCGGCTACGTCTACGCCCATGACACGCTGAATTCGAAGCTGGGCCTCGGCGCCAGCTGGGGCGACGGCCTCGACGGCAAGTTCAACCTGTTCGGCGGCTCCGACACCTTCTACGCCGTCGACCCGACCTACGGCATCGGCGGGCTGAACGGCAAGGACACGAAGGTCAAGTATTCCTCGCCGAGCTTCTCGGGCTTCTCCTTCGCCATCGACTTCACCCCGGTCGCCGGCGGCAAGAACGCGGCGGCGTCCGGCCATGGCACGGGCGGCGGCACCAGCGACCATGCCGGTCCGGGTGGCATCAACGACCTGACCAACGACGCCACGACCCGGTACGAGAACGTCGTCACCGCCGGCATCAACTATGCCAACAGCTTCGACGGCACCTCGGTGCGCCTGGCCGCCTCGGCCGGCAACGGCAACGGCGTCAGCGGCAACAACGACTACCAAGCCTACACCGTGGGCGGCCAGGTCGGCTTCGCCAACGGCATCGCCGCGAGCGTGAACTGGGTGCATTTCGCCAGCACCTTCCGCGCCGACAAGGCGATCGATTCGATCACCGGCGACATCTCCTACGGCACCGGCCCGTTCGTGGTCTCGGTCGGCTACGCCTACACCACCGCCGAGAAGGGCAACGGCCTGTCGTCGTCCTTCACCAACGGCACCGACCTGCAGACCAACCACAGCGTGATCGGCTCGTTCCTCTACAACGTCGCGCCGGGCCTCAACAGCTTCACCGAGCTGGCCTACGAGCGGAACGAGTTCCGCGTCGGCCGCGACTTCGAGCAGACCTCGCTCACCACCGGCGTCGTCCTCGCCTTCTGAGGCGACGACAGGACTGTACCGAGCAGACTTCGAGGGCGGCGCCAGGGGCCGCCCTCTTTTCTTTTGAGAGTTCGCCGTCGCAAAGACGACGGCACCATCCCCGCGGCCGCGGCGTTCCCTTTCGGGAGGATCGCGATGACCAGGCCGGGACGGGTGCGGATCGGGATTTCGGGCTGGACCTACCGGCCCTGGCGCGGGGTGTTCTACCCCAAGGGCCTGCCGCAGAAGCGGGAGCTGGCCTTCGCCGCCGAAGCCTTTCCGTCGATCGAGATCAACGGTACCTTCTACGGCAGCCAGCGGCCGGAGAGCTACGCCCGCTGGGCCGAGGAAACGCCCGAAGGCTTCGTCTTCGCGGTCAAGGGCCCGCGCTACATCACCCACACCCGCCGGCTGCGCGACGCCGGGACGCCGCTGGCCAACTTCCTCGCCTCCGGCCTGCTGCGGCTGGGGCCGAAGCTGGGCCCGATCCTGTGGCAGCTGCCGCCCAGCTTCCGCTTCGACGCGGCGCGGATCGAGGCCTTCCTGGCCCTGCTGCCGCACGACACCGAGGCCGCGGCCGCGATGGCGCGCCGGCACGATGACCGCTTTGCCGGCCGGGCCTGGACCAGGACCGACCGGCGCCGGCCGCTGCGCCACGCCATCGAGATCCGGCATGACAGCTTCCTCGACCCCGCCTTCGTCCGGCTGCTACGGCGCCACAAGGTGGCACTGGTCTGCGCCGACACGGTCGACTGGCCGCGGCGCATGGACCTGACCGCCGACTTCATCTATTGCCGCCTGCATGGCTCGGAGGAGCTGTATGTCAGCGGCTATGACGACGCGTCGCTGGACCGCTGGGCCGACCGCGTCGCCGCCTGGGCCACCGGCCGCGAGCCCGACGACGCCGAACGGGTGATCGACCGGCCCGGGCCGAAGCGGGCCCGGCGCGACGTCTTCGTCTATTTCGACAATGACGCCAAGGTGCGCGCGCCGGAGGACGCCCGGGGCCTGATTCGCCGCGTCGAGTCCCGTCTCGGCAGCTGAACCGCGCCGGGACCCTGCCCCGTCCCTTCGGGTTGCCCCGACCGTCTCCCGTCGTGATAGACCATGCCCGGTCCTGCCGTCCGGAGGATGGCGCGGCCCGAGTTTGCGGAGGGGTGATGACGGTCCAAATCGACATCGGAACGCTGTCCAACGGGACATCGGCCATGATCGATCTCGAGGAGCTGCTGGCGACTCGGCTGCTGGTGCAGGGCAATTCCGGCTCCGGCAAGTCGCATCTGCTGCGCCGGCTGCTGGAGCAGAGCGCCCCCTGGGTGCAGCAGGTGGTGATCGACCCCGAGGGCGACTTCATCAGCCTGGCCGACCGCTTCGGCCACATCGTGGTCGATGGCGACCGGTCGGATGCCGACCTGCACCGCATCGCCGGCCGCATCCGGCAGCATCGCACCTCCGCCGTGCTCAACCTCGAAAGCTGCGACGCCGACGCCCAGATGCGCGGCGCCGCCGCCTTCCTCAACGGGCTGTTCGATGCCGAGCGCGACCTGTGGTACCCCGTGCTGGTGGTTGTGGACGAGGCCCAGCTGTTCGCCCCCGCCGCCGCCGGCGATGTGTCGGAGGAGGCGCGCAAGGCGACGCTGGGCGCCATGGCCAACCTGATGAGCCGCGGTCGCAAGCGCGGCCTGGCCGGCGTCATCGCCACCCAGCGCTTGGCCAAGCTGGCCAAGAACGTCGCGGCCGAGGCCTCGAACTTCCTGATGGGCCGCACCTTCCTCGACATCGACATGGCGCGCGCCGCCGACCTGCTGGGCCTGGAACGGCGCCAGGCCGAGATGTTCCGCGACCTCGGGCGCGGCCAGTTCGTGGCGCTGGGCCCGGCCCTGTCGCGGCGGCCGCTGGAGGTCAAGATCGGCGCGGTCGAGACCGGCGCGCGGTCGACCAGCCCGAAGTTGATGCCGATGCCGGAGGCGCCAGCCGAGGACCTGCACGAGCTGATCCTGAAGCCGGCCGAGGTCGAGCCGCCGGTGCCGCGGCTGCCGCGCCAGCCGGCGCCGCAGCCGACCGCCGAGCTGCTGGCCCAGTTGATCCGCAGCCGCCCCGACCCAGCGGCCGCCGCGGCCGAGGAGGAGACGGATCCGATGACCCAGGCGGAGCGCGACGCCGCGATCGACGCGGTGCTGCGCGACCTGGTGGCGGAGGAGGATTCGGCATTTCGCCCGGTCGCGGTGCTGTACCAGGACTTCCTGGTGCGCTGCCGGATCCGCAAGCTCGCCGGCCCCCGGGGCGGCGGCGGGCCGCTCGACCTCGCCGGCTTCCGCGGCCGGCTGGCGGTGGCCCGCGCCGGGGTCGACACCGAGACGGCGGAGAGCCCGGCCTGGCAGCGCGCCACCAGTCTGGCGAAGGACCTGCCGGAGGACATGCAGGGCATCTTCCTGCTGCTGGTCAAGGCGGGGCTGGCGACGGCGCCCTGCCCGTCCGACGCCACCATCGGACGGGCCTACGGCACCCAGTCGGTCGGCCGCACCCGGCGGCTGCTGACCTATATGGAGCAGCGCGGCTTCATCGTCTGCCGCGCCGCCGGCCGCGGCGGCAACCGGATCATGGCCTTCCCGGACCTCGGCTGCGAGACCGGCCCCGGCGACCCGAACGGGCCGGAAGCCGTGGCCGTGATCGAGATCGAGGACACGACGCCGGCTGGCGCGGACCTGCCGGTCGAGGATGAGGCGGAAGCGAGGGTCGAGTGACGGGGCGGGCCTTGATCCCGGCCTGCCCCTGGCACCCCGTCCGCCGGCATTTCCACAACATTCCGAAATAAACATTTGATAATTTCTGCGCGACCGGCCGCGGGCCGCAATGCTGAGCAGATCAAGATTGCATAGCGTGGGCTAAAAGGCTGAAGCTCGGCGAATAGTTGAGAGTTTTATCTTCCTGTGGCAAATGGCCCAGCACCCTCATACGGTTGCGTGCCATACACCAGAGCGAAGCGGCAACACGTCCCCCGATTCCATGACCAGACACAGTCTCCTGACCCTCGGCATCCTCGGCTTCGCCATCCTGCTGGTGATCGGCGTCGCGTCGATCTGGCTGGTGCAGCAGTCGCGCGAGGACCAGGAATGGGTCGCCCATTCGCTCGAGCTGGAAGGCCGGATCACCCAGCTGCAGTTCCTGGTACAGACGGTGGAGGGCGCCCAGCGCAGCTACCTCCTGACCGAGGACAAGCAATACGCCGACTCCTTCGAGACGGCGCTGGCGCAGATCCCGGCCGTGATCGACGAGATCCAGGGCCGGACCAGCGACAATCCCTCGCAGCAGCAGGCGATCGGAACCCTGCGGCCGCTGCTGGACCGGCTGCCCAACTTCCGCAACGCCGTTCGCCAGTACGATGGCGGCGACCGCATCGGCGCGCTGACCCTGGTGCGGACCGGGCGCGGACGTGAGCTGATCGCGCAGATCGACGGCATCCTGACGGGCATGAAGACGGAGGAGGCGCGGCTGCTGACCGACCGGTCCGCCACCTCGCGCAATACCCAGTTCTGGCTGGTGGCGATCACCCTGGCCGGCCTGCTGACCATCGTCGCGGTCGCCGCCGTCGCCGTCATCCTGTTCCGGCGGTCGACCCGGGCGCTGCAGGCCATCCAGCAGGAGCTCGCCCACGCCAATGAGGGGCTGGAGGCGGTGGTGGCGGAGCGGACGGCCGACCTGCAGGAGGCCAATGAGGAGATCCAGCGCTACGCCTACATCGTCAGCCACGACCTGCGGTCGCCTTTGGTCAACATCATGGGCTTCACCAGCGAGCTGGAGCATGTGCGCGACGGCATCTTCGACCGGATCGCGGCCCTGCGCGGCCAGCTGCCGGCACCGGCCGACGAAAGCGAGGACGAGGCGCTGAAGGCGGATTTCGGCGAGGCGGTGGGCTTCATCAAGACCTCGATCGCCAAGATGGACCGGCTGATCAACGCCATCCTGACCCTGGCCCGGCAGGGCCGGCGGGAGTTCAAGCGCGAGCGGATCGACGCCACCGCGCTGCTGCAGGGCATCGCCGGCAGCCTGGCCCACCAGGCCCAGGAGCGGAACGCCGAGATCCGGATCGGCGCCCTGCCGGCCCTGGCCAGCGACCGGCTGGCGCTGGAGCAGATCTTCTCGAACCTGCTGGACAACGCCCTGAAGTATCTGCGCGACGGCGTGCCGGGCGAGGTCGAGGTCAGCGGCCGGGCGACGGCAGCCGGCCTGGTCTACGAGGTCCGCGACAACGGCCGCGGCGTCGACCCGCAGGACAGGGGCCGGATCTTCGAGCTGTTCCGCCGCTCCGGCCCGCAGGACCGGCCGGGCGAGGGCATCGGCCTGGCCCATGTCCGCGCGCTGGTCCGCCGGCTGGGCGGCAGCATCGCGATGGATTCCACCCCGGGGCACGGCAGCGTGTTCCGGGTCACCCTTCCCAAGACATGGATCGAACCCAACCGGAGGGCAGCGAGATGAGCCAGGACAGCCGCGCGGTCAGCATCGTGATGATCGAGGACGATGAGGGCCATGCCCGCCTGATCGAGAAGAACCTGCGCCGGGCCGGGGTGCACAACGAACTGATGTCGTTCCGCGACGGCACCAGCGGCCTGGCCCATCTGTTCGGCCCGGACGGATCCGGCGAGGTGAACAAAGGCAGGGCGCTGCTGATCCTGCTGGACCTCAACTTGCCCGACATCTCCGGCACCGAGATCCTGCGGCGGGTCAAGGAGAACGACCATCTGAAGCTGTCGCCGGTCGTGGTCCTGACCACCACCGACGACAAGGTCGAGATCCAGCGCTGCTACGACCTCGGCTGCAACGTCTACATCACCAAGCCGGTGAACTACGAGAACTTCGCCAACGCGATCCGGCAGCTGGGCCTGTTCTTCTCCGTCATCCAGGTGCCCGAGACTCCATGATGGCTGCTGCCGGCATCCGCATCCTCTACATCGACGACGATCCGGGATTGGCCCGGCTGGCGCAAAGGACGCTGGGCCGCGCCGGCTATGTCGTCGAGATCGCGACCGATGGCGGATTGGGGCTGGCCCGCATCGACCAGGGCGGCATCGACGCCGTGGTGCTGGACCATGCCATGCCCGGCCAGGACGGGCTGGCGACGCTGGAGGAGATCCGCCGGCGGCCCGACCCGCCCCCGGTGATCTACGCCACCGGCAACCAGGACAGCCGGGTGGCGGTGGCGGCGCTGAAGATCGGCGCCGCCGACTATGTGATCAAATCGGCCGAGGGCGAGTTCTTCGCCCTGCTGCAGGCGGCGATCGACGGCGCGCTGGAGGCCGCCCGGCTGCGGCGCGAGAACGAAATCCACCAGGCCGAGATCCGGGCCGCCCGCGACCGTTTCGAGGCGCTGGCCGAGGAGCGCGCCATGCTGATGCGCGAGATCAACCACCGCGTCAGCAACAGCCTGCAGCTGATCGCCTCGTTGCTGCGGCTGCAGGCCAATGCGTCGGGTGCGCCCGACATCAAGGGCGCGCTGGCCGAGGCGGAGAACCGGGTGATGGCGGTCGCCCAGGCGCATCGCCGCCTCTACACCTCCGACTCCGTCAGCGCCATCGAGCTCGACCGCTATCTGCAGGAACTGGCGGAAAGCCTGCGCGGATCGACCGAAGGCCAGGGCACCCGGTCGGTGCTGGACCTGCGGACCGAGCCGGTCGAGATTCACCCCGACCGGGCCATCGCGCTGGGCGTCATCGTCACCGAGCTGGTGCTGAACGCGCTGAAATACGCCTATCCCGCCGCGGGCGGCGGGCCGGTCCGGGTGGTGCAGCGCGCTTTGCCCGATGCCCGGATCGAGATCACGGTCGAGGATGACGGCGTCGGCATCGGCCCGGCGCCGGCGGGATCGACCGGGCTGGGGCAGCGGATCATCAAGGCGATGGCGACCAAGCTGGAAGCGACCCTGCTGCACGACCCCAGCCACGCCGGGACCCGGGTGGTGCTGACCTTCGCGGCGTGAGTCGTCAGGCCGCAGGCGGCCCGAACACCGAGGCCACCTCGGCCGGGTCCAGCAGCCGCCACTTCCCCTCGGCCAGATCCCCCAGCGCCAGGCCGCCGACGGTCGCGCGGTGCAGCGTCTCGACCCGGTTGCCGGCCGCGGCGAACATCCGCCGGACCTGGTGGTAGCGGCCCTCGGTCAGGGTCAGCCGGGCCCGCCGCGGCCCCAGCACCTCCAGCGCCGCCGGCTCCAGCGGCGTCTTCTCCGACCGCAGCATCAGGGTGCCGGCGGCGAACAGCTCCGCCTCGTTCCCCGCGAGGTCCTGCGCCAGCGTCGCCTCATAGACCTTGGGGATGCGGGCCTTGGGCGAGATGATCCGGTGCAGCAGCACGCCATCATCGGTCAGCAGCAGCAGGCCGGTGGTGTCGCGGTCGAGCCGCCCGACCGGCGCGACGATCGGGTTGCGCTGGCGGAACCGGGGCGGCAGCAGCTCGTAGACCACCCGGCCGGGGTCGGCGGTGGCGCAGGTGTAGCCGGTGGGCTTGTGCAGCATCAGCACCGCGCCGGGCGGGGGGTCGAGCGGCTCGCCATCGACCCGGATCGCCTCGTGCTCCGGCTGCGCCTCGGGGTTGAACGGCACGTCGGCGGCGTTGGTGACGCGGCCGTCGCGCAGCATCGCCTCGACCTGCTTGCGGCTGCCGTAACCGAGATTGGCGAGGCGGCGGACCAGCTTCATCGCACGCCCTTTGCGGCCTCGATCACCTTATAGGGACCGTCCTCGACCACGCTGCGGACCATGGTGAAGGCCTTTTCCAGCGTCGCCTCATAGGGCAGGTGCCGGTTCGCCACCAGCCACAGCCGCCCCTTCGGCTTCAGCCCCGCCGCCGCGGCGGCGATGAAGGCGCGGCCGAGGTCGTGCCGGTCGGCCCGGCCGCCGTCATGGAAGGGCGGGTTGGTGACGATGAAATGGTAGCGCCGGCCCGGCGCCAGCCCGCCGGCGACGTCATGCCAGAGGAAGTCGAGCGCGGTCTGCCCGGCCAGGGGTGCCAGGTTGCGGCGGGCGAGGTCCAGCGCCCGCGCCTCGGCGTCGTAGAGGTCCAGCGCCGTGACATCGGGGCAGCGCTCCAGGATCGCGGCCGAGAGCGTGCCGAAACCCGAGCCGAGATCGGCGCCATGGCCCTTGAGGTCCGCCGGCAGATGGGCGGCGAGCAGGGCCGAGCCGGGATCGATGCGGTCCCAGGCGAACAGGCCGGGGCGGCTGAGGAAGCGGCCCTCCGCCACCGGGCGCGGCGCATCCAGCAGCGCCCATTCGGCGCGCAGCGCAAGGTCGCCGGCGCCGTCCTGCGGGCGGACCCAGAACACGCGGCAGCGGTTCTTCGACAGGCTTTCGACCGGCCCGGCCAGGCGGACCAGATCCTCCTCGATCGAGCGGGCACCGTCGGTGTTGGCCAGGCTGACCACCACGGCGGCGCCTGATACCGCCTGGTCCAGCGCGCGGGCCAGCAGGGTGCGCGCCGCCTCGCGCTGCCGCGGCGGCAGCACCAGCACCAGCGGGAAGCGGCCTTCGACCGCGGGCGAGACGGTCAGCCCCGCCTGCTCCAGCGCCGTGGCGTGCTGCCGGACGCTCTGCTCGCAGGCCAGGGCAGGGGATGCGTATCCGGCCAGCGCCGCGCCGGCGCGGGCGCCGAGGAACAGGGCGCGGCCATCCGCCGGCCAGGCCAGGGCCTCGGTGTCGAAGGGCAGGAACAGGGTGTCGAGGGCGGGATCATCGGTCATGCCGGCCTCCGTGGCACATCGCGGCCGAAAACGAAAGCCTCACGCCGTGGCGAAGGTCTCGCGCAGCCGCTGCGTCGCCGCCAGCGAACAGGCCACCGCGGCCTCGTAGAGCCTGGCCCCGGCCTCCGCGGTGGCGTCGGCGGGGCGGCCGATCACCCCGGTCGGGTTGATCTCCTCGAAGCCGCGCCAGACCGTGATCGGGCTGGACGCATAGAGATGCGGGTCGGGCCAGCAGGACGGCGTACCGCCGGCCGGGATCGCCTCGGCCCGGGCCGATCCCGGGAACAGGTGCAGCATCAGCGAGGTCTCCAGCGCGCAGGCATGGCCGCAGCCCTGGTCGGCATCGGGCAGGATCGCCGCCGCATCCTCGCGGATCAGGTCGAAATAGGAGAAGGCGGCGCTGCGGATGCCGTCGGCGCCGAGTTCGGACACCGCGACCTGCAGCGCGCCGCGGTTGCCGCCATGGCCGTTCAGCAGGATCGGGAAGAAGCCGTCGCGCGCCAGCGAACGGCAGACATCGACCACGATGGCGATAAAGGTCGACGGCCGCAGGCTGATGGTGCCGGGGAAGGCCACGTGATGCGCCGAGGAGCCGTAGGAGATCGGCTCGGCCACCCGGATCGACGGGTCCCGCCCGGCGACGCCCAGCGCCACCGCCATTGCCAGCCAGATGTCGACGCCGGTCGCCAGATGCGGCCCGTGCTGCTCGACCGCGCCGGTCGGGACCAGCACCGCGCCGTGGGCCTTGCCCAGCGCGCCGAGCTCCGGCGACGGGCTCCAGGCCAGGCGGGCAGGACCGGGGGCGAAGGGCGGAAGGGACATCGGAGGGATCCTCGGATCGTGGGGACTACACTCTATCTGTCATTGCCCGGCTTGACCGGGCAATCCAGGGGCCACGAAGAACCGCTCTGGCCGCCCTGGATGCCACGGTCAAGCCGTGGCATGACAAAAAAAGAACGGTCCCTCACCCGCCCATGGCGGCGCTGCCCAGCATCTGGGCCGGGCGGCGCAGGGCCGGGTCGAAGGGGTTGATCCGCGGCCCGATCGCGTCGGCCTCGCGCTTCAGGATCTCGATCACCGTCGGCAGCCGGTCCTCGCCCAGCCGTTCGGAGATGGTGCCGATGCTGAGCGCCGCCACCGCCCGGCCGTCGCGATCGAGGATCGGCACCGCGGCGCCGCCCATGCCGGGCAGGATGAAGTCCCGCCGCGTGGCGTAGCCGGCCGCGCGCACCTTCGCCATTTCGCTGCGCAGGTAGACCTCGTCCATGACGCCCTGGCCGACCAGGCGCGGGACGTTGAAGCGCACCACCTCCTCGCGCTCCGCCTCCGGCAGGAAGGCCAGGATCACCAGCGCCCCCTGCCCGACCCCGAGCGGCACCCGGCCGCCGATGTCGCCGGTGTGGGAGCGGATCGGGAACAGGCCTTCGCTGCGGTCGAGGCACAGCGCGTCGAAGCCGGTGCGCACCAGCAGGAACACGGTGTCGCCGAGCATGGCGGACAGGCGCTGCAGCACCGGCCGGCACAGGTCGCGCAGGCTGCTGGGGTTGCCCGCCCGCGCCGCCAGAGCGAAGAAATCGATGCCCAGCCGGTAGATCCGGCTGCGCTCGTCCTGCTCGACCATGCCTTCCGCTGCCAGCGCCTTCAGCAGCCGGTGCACCGTCGCCTGGGTCAGGTCGGTGGCTTCGGCGATGCGGATCAGCTTCGCCCCCTCGCCGCCCGCCTCGGCCAGTGCGCGCAGGATGGCGAAGCCGCGCTGCAGGCTTTTGCCCGGAGACAGAGGTTCATCGGCCTTCACCATTTCCGGAATTCCTGCATAGCCACAACCATCATTGATTCCGATATATGGAATCTGAATCAGAATACTCCCAATAAAATGGAATGTCTCCTTGACTCGATCGGGCGAAAGAGTCTTCTGGAAAGGCGTGTCGGCGCCTTCCGTTCAACGGACCCAAGATCGACCGCGCAGGTGTGCCAGGGAGACAGCGATGACCTTCCTCCGTCTCGAACGGATCTCGAAGCTGTATGGCGACGTCGCGGCGGTCGCGGATCTCGACCTGACGGTGGAGCGCGGCGAGTTCGTGTCGCTGCTCGGCCCCTCCGGCTGCGGCAAGACCACGACGCTGCAGATGATCGCGGGCTTCGTGCCGGCGACCACGGGCCGGATCCTGCTGGACGGCCAGGACCTGACCACGGTGAAGCCCAACCGCCGCGGCCTGGGCGTGGTGTTCCAGAGCTACGCCCTGTTCCCGCACATGACCGTGGCCGACAACGTCGCCTTCGGGCTGGAGATGCGCGGCGTCGCCAAGGCCGAACGGGCGAAGCGGGTGGCCGAGGCGCTGGCGCTGGTCCATCTCGACCACCTCGCCGACCGCTATCCCCGGGCCCTGTCGGGCGGCCAGCGCCAGCGCGTGGCCCTGGCCCGCGCCTTGGTGATCGAACCGCCGGTGCTGCTGCTGGACGAGCCGCTGTCCAACCTCGACGCCAAGCTGCGCGAGGCGATGCAGTTCGAGCTGCGCCAGATCCAGCGCCGCACCGGCACCACCACGATCATGGTCACCCACGACCAGTCCGAGGCGCTGTCGATCAGCGACCGGGTGGTGGTGATGGAGCAGGGCCGCATCACCCAGATCGACCAGCCCTACCGGATGTACGAGCATCCGCGCAGCCGCTTCATCTCCGACTTCGTCGGCAAGGCCAACCTGCTGGACGGCGTGGTGGCCCAGGCCGGCGCCACCGCCCGGGTGGCGGTCGGCGCGGTCACGCTGGAGGTTCCCGGCGACGGGCTGCCGGCCGGCGCCCACGTGCTGCTGTGCCTGCGGCCGGAGAAGCTGGCGTTGGGCGCCGCCGGCAGCGGCCGCCTGCCCGGCACGGTGTCGCGCCGCTACTTCCTGGGCAGCCAGTGGCTGTACCACCTCGACACCTCGGTCGGGGAACTGCTGGTCGCGACCCCGAACCTGGGCGAAGAGCCGCTGGCCGAGGGCGCCAAGGCCGGCATCGACTGGGCGCCCGGCATGATCCGGGTGCTGCGCGACGCCGAGGCCGCCGGGGCCCTGCAATGAGCGCCGCGACGGGAGCCGCCACCCCGCGCCTGGCGGTCACCGCGATGGCGGCGCCGGCGACGCTGCTGTTCGCGGCGCTGGTGATCACGCCCCTTGTCCTGACCCTGATCCTGTCCTTCCACGTCTACGACCACACCACCGGCGTGCAGGATGCCTGGACCATCGGCCAGTACCTGACCGTGCTGACCGACCCCTACTACTACGGCATCTTCCTGCGCACCTTCCGGCTGGCGGCGCTGACCACGCTGATTTGCGCCGTGCTGGGCGCGCCCGAGGCCTATGTGCTGAGCCGGATGCGAAAGCCCTGGCGGTCGATCTTCCTGCTGGTGGTGCTGGCGCCGCTGCTGGTCTCGGTCGTGGTCCGTGCCTTCGGCTGGAGCATGCTGCTAGGCCCCACCGGCCTGGTGAACGACGCGCTGCAGGCGCTCGGCCTCGGCCGCGTCCGGCTGCTCTACACCGAGACGGCGGTGGTGGTGGCGCTGGTCCACGTCATGCTGCCCTTCATGGTGATCCCGGTCTGGACCTCGCTGCAGAAGCTGGATCCGGCCACCGAGCAGGCGGCGCTGTCGCTCGGCGCGTCGCACAGCACGGTGCTGCGCCGGGTGGTGCTGCCGCAGGTGCTGCCCGGTCTGCTGTCCGGCAGCCTGATCGTGTTCGGCCTCGCCGCCAGCTCCTTCGCCATCCCCAGCCTGCTCGGCGGACGGCGGCTGAAGATGGTCGCGACCGTGGTCTATGACGAATACCTGAACTCGCTGAACTGGCCGCTGGGCGCCGCCATCGCGGTGATCCTGCTGCTGGCCAATCTGGTGATCATGCTCAGCTACAACCGGATCGTCGAAGGACGGTACCGGAAGAGCCTCGGGTGAGGTGGCGCCGATGACCCGCAACGGCCCCTTCGCCCTCACCTTCCACGCCCTGGTCGCGGCGTTCATGCTGGCGCCGCTGGTGATCGTCTGCCTGGTCGCCTTCACGCCGGAGAACACGCTGAGCCTGCCGACCACGGGCGTCTCGCTGCGCTGGTTCCAGGCGGTGTTCGACCATTCGGACTTCCTGCAATCCTTCTGGAACAGCCTGTGGCTGGCGACCATGGCGGCGACGCTGTCGACCGCGATCGCGGTGCCGGCCGGCATCGCCACCACCCGCTACCAGTTCCCCGGCCGCGACGGGCTGAACGCCCTGTTCCTGTCGCCGCTCCTGATCCCGCACCTGGTGCTGGGCGTGGCGCTGCTGCAGCTGTTCTCCGAGCTCGGCGCCGCCGGCAGCTTCTTCTGGCTGGTGCTGGCGCACAGCGTGGTGATCACGCCCTATGCGTTGCGGCTGGTGATCGCCGCGCTGATCGGCTTCGACCGGTCGACCGAGCAGGCGGCGGCGTCGCTGGGGGCCGGCGCCTTCACCGTGTTCCGCCGCATCACCCTGCCGATCATCCTGCCCGGCGTGGCCGGCGGCTGGCTGCTGGCCTTCATCAACAGCTTCGACGAGCTGACGATGTCGATCTTCGTCACCTCGCCCGCCACCGTCACCCTGCCGGTGCGGATGTACATGTATGCGACGGAATCGATCGACCCGATGATGGCCGCGGTCTCGGCCCTGATGGTCGCCGTCACCGCCGTCGCCATGGTCGTGCTCGACCGCATCTACGGCCTCGACCGCATCCTGGTCGGCCGCCAGTGACCGGATCCCCGCGATGCCCATCCTGACCCGCCTGGCCGAGACCGGCCGGCCCGAGATCCGCTTCCGCCTGGACGGCCGCCCGGCCACGGCGCTGGCCGGCGACACCGTGCTGACCGCGATCCTGACCAGCGCCGACCGGCTGCGGCGGTCAGAATTCTCAGGGCACCCCCGCGCCGGCTTCTGCCTGATGGGCGCCTGCCAGGATTGCTGGGTGGCCACCGAGGACGGACGCCGCTTCCGCGCCTGCTCCACCGCCATCGCCGAGGGCATGCGGCTGGTGACCGGAGAGCCGGCATGAGCGGCGAGATCCGTCCGGTGATCGTCGGCGCCGGCCCGGCCGGCATCCGCGCCGTGGAGGCCCTGGCCGCGGCCGGGCTGCGGCCGGTGCTGGTGGACGAGGCCAGGAAGGGCGGCGGCCAGATCTATCGCCGCCAGCCCGACGGCTTCACCCGTGACGCCAGGACGCTGTACGGCACCGAGGCGGCGAAGGCCGAGGCGCTGCACCGGACCATCGACAGCCTGGCGCCGGCGATCGACCACCGGGCTGAGACGCTGGTCTGGAACATCGAGGCCGGGGCGCTGGACCTGCTGCGGGACGGGCGCAGCAGCCGCCTGCCCTACAGCCACCTGATCCTGACCACCGGCGCCACCGACCGCATCCTGCCGATGCCGGGCTGGACCCTGCCCGGCGCCTACAGCCTGGGTGCGGCCCAGTTGGCGCTGAAGTATCAGGGCTGCGGCATCGGCCGGCGCGTCGCCTTCATCGGCACCGGCCCGCTGCTGCAGCTGGTGGCGTCGCAATATCTCAAGGCGGGGGCCGAGGTCGCCGCGGTGCTGGACACTGCCCGCTTTGCCGACAAGGTCGCCGCCCTGCCCGGGCTGCTGCGCGGCCCGGCCGTGCTGGCCAAGGGGTTGAAGCTGATGGCGGCGCTGAAGGCCGGCGGCGTGGCGGCGCGGCACGGCGCCCGGCCGCTGCGCATCCTCGGCACCGACAGGGTCGAAGGGCTGGTCTGGCACGACGGCACCCGCGAGCATCGCATCGATTGCGACGCCGTCGCCTTCGGCTATGGTCTGCGGTCGGAGACCCAGCTGGCCGACCTGGCCGGCTGCCACTTCCGCTTCGACGCCCTGAACCGCGCCTGGCTGCCGGAGCGCGACGCCGCCGGGCGCAGCAGCGTCGCCGGCGTCTACCTGGCCGGCGATGGTGCCGGGATCGCCGGCGCCGATGCCGCCGAGCTGGCGGGCGAGCGCGCCGCCCTGGCCCTGCTACAGGATCTCGGCCGGCCGGTCGACCTAACCCGCGCTGCCCGGATCGAGGCGAAGCTGGCCGCGATCGGCCGGTTCCGCCAGGGGCTGGAGCGCGCCTTCCCGTTGCCGGCCGGCTGGGCCGCATCGGCGCCGGACGATCTGGTGGTGTGCCGCTGCGAGGAGGTGACGGCCGGCACCCTGCGCGCCACCGCCGCCGGCTGGGGGCCGCCCGAGCTGAACCGGCTGAAGGCGCTGTGCCGCGTCGGCATGGGCCGCTGTCAGGGCCGGATGTGCGGAGCAGCAGCCGCCGAGATCCTGGCCGCCCATCGCGGCGTGCCGGTCGAAGCCGTCGGCCGCCTGCGCGGCCAGGCCCCGGTCAAGCCGATCCCCCTCACGATCGAGGACGAGCCGGAGGGCGCGGCATGACCGCCACCGAACGCCTGACCACCGATGTCGCCATCATCGGCGGCGGCATTGCCGGGGCGGCGGCGGCGCTGGCGCTGCGGCGGATGGGGATGTCGGTGCTGCTGCTGGAGCGCGGCTTCTGCGGCGCCCAGGCCAGCGGCGTGAACTATGGCGGCGTCCGCCGCCAGGGCCGGCCGCCGGAACAGATCCCGCTGTCCCAGCGCGCCCACGCCATCTGGCAGCGCCTGCCGCAGACCATCGGCATCGACGGCGAATACATCCGCTCCGGCCACCTGAAATTGGCGCGCAGCGAGGCCGATCTGGCGTCGCTGGAGGCCTATCGCGACCGGGTGCGGGATTCCGGCCTCGACCTCGAACTGATCACCGGCAACGCCTTCCGCGACCGCTATCCCTGGCTGGGCGACCGCGCCATTGCGGGGTCGCTGTGCCCGGCGGACGGCCATGCCAATCCACGGCTGGTGTCGCCCGGCTTCGCCCGGGCCGCACGGCAGGCCGGTGCCGACATCCGCGAGCAGACGCCGGTGCGCGAGGCGGCCCGCGACGGCGAGGGCTTCCGCCTGCTGGCCGGCGACGGGCTGGAGGTGCGGTCCCGCCTGCTGCTGAACTGCGCCGGCGCCTGGGCCGGAAGCTTCGCCGCATCCTTCGGCGAGCCGGTGCCGCTGGTGTCGAGCCACCCGAACATGGCGGTGACCGAGCCCCTGCCCCGGCTGATGGACGTCAACATCGGGGTCGAGGGCGGCGGCATCTATGGCCGCCAGGTCGAGCGCGGCAACTGCGTCATCGGCGGCGGCCGCGGCCATGCGCTGGACGCCGACCGGGCCCGGCCCGGCCGGTCCGCCATCGCGTCACTGCTGCAGCAGGCGGCCGAGCTGTTTCCGGCCCTGCGCGGCGCCCAGATCATCCGGTTCTGGAGCGGGGTCGAGGGCGACACCCCCGACCGCAACCCGGTGCTGGGCCTGAGCCGCACCACGCCGGGGCTGATCCACGGCTTCGGCTTTTCCGGCGCCGGCTTCCAGATCGGGCCGGCGGTCGGCGAGGTGCTGGCCGAGCTGGCGCGGGACGGGCGCAGCACCACCCCGATCGAGGCCTTCGGCATCGGCCGCTTTGCAGCGGCGGCGGCAACCCCCGCCGCGTGACCATCAACCACATCAAGCAGGAGAGAGCACCATGAATGCACGAATGAAGACGGCCCTGCTGGCGAGCGCCGCGCTGCTGGCCTCGGGCGCCGCATCGGCCGAGACCAAGACGCTGTACATCGGCATGAATGGCGGCGACATGGAGAAGGCGTTCACCGAACACGTCTTCCCCGATTTCGAGAAGGCCAACGACGTCAAGGTCGTGGTGGTGCCCGGCACCTCCTCCGAGATCCTGGCCAAGGCGACGGCGGCCAAGGACAACCCGCAGATGCACCTGATCTTCCTCGACGACGGGGTGATGGTGCGGGCGATCGGCATGGGGCTGTGCCAGAAGACCGAGCCCGACCCGGTGCTGGAGCAGCTGTACCCCGCCGCCCGGATCAAGGACGACATGGCGTCGGGCGTGACCCTGGGGCTGACCGGCCTGGGCTACAACACCAAGATGTTCACCGAGCAGGGCTGGCCGGCCCCGACCTCCTGGATGGACCTGGCCGACCCGAAATTCGAGGGCAAGGTGGTGTTCCAGTCGCTGTCGAGCAGCACCTACGGGCTGCACGGCTTCCTGATGGTCAACCGCATCCAGGGCGGCAGCGAGGCGGATGTCGAGCCGGGCTTCAGCAAATGGGCCGACACCATCGGCCCCAACGTGCTGGAGTACATCCCGAGCTCGGCCAAGCTGTCGGAGATGGTGCAGACCGGCGAGGCCGCGATCTTCCCGCTGACGCCGACCGCCATCGCCGGCATGCAGAACAAGGGCATCCCGGTGGCCTACGCCCAGCCCAAGGAGGGCGGCGTGCTGCTGATGGTGACGCAGTGCGTCGTCGCCGGGAACACTGAGCCGGCGCTGGCGCAGAAGCTGGCGCATTACCTGCTGAGCGTCCAGGCCCAGGACCCGGCGCTGCAATATGGCGGCCAGATCCCGTCCAACAGCAAGGTCGCGGGCGCGACGCCGGAGGCCGCCAAGATGCTGACCGAGTTCCGCGGCTATCTCAATCACGCCATCGTGCTGGACTGGGACCAGATCAACGCCCACCGGCCCGACTGGAACGACCGCTGGAACCGGACGGTCGAGAAGTAGGGGCTTACCCTACGTCCTTGCCACCCACCCCGTCATTGCGAGCGCAGCGAAGCAATCCATCGGGCCGCTCGTGCGGGCCCATGGATTGCTTCGTCGGCTTCGCCTCCTCGCAATTGTCTGTTGGATAGAAGGTAGAAAGGAGTGTCCCGCGAGAGTGGGACTCTCGCAACGACCTCAAGGAGAGTGGGAGGACCGGATGCTCCTCCAGACGGACAAGACGGCCCGCCCGCGCCGATGCAACGGCGCGGTTCCTGCCGGAGGCCAGGGAACATAGCAGCGCCGCAAAACCCGAGGTGCCGGAACAAATCGGCCGCCCGTGTCTTGTGTGAGGATAATGCCGACGACGGACCCAATGATGAGCGACGGCCGGAGCCTTGCACAGACATTGCACTTCTGGCTCCGCATCCAGCGCCAGAACTGGGAGGACGGCTTTCCGCCGAACCCCCAGGAGACGCGCTGGATCCGATCGGCGATGGAAGCGGCGCGGGAGGGCGGCAGCCTGGGCCGCATGCAGGAATGCATCCTGCACGCAATCCTGCATGACCGCACCCCGCCCTCGGGGGTCTCCGACTACAACCTCGACAGCTTCCGGCGCGACCTCGGGGTGTTCCAGTCGAGATATATCGACGGCCCTTAAAACCCTGCAGAATCCGGGGATGGATCCTTCGCTGATCGTCCAGTACCGGTCGACCGACCCGGCGGCCGCGCCGGTGCGGCAGGAGCGCGTCCGGGCCGCGAGCCGCCTGGCGCTCTGACACCCCTTTCGCACCATCCCGTCTCGGCCATTGCCACGCCGGCCGCGCTCCGCGACCATGCCGCCGCCGGTTTGAGGAGCGGGACATGGCGCGGGTTGCGGTCGGTGATCTGGAATTCGCGGTCGAGCGGTTCGGCGATCCCGGCCGGCCGCCGATCCTGCTGGTGCAGGGCCTGGCGCAGCAGCTGATCGACTGGCCCTGGGCGCTGATCGAGGCGCTGGCGGCCATCCATCACGTCGTCGTCTTCGACAACCGCGACACCGGCCTGTCCGCCAAGTTCGGTCCCTGCCGGTCCGACCAGGAGGGGACAGACACGCCCTACACCCTGTTCGACATGGCGGCGGACACGGCCGGGCTGATCGACGCGCTGGGCCTCGGCCGGGTCCACCTGCTGGGCTATTCCATGGGCGGGCGGATCGCCCAGATCGTGGCCGCCCGCCACCCCGACCGCGTGCGGTCCCTCA
The DNA here is from genome assembly GCF_052115705.1 of Inquilinus sp. 2KB_23. Taxonomy (NCBI): domain Bacteria; kingdom Pseudomonadati; phylum Pseudomonadota; class Alphaproteobacteria; order Rhodospirillales; family Rhodospirillaceae; genus Inquilinus; species Inquilinus sp. 2KB_23. Next base: position 72,385 of record NZ_JBFRHF010000013.1, on the reverse strand, counting down.
CCTGCCTGATGTCCTCCGGTGGGCAGGCCGGGGTCCTGGCCGCGCCGCATATCCGCGAGGCGCTGGGCGCGGCGCGGCCGCCGGAACTGCTGCGGGCCCCCGACATCGACCTGTTCACCCGCCAGGCGGCGCTGTTCGAGGGCGATGCCTGGGTGACGCCGGAGGCGGAGCTGCGCGCCCGCATCGCCGCGGCGGTGGCGCGAGGCTATTGCCCGCTCGGCTCCGCCCGCCAGATCCGGGCGATCGGCGCCGCCGGCGACCGCAGCAAACTGCTGCGCCGCATCACCGCGCCGACGCTGTTCATCCACGGCTCCGCCGATCCGGTGGTGCCGGTCGAGGCCGCGCGGGCCGGGGCGGCGCTGATCCCAGGCGCTCGGATCGAGGTGATCGCGGGGCTGGGCCACAACCTCTCGAGCACCGCCGCGGCCGCCGCAATCCCGCCGCTTCTGGGTTTCCTGGGTGGTCTCGAAGCGACCGCAGTCTGAATATACATATGTATTTAGTTATAAAATTCATATTGACTAACTGAAATGACATTTTCTAGGCTATCCACATGCCGATCTGCATCGGCACCATTGCCGTCGGCCGGATTCGCCTGATGACCGCTCTCGCCAGCCTCCACGACGTACCCCTGGCCGCCCCCACGGGCCCGGCCCGGTGGTGTCGCGGCCCCTGTCTCCGGGCGACCTGACCCGCCTCCCGCGTGCCGGCGGCATCGCCGCCCACCCTTCCCCATCGGAACCGGAAGCGCCCTTCGCCTCCCCTCGGAGCGCCGGGGCTCCGTGCCTTCCCTCACCTTCCAGGAGCACCCCATGTCCTTCCGCCCGCTGCACGACCGCGTCCTGATCCGGCGCATCGACCAGGACGAGAAAACCAAGGGCGGGATCATCATCCCCGACACCGCCAAGGAGAAGCCGCAGGAGGGCGAGGTGATCGCCGTCGGCCCTGGCCTCCGCGACGAGGCCGGCAAGCTGCAGCCGCTGGACGTCAAGGCCGGCGACCGCGTGCTGTTCGGCAAATGGTCGGGCACCGAGATCAAGCTCGACGGCAGCGACCTCGTGGTCCTGAAGGAAACCGACATCATCGGCGTGTTCGAGGCCGCCAAGCGCGCCTCGAAGAAGGCCGCCTGACCCCGCCCCCGACACCAAGGACACCATCATGGCAGCCAAAGACGTCAAGTTCAGCGCCGACGCCCGCGACCGCATCCTGCGCGGCGTCGACATCCTGGCCAACGCGGTCAAGGTCACGCTCGGGCCCAAGGGCCGCAATGTGGTCATCGACAAGTCGTTCGGCGCGCCGCGCATCACCAAGGACGGCGTGACCGTCGCCAAGGAGATCGAGCTTTCCGACAAGTTCGAGAATCTCGGCGCCCAGCTGGTGCGCGAGGTCGCGTCCAAGACCAACGACCTCGCCGGCGACGGCACCACCACCGCCACGGTGCTGGCCCAGGCGATCGTGCGCGAGGGTGCCAAGGCGGTGGCCGCCGGCCTCAACCCGCTCGACCTCAAGCGCGGCATCGACAAGGCGGTCGAGGCCGTGGTCAAGGCGGTCGAAGGCCGGGCCAAGAAGATCTCGACCAATGACGAGATCGCCCAGGTCGGCACCATCTCCGCCAATGGCGAGGTCGAGATCGGCCGCATCATCGCCCAGGCGGTGAAGAAGGTCGGCAACGAGGGCGTGATCACGGTCGAGGAGGCCAAGAGCCTGGAGACCGAGCTGGATGTGGTCGAGGGCCTGCAGTTCGACCGCGGCTACCTCTCGCCCTACTTCATCACCAATGCCGAGAAGCTGATCGCCGAGCTCGACAACCCCTACATCCTGATCCACGAGAAGAAGCTGACGGCGCTGCAGCCGCTGCTGCCGCTGCTGGAAGCGGTGGTGCAGAGCGGCCGGCCGCTCTTGATCATCGCCGAGGATGTCGAGGGCGAGGCCCTGGCCACGCTGGTGGTCAACAAGCTGCGCGGCGGGCTGAAGATCGCGGCGGTCAAGGCGCCCGGCTTCGGCGACCGGCGCAAGGCGATCCTCGAGGACATCGCGGTGCTGACCAAGGGCCAGGTGATCTCCGAGGATGTCGGCATCAAGCTGGAGAACGTGACCCTCGACTTCCTCGGCACCGCCAAGCGCGTGCGCATCGCCAAGGAGGAGACCACGATCGTGGACGGCGCCGGCGCCCGCAAGGAGATCGACGGCCGGATCGGCCAGATCCGCGCCCAGATCGAGGAGACCACCTCGGATTACGACCGCGAGAAGCTGCAGGAGCGGCTGGCCAAGCTGACCGGCGGCGTCGCGGTGATCCGGGTCGGCGGCGCCACCGAGGTCGAGGTCAAGGAGCGCAAGGACCGCGTCGACGATGCGGTGCACGCGACCCGCGCCGCGATCGCCGAGGGCGTGGTGCCGGGCGGCGGCGTCACCCTGCTCTATGCCGGCAAGGCGCTGGAGAAGCTGAAGCCGGCGAATGACGAGGAGCGGGTCGGCATCGACATCGTCCGCCGCGCCCTGCAGGCGCCGGTTCGGCAGATCGTCGAGAACGCCGGCGGCGACGGGTCGATCGTGGTCGGCAAGCTGCTGGACGGCAACGACATCAACCGCGGCTACGACGCCCAGAAGGGCGAGTTCGCCGACCTGTTGAAGGCCGGCATCATCGACCCGGCCAAGGTGGTGCGCATCGCACTGCAGGACGCGGCCTCGGTCGCCGGCCTGCTGATCACCACCGAGGCGCTGATCGTCGAGAAGGTCGAGAAGAAGCCGGCAGCCCCCGCCGCCCCGGGCGGCGGCGACTACGACTTCTGAGGCGAGGGTCCCGTTGGGTTCACCGGTGGTGAACCCAACACCGATGAGGGCCTCTCTCTTACTGCAGGCAGCACTTTTTGTACTTCTTGCCGCTGCCGCACGGACAAGGGTCGTTGCGGCCGACATGCCGCAGCGGATCGGTCACCGGCTCACTGTGGAGCGGGACCTGCAGTCTGTCCGACAGCAGAAGGTCGTCCAGATCGCCGTCCTCGTCGTCCTCCGCCAGTCCGCTATCCAGTTCCGCCTGGTCGTCCTCCGAAAAATCGGACCAGGTGGACAAGGTGCCGACCGCATCCACGAACGGGCCGATGTGGTTGTCGATGAAGCCGGCCATCCGCTCGGGGTCGTCCAACGTCCGACGCAGTTCGTCATGGAAATCCTCGACCTCCATGAATCCCGGCGGAACCAGGAAATCGTCGATAAGCCGTTCCGCCCGTGGCGCCAAGCCCTCGTAGCCGAGGCAAAAAACCGCCGTGACCCAGCCAAGCCACACGACATTTTCATCCCGCGGCTGCATGTGCTCGTAGAGGTGAAGCAGGTAGGCCTTCATCTCTTCATCGGAGATGGCGCCCATGCGGCAGTGCCAGGCCAGGGCGTCCAGTGCCGCGTCACGCATGTAATCGCCGGCACCCGCATCCTCGATCACCGCCTTCAGGGGCGCCGGATCACCGTCGAAGGTGTTGATCAGGATCCCGCCGAGCGTTTCGGTGTCGGCATCGCCGAGGATGTGCTCCGCCTCGGGGCCCCGGATCATGCGGCAGAGATGCGGGAAGGCGCGGGTCTCCCGCATCTCGCCCGCCAGATGGATAATGAAGAAGAGAGCGTCTTCGACGCCCTTGGAGCCTTGTGCGCCCCCGGCGTGGCGTTCCAGGAATTCGACACACCGGGGCCCGGCATCATCCCAATGCTCCAGGGCCCAGTTCATGGCGTCGGCAGGCAGGACACCGTTCGCGGCGGCGAGATCCCGGATCATCTCGTCCACAGTCATGATGCACCTTTCCTCCCGCCGGCCTCCGACGTCGCGCGGCAGCCGATGTCAGCGGCCCCAAGTGCGCTCCAGGACACCGTACCAGTTCTCCGTGCCGATCTTGCGCAGCAGCGCGTCGTCGTAGCCATGGGCGCGCAGCGCCTCGAACAGGTGCGGCAGGCCGGCGACGTCCTTGATGCGGGCCGGCATGGTCGCGCCGTCATAGTCGGAGCCGAGGCCGACCCCGTCCTCGCCCACCCGCTCGATCAGGGCATCGAGGTGCCGCACCATGACCTCGAGGTCGGTGTCGGCGTTCATCGACCCGTCCGGACGCAGGAAGGCGGTGGCGAAGTTCAGCCCGACCATGCCGCGGCTCTCGCGGATCGCGTCGAGCTGCCGGTCGGTCAGGTTGCGCGCATGCGGGCAGACCGAATGCGCGTTGGAATGGGTCGCGACCAGCGGCGCCGAGGACAGTTCGGCCACGTCCCAGAACCCCTTCTCGTTGAGATGCGACAGGTCGATCAGGATGCGGCGCTCGTTGCATTCGCGGACCAAAGCGCGGCCGGCATCGGTCAGGCCCGGCCCGGTGTCCGGCGTGCTGGGGAACACGAACGGCACACCATGGCCGAAGGCGTTCGGCCGGCTCCACACGATGCCGAGCGAGCGCAGGCCTGCGGCGTAGAGCAGGTCGAGCATGCGGAAATCGGTGTCGATCGCCTCGCAGCCCTCGATGTGGAACACCGCGGCCAGCGACTGCTTGGCCACCGCGGCCCGGATCTCGGCCACGCTGCGGCAGACGGTCAGACCCCCGGCCCGCTCCAGCCGCAGCAGGATCGAGGCCATCGCGGTGGTCGAGGCCTGGGCGTCGGCCAGCCCCAGCTCCGCCGGCAGCTGCACGGCGTAGCTGCCGCCCTGCATCCGGTCCATCCCGCTGGACGACTTCAGCGGCGGCGGGAACATCGCGAACATCCCGCCGACGAAGCCGCCCTTGCGCGCCCGCGGCAAATCGAGATGGCCGGTCTCCGTACCCTCGATGAAGGCGGTTTCGGCCGTGCCGGCATGCGCCTTCAGCAGGCGCAGCAGGACGTCGTTGTGCCCGTCGAAGACGGGGATGGGCGCGGGCTCGGTCATCAAGGATCCGTCGTGGTCGGCCCCGGCCGCGGATCGGCCGGGCGGGGAAAGGAGTTGAGCAGCCCCCGCCCCGGCTGGCAAGGCGGCGCCGGGCGAAACCGTCACATCGCCGCCCCGCGCCGGGTCAGGGCATGCCCAGCCCCGCCGCCGCGACGCGCAGCTCCGCGCCGAGGAAGTCGAGGAAGGCACGGGTCTTGGGAGCGAGGTGACGGGCGGAGGGGAAGACCGCCTGCAGCGGCGACGCCGGCGACTCGTAGTCTTCGAGGATCCGGACCAGCCGCCCGGCGGCCAAATCCTCCGCCACGTGCCAGATCGACTTCAGCACCACGCCGGCGCCGGCCAGCGCCGCGGCATGCGCGACCTCGCCGTCATTGCTCATGATCGCGCCGGACACGGTGGTGCCCACGGCGGCTTCGCCCCGGCGCGCGAACTGCCACACCGTCATCGGCGGGTCGCCATAGGTGATGCAGGGATGGCCGGCCAGATCCTGCGGCGTCATGGGGCGGCCGTGCCGGGCGATGTAGTCGGGCGAGGCGCAGAGCACCCGCCAGTTGCGCGCCAGCTCCCGCGCCATCAGTGCGCTGTCCGGCAGGGCCGCCTGGCGGATGGCGACGTCGATGCCGTCCCGCACCAAATCGACCACCGTGTCGGTGGAGATGACATGCACCCGGATTTCGGGATAGCGGTCGTGGAGGCGTCCGAGGCAGGGCCCGATCAGCCGGCGGGCGAAGGCCGCCGTCGTCGTCACCCGCAGCAGACCGCGCGGCCGGCCGTCGCCGCCGATCGCGTCCTGCGCCGCCTCCAGCTCGGCCAGGATGCGCAGCGCTCGCTCGTGGAAGGCGGCGCCGTCCTCGGTCAGGCTCAGGCGGCGGGTGGTGCGCTGGACCAGGCGCACGCCCAGCGCCGCCTCCAGCCGCGCCAGTCGCTTCGACACCACCGCCAGCGACAGGCCGAGGTCCCGCGCCGCGGCGGACAGGCTGCCCGCCGCGGCGATGCGGACGAAGGCGGTGATGTCGGTCAGGTTTTCGATCGGCCGCATTGTCAACGATCCGGAAAGAGTGGCTTCGCGATCCAGAGTATTATTTCCGAGATGCCGAAGGTCCAGATCTTCACCGCGACGGGCCGGACGGCCGGCACGGCTGGAAGCAGGAGAGCGGAATGAGTGATTTGACGGGCAAGCGGGTGCTGGTGGTCGGCGGCAGCTCGGGGATCGGGCTGGCGACGGCGCAGGCCGCGGCGAAGCTGGGCGCCGGCGTGGTGGTGGCGTCGCGGTCTCAGGACAAGCTCGACGCCGCGGTGGCCGCGATCGGCCGGGGCAGCGAGGGCCGGGTGCTCGACATCACCTCGGACGCCGCGGTCGAAGCGTTCTTCGCCGACGGCGCGGCCTATGACCATGTCGTGATCTCGGCGGCGCAGACCAAGGTCGCGGCGGTGCGCGAGCTGCCGCTGGCCGACGCCCAGGCCTCGATGGACTCGAAATTCTGGGGCGCCTACCGCATCGCCCGCGCCGCGCCCATCCGCGACGGCGGGTCGCTGACCTTCGTCACCGGGGTGCTGGCGATCCGGCCGCGGAAGGGGGCCGCGATCCAGGGCGCGATCAATGCCGGGCTGGAGGCGCTGGCCCAGGGCCTGGCCCTCGAGCTCGCGCCGGTGCGGGTCAACACCGTGTCGCCCGGACTGGTCGAGACCCCGCTCTACGACCGCATGGCCGCGGAGGCGCGGCAGGCGATGTACGAGCGCGCCGCCGCCACCCTGCCCGCAGGCCTGGTCGGCCAGCCGGAGCACATCGCCGCCCAGATCCTCGCTTTGATTACCAACCCCTACGCCACCGGCAGCATCGTCTATATTCACGGCGGCAGCGCCCTGGTCTGACGGTTGCAGCCGCCACACCGACACCACGGAGAGTCCACATGAAGATCGACTTGTCGGGCAAGACCGCCCTCGTCACCGGTTCCACCACCGGCATCGGCTTCGCCATCGCCAAGGGCCTGGCCGGGGCCGGGGCCGAGGTGGTGGTCAACGGCCGCAAGCCCGCCGCCGTGGACGCGGCGGTAGCCGAGCTGCAGCGCGCCGTGCCGGGCGCCGTCCTGCGCGGCGCCGCGGCCGACGTGTCGACGGCGGCGGGCTGCGCCGCGCTGGTGGCGGCGGTGCCGGAGGTCGACATCCTGGTCAACAATGTCGGCATCTTCGAACTGAAGGACTTCTTCGACATTCCGGACGAGGACTGGACCCGGTTCTTCGAGGTCAACGTCATGTCCGGCGTGCGCCTGTCGCGCGCCTACCTCAAGGGCATGCTGGCGCGCAACTGGGGCCGGGTGGTGTTCATCTCCTCGGAATCCGGCGTCAACATCCCGGTGGAGATGGTGCATTACGGCTTCAGCAAGACGGCGCAGCTGTCGGTGTCGCGCGGCCTGGCCAAGCTGACCCGCGGCACCAACGTCACGGTCAATTCGGTGCTGCCCGGCCCGACCATGTCGGAGGGGGTGAAGGGGTTCATGAAGGAGGTGGCGGAGAAGACCGGCAAGTCCGTCGAGGCCGCCGCGGCCGAATTCGTGCAGACGCACCGGCCCACCTCGATCATCGCCCGGATCGCGACGCCGGAGGAGACCGCGAACATGGTGGTCTATGTTGCCTCGCCCCTGGCCTCGGCCACCAACGGCGCCGCGCTGCGGGTCGATGGCGGCGTGGTCGATACGATTGTCTGAGGCTGGGCCGCCTGAGGCCGGGCGTCGCCGCCGCGCCGGAAGGCACGCGGCGACAGGCCGGTCTCCTTGGCGAACAGCCGCGAGAAATAGGCCGGGTCGGTGAAGCCGAGGGCATAGCCGGCATCGGCCACCGAGATGTTGGAGTAGAGCAGCAGCCGCTTGGCCTCGAGCAGCAGCCGGTCCTGGATCAGCCGGGCCGGGGGTGCGCCCGCCACCCGGCGGCAGGCGGCCCAGAGCCGCTTCGGGCTGACCGCCAGCGCCCGGGCATAGTCCTCGACCTCGTCATGGCTGCGGTAGCGCTCCTCGATCCGCTCGCGGAACCGGGCCACCAGCAGCGCCTGGGGCCCCGGCGCCGCCGTCTCCCCTCCCCCCGCCTGCGCCAGGCGCAGCACCTCGACCAGGATGCCGACCAGCAGCGCCTCCACCGCCGCGGCGCGGCCGGGCGCCAGCCACGCCAGCTCGCGCGACAGCCGGCCCAGGCTGGCCAGGATGAAGCCCTGGTCGACGACCGGGATCACGGCCGGGGCGGCGAAGAGCGGCCGGAACTCCGGCTCGCGCCGCAGCAGCTCGCGCAGCGTGGTGTCCGACACCGTCAGCACCGAACCCACCGTCTCCGGCTCGAAGTCGAAGCCGTGCACCACCCCGGCCGGCATCAGCAGCAGGCACGGCGCCGGCAGCCGGATCGACTGCCCCTCGGCCCGCACCACGCCGCCGCCGCGGGTGAAGTGGAAGATGTGGTTCAGGTTGGCATGGGCATGCGCCCGGATGGTCCAGTCGCTGGGACGGCTGCGATCCTCCAGTGCCTCCAAATGCAGGAAGCGGTCATCGACCGTCCTGGGCGCCTCGCCATAGAGGAAGAAGTTCGGGATCACAGGGGCTTGCATGACGGTCCTGCCTTCTACCGCCGATCTTCGGGCGCGGCGTGAGGGAAGAAATGTCCAATTTATCTGCCGCCGCGTCCATTGCTTTCGCCACCCCCGCGCTTAGCCTTTCCCCGAGATCGCGGCCCCTGATGCCGCGCCGTCGGACGGACTCCGGGAGGGCCTTGGAATGCGCACCCAGATCGCCATCATCGGCGCCGGGCCGGCCGGGCTGGTCCTGGCCCATCTGCTGCACCGCGCCGGCATCGACGCCGTGGTGGTCGAGCGCCGCAGCCGCGACTATGTCGAGGGCCGGGTCCGCGCCGGGGTGCTGGAGCAGGGCACCGTCGAACTGCTGGACCGGCTGGGCGTCGGCGCCCGCATGCGGGGCGAGGGGCTGCCCCACGCCGGCACCAACCTGGCGGTGGACGGCGAGATGTTCCGCATCGACATGCAGGCGCTGACCGGGTCCGGCATCATGGTCTACGGCCAGCAAGAGGTGATGCGCGACCTGTTCGACGCGGCGGAGGAGCGCGGCCTGCCGATCGTGTTCGAGGCCGAGGAGGTGCAGCCGCACGACATCGGGACCGACCGGCCCCATGTCACCTGGCGCCGGGACGGCGCCGAGCACCGGCTGGACTGCGACTTCGTCGCCGGCTGCGACGGCTTCCACGGGGTCAGCCGCGGCTGCATCCCCGACGGTGTGCGCCAGGAGTTCGAACGGGTCTATCCCTTCGGCTGGCTGGGGATCCTGGCCGAGGTGCCGCCAGCCGCGCATGAACTGATCTACGCCAACCACGAGCGCGGCTTCGCCCTGGCCAGCATGCGGTCGGCCGGCCGCAGCCGCTACTACGTGCAATGCCCGCTGGACGACCGGATCGAGGACTGGCCGGACGACCGCTTCTGGGACGAGCTCTGCCTGCGGCTGGGCCCCCAGGCGGCGGCGGGGGTGACCCGCGGCCGGTCCTTCGAGAAGAGCATCGCGCCGCTGCGCAGCTTCGTCACCGAGCCGATGCGCCACGGCAGGCTGTTCCTGGCCGGCGATGCCGCCCACATCGTGCCGCCGACCGGGGCCAAGGGCATGAACCTGGCGGTGTCGGACGTGGTGATGCTGGCCGAGGCCCTGGCCAAGTTCTACCAGGACAAGTCGGCCGCCGGAATCGACGGCTATTCCGCCCGCGCCCTTGCCCGGGTGTGGAAGGCGGAACGGTTCTCCTGGTGGTTCACCGGCCTGACCCACCGCTTCCCCGGGACCGGGCCGCTGGAGCGCCGGCTGCAGCAGGCGGAACTGGCCTACATCAAGGGCTCCCGTGCCGCCCAGACGACGCTGGCCGAGAACTATGTCGGGCTGCCGCTGGTCTAGCGACCTTGGCGACGGCCGGCATGAGATTCCGCTAGATATGTTCCTTGTTTGTTCTTATCATGGAGGGATAGTCGGCCTGGAGCTTCGCCATGCAGCTCTCCTTCCCGCTCGACGACGATCCGCTTCTGCCGAAGGTCCGCGCCCGGCTGCGCGCCTTTGCTGCCCCTCGCCGCGACGAGCCGAGGCGCGATCCGGTCAGCCAGCTCGTCAGGAGCATGCTCGGCTCCAAGACGCGGGACGAGGTGTCGATCCGGGCCTTCGAGCAGCTGCGCGGCCGGTATCCGTCCTGGGACGCTCTGCGGCAGGCGGCGCCGCAGCGGATCCAACGCGCCATCTGGATGGTGAACCACGCCGCGCGCAAGGCCGAGCAGCTGCCCCAGGCGCTGCGCATGATCGTGGCCCGCAGCGGCAGCCTCGCCCTCGACTTCCTGGCGGATCTGGAGGAGGAGGTGGCGATGCGATGGCTGGGCGACCTGCCGGGGGTCGGCCCCAAGATCGCCGCTTCGGTCCTGAACTTCAGCACGCTGCGCAAGCGCGAACTGGTGGTCGACACCCATCTGCTGCGGGTCGGCGAAAGGCTGGGGCTGCTGCCGGCCAAGCCCGACTATGAGGCCGGGCATGACGGGCTGATGCGGCTGGTCCCGGAAGGCTGGACCGCCGACGAGCTATACGAGCTTCACCGGCTGATCAAGTCGCTGGGCCAGACGGTCTGCACCGTCCGGGCACCGGCCTGCGACCGCTGCCCGCTGCAGGATCTCTGCCCCCGCCGCGGATGCTGACCCGGCGGCAGGACGGGGATGCCCCATCCCGCCGCCGTGCAGTCAGTGGGCTGCGTCCTTCGCCCCGGCCTTCAGCAGGTCGCCATGCACCTTCTTCAGCTTCTCCACCTTCGGCGTGGACACCGCGCGGATATAGGGCTGGTTCGGGTTCCGGGCGGCGTAGTCGTGGTGGTATTCCTCGGCCTCGTAGAAGGCCTCCAGCGGCACCACCTCGGTCGCCACCGGGTCATCGAACAGGCCGGCCTTGTCGATCTGGGCTATGTAGGCCTCGGCCACCCGCTTCTGCTCGCCATCGGCGGTGAAGATCGCCGAGCGGTACTGGCGGCCGACATCGGCGCCCTGGCGGTCCTTCTGTGTCGGGTCATGCGCGATCGAGAAGAACAGCTTGAGGATCTGCCCCAACCCGATCTTGCCGGCGTCGTAGACGACCTCGATCACCTCGGCATGGTTGGTGCGGCCGGTGCTGACGGTGTGGTAGTCCGCCGTGTCCTTGCCGTCGCCGGCATAGCCGGGCCGCACCGAAAGCACGCCGTCGAGCTGGGAGTAGACCGCCTCGGTGCACCAGAAGCAGCCGCCCAGCACGATCGAGCGGCGGCCCTGCTCGGTGGCGGCCAGCTCGGGATCGGGGAAGGACCAGGGGTCGATCTTCAAGCCCATGACGAAACCTCCAGGGTGCCGGGCGGGAACGCCGGTCTGCGGTGACGGTTCGCGTCAGCAAAGGATGTGGTTGCAGACCCGCCCGGACAAGCCCCGGAGTGAAAGCGCCCGATCAGCGGGGCGTCGGCCTCACGGCTCCCTCCCCCGCACGAAGCGGCGCCGCGGAGACAACACTTGACTCCGTCCACAGTGGATGATCACAATGATTTTCGCCATTTCGAAGAACCGGACGACGCTTCGGCCGGCCTTCATTGGCAGAGTGCGACTGTCTGGCCTTTCATCATTCGATGCCGAAAAACGAGGCATGAATACCCTGTCCTGTGCAGGAAGCCTTTTCTTTCGGTGACTTGTGTCAGTTCTTCCGCCACGGGGAGAAGATGATACAGCACACGCCGCTCGAGCCGTCGCTGTGGTTCGCCACGGCGGCCGCCGCGCCGGAGACCGCGCCGCTGGACGGCACCATCGATGCGCCGGTCTGCGTGATCGGGGCCGGCTACACCGGCCTGTCCACGGCGCTGCATCTCGGCGAGCGCGGCGTCGAGGCGGTGGTGCTGGAGGCCGAGCAGATCGGCCATGGCGGGTCGGGCCGCAACGCCGGCCACTGCACCCCGACCTTCCATGTCCATGAGATTCCGGCGATCCGACGGATGCTGGGCGAACCCTTCGCGTCGCGCCTGATCGAGCGCCAGACCAACGCGGCCAACCTGGCCTTCGACATCATCCGCCGCCACGGCATCGACTGCGAGGCGGTGCAGACCGGCTACATCCAGGCGGCGCATGCCAGCGGCGCCATGGCGAAGCTGGAGCGGCGGTGCCGCCAATATGCCGAGATCGGCAAGGCGACGCGGCTGCTCGACCGCGACGAGGCCCAGCGCCTCACCGGGTCGCCGCGCTTCTGCGGCGGCTGGTTCCACCCCGAGGGCGGGCACCTCAACCCGCTGGGCTACGCCCGGGGCCTGGCGCGGGCCGCCATGGCCCAGGGCGCGCAGGTCTTCACCCGGTCCCGCGTCACCGGCATCAAGGCCCAGGGCGGGCGCTGGCGGGTCGAGACCCCGTCCGGCGCCGTCGTCGCCGACAAGGTGGTCTGCGGCACCGGCGCCTACACCACCGGCTTCTGGCCGGGGCTGGAGCAGAGCTTCACACGGCTCGGCGTCGCCGTGCTGGCGACCCAGCCGCTGAGCGACAACCTGCGCAAGACCATCGCGCCGGAGAACAACACCGTCGTCGACAGCCGCCGCGACACCTCGATCTACAAATACGACAAGGACGGCCGGCTGGTGACCTCGGTCTTCGTCGAAGGCCGCCGCGGCGGGGACGCCGCCTACACCAAGGCGCTGATGCGCGGGAAGCTGCAATGGCTGCTGCCGCAGCTGACCGAGGTCGACTTCCAGTACTACTGGTCCGGCGCGCTGGACATGCAGCCGCGGACGATCCCGCGGCTGTTCGAGCTGGCGCCGGGCATGGTCGCCTCGCTCGGCTATTCCGGCCGCGGCGTGCCGACCGGCACGATGATGGGCGCGGTGCTGGCCGATTGGGCCACGGGGACGCCGCCCGGCGACCTCGCCTTGCCGGTCGAGAGGCTGCAGCGCGCCCCGATCTACATGAACTTCATGCCGCGCGTGATGCTGGCCTGGTCGCGGCTGCGCGACCAGCGGCTGGCCCGGCGCGACGGCCTGGACCCACCACCGTTCTGAACCTGCTTTCGCCCCCGCTTCACCGCCTCCCGCTTCACCGGTTGTCAGATCCATGTGGAACTGTCATTTGGCCATGAACCGCACAACCAAGGACGATGGCGCCCGCCATGACCAATGGCCGCAACGATGGACGCGCCCGCCCGCGCAGCAACCCGCAGATCCCGAAGACGATCGACTTCTCGGACATCGACTTCGACATCTTCACCGATCTCCTCAGCTTCTACGTCCGCACGGTCAACCTGCTGGTCAGCCGGGACCTGGACCAGCAGACCGAGACGCTGTCGCTGGCCGGCGGCACCGGCAAGATCTCGACCCTGCTGCTGGTCGGCAGCAACCCGGGCATCCGCCCGTCGGTGCTGGCCCATTTCATCCTCAAGGACCGCTCGGCGATGGCGCGGCTGCTGGAGCAGATGCAGCAGGCCGGGCTGATCGAGCAGAAGGTCTCGCCGACCGAGCGTCGGGCCCGGGAGCTGTACTTGACCGCGGCGGGCCAGCGCGTCGCGGCGGATGTCCGCGCCGTCGCCCGCCGGCAGTCCGCCGATTTCTTCTCGGTGCTGACCGAGGGGGAGCAGGGCGACCTGCTGCGCATCCTGCGCAAGCTCTACGAGAACTACGTCGAGCAGGCGCCGACGGTGGACTAGCCTCTCCGGCTTCATTCCTTTTTAGTCCCCCCTCCCCTTGCGGGWGGGGGCTWGGGGGAGGGGTCTGCGCGCGTCCGCGCGTGAATGCGTATGGACCCTGCCCCGCCATTCAGTCCGGCCCAATACGGCCTAGATCGGTTCACTCGGAGAGAACCCCCTCCCCCTACCCCCCTCCCGCAAGGGGAGGGGGGACTCGTGGGGTTTCGGCTGGGGAATGGGAGTCTCTGACGGCAGGCGTTGACGGAGGCCACCATGACTGACGCCCGCGTGGCAATGATCTCCGGTGCCAGCCGCGGCATCGGATCCGAGATCGCCGCGGCCCTGGCCCGCGCCGGCTGGCGGCTCAGCCTCGGCGCCCGCAACCCGGCGCAGCTGACCCCGCCGCCCGGCGCCGACGCCCTGGCGCACTGCTTCGACGCCCGCGATCCAGCCTCGGAAAAGCTGTGGGTCGCAGCGACCGCCGAGCGCTTCGGCCGGATCGACGCGGTCATCGCCAATGCCGGCATCATGATCCCGAAGACGGTGATCGCGGCCGACGACGCCGACCTCGACGACCTGATCCAGGTCAACGTCAAATCGCCGCTGCGCCTGGTGCGGGCCGCCTGGCCGCATCTCGTCGCCTCGGGCCATGGCCGGGTGGTCACCATCGCCTCGCTGTCGGGCAAGCGGGTCAAATCGGCGGGCTCGGGCCTCTATGCCGTCAGCAAATTCGCCGCCCTGGCCATGACCCACGCCATCCGCCATGCCGGCTGGGACGAGGGCGTGCGCGCCACCGCGATCTGCCCCGGCTTCGTCGCCACCGATATGGCCGCCGCCGCCACCAGCCGGCCGCCCGAAGGCATGACCCAGCCGCAGGACGTGGCGCGCATCGTCGCCTTCGTGCTCGACCTGCCCGGCACGGCGAGCATCGCCGAGGTCCCGATCAACTCGACCCTGGAGGACAGCTGGTGATCTCGATGCCTGCCACGGATGAGCGGGGAGGCCGCTGATGGGGCTGCAGGTCGACAGCGTCGAGCCGGATGCCGTGCTGCCGCAGCGGGCCGATGTGGTGATCGTCGGCGGCGGCATCATCGGCACCAGTGCCGCCCTGGCCCTGGCCCGGCGCGGCGTCTCGGTGGCGCTGTGCGAGAAAGGCCACATCGCCGGCGAGCAGTCGAGCCGCAACTGGGGCTGGTGCCGCAAGACCCGGCGCGACCCGCGCGAGATCCCGCTGATCATCGAGAGCATGCGGCTGTGGGAGGACATGAACCGGAGCGTGGAGGCCGAGACCGGCTTCCGCCAGACCGGCATCCTGTTCGCGGTCGAGAGCGACCAGGAGATCGCGGAATATGAGGCCTGGCTGGAGCATGCCCGCCCCTACCAGCTCGACGCCCGGCTGATCTCCAGCGCCGAATTCGACCGGCTGATGCCCGGCGCCGGCGGCCGCTGGAAGGCCGCGCTGTACTCCGCCTCCGACGGCAGGGCCGAGCCGCAGCGCGCCGCCCCCGCCATCGCCCGCGCGGCGCGCCAGGCCGGCGCCGCGATCCTGACCGACTGCGCCGTCCGCGGCATCGACCGCGCCGGCGGGCGCATCACCGGAGTGGTGACGGAGCGCGGCCGCATCGCCTGCGACAGCGTGATCGTGGCCGGCGGTGCCTGGTCGCGCCGCTTCCTCAGCGATCTCGGCCTGCGGCTGCCGCAGTTGAAGGTGCGGTCCAGCGCGATGCGGACGGCGCCGCTGGCCGGTGGGCCTGAGACGGCGATGTGGTCGAAGCAGTTCGCCTTCCGCAAGCGCCATGACGGCGGCTACACCATTGCCAACGGCAACGCCAATGTCTCGCCGATCGTGCCCGACAGCTTCCGCTTCTTCGGCGACTTCCTGCCGGCGCTGCGCATGGAATGGTCGGCGCTGAAGCTGCGGGTCGACGGCCGCTTCATGCAGGAGTGGCGGGAGGCGGCGCCGGTGCCGCTGGACCAGCCGTCGCCCTATGAGCAGGTCCGGGTGCTCGATCCCGCGCCGGACCGGCGCTACACGCGGCAGGCGATGGCCGACCTGGCCAGGCAGTTCCCGGCCTTCGCCCAGGCCCGGGTGGTACAGGAATGGGCCGGGCTGATCGACGTGACGCCGGACGCGGTGCCGGTGATCTCAACGGTCGACGCGGTGCCGGGGCTGGTGGTGGCGACGGGCTTCTCCGGCCACGGCTTCGGCATCGGCCCCGCCGCCGGCCACCTGGCCGCCGATCTCGCGACCGGCGCCCGGCCGATCGTCGACCCGACGGCGTTCCGCTTCTCGCGCTTCACCGACGGATCAAGGCCCAGGCCGATGGCCGGGGTGTGACAGGCGGCCGGCAGGGAGACGGGCGAAGACCCGCCCCCCGCCGGCCTGGCGACACAACGAATATGGGAGAGCTTCACCATGACCAGAGAGACCAGGGACCATCGATTTTCGCACCCGACCCGCCGCAGCGTGCTGGCCGCGGGCCTCGCCGCCGGGACGGCGGTCTGGCTCGGCCCCGGCCAGGGCTGGATCAAGACCGCCCGCGCTGCCGGGCCGCCGGCCAAACCCACCGGGCAGGCCGTGATCGGCCTGTCGCAGGAGCCAACGGTGTTCAACCCGCTGATGCTGCACATCGAAGTCGACGAGGGCGTCTATTTCAACCTGTTCAGCCCGTTGTGGCAGGTCGACCCGAAGGGCAGCTTCATCCCCGACCTCGCAGCCGAGATCCCGACGGTCGAGAATGGCGGCGTCTCGGCCGACGGCCTGACCTGGCGGATCAAGCTGCGCGACAACGTCAAATGGCATGACGGCACGCCGTTCACCGCCGAGGACGTCAAGTTCTCGATCGAGCTGATCAACAACCCGAAGTTCCGTGCCGCCCGCCGCGCCGGGCACGAGCTGGTGCGCGACCTGACGGTGGTCAGCCCGACCGAGCTGACCTGGAAGCTGGAGAAGCCCTACGCGCCCTATCCGTCGATCCTGTCCTGGACCTTCATCGTGCCGAAGCATCTGCTGGAGACCGAGGCCGACCCCAACGCGTCCGTCTTCGCCACCAAGCCGGTCGGCACCGGGCCGTTCAAATGGGTCGAGCGGGTGCCGGGCGACCACATCACCCTGGCCGCGCATGAGGGCTACCACCTGGACGGGCCGTATCTGGAACGGCTGGTGATCAAGTACATCCCCGACCTGACCGTCCTGTTCACCCAGTTCACCACCGGCGACATCGACTATATCGGCCTGCAGGGCATCACCGCCGACCATTACGAGGAGGCCAAGGGCCTGGCCGACCGCGAGGTCACGCCGGTGCCGCAGGCTTTCATCGAGAACATCGCCCTCAACCGGGGATTGCCGATCTTCCAGGACCCGGCGGTGCGTGAGGCGCTGTACACCGCGATGGACAAGCAGAGCATCATCGACAGCATCTATTACGGCCTGCCGACGCCATCGGAATCCTTCCTGCCGAAGCAGTCCTGGGCGTTCAACCCGGACCTGCCGAAGCAGGCCTACGACCCCGACAAGGCCAAGCAGATCCTGGACGACGCCGGCTGGAAGCCGGGCGGCGACGGCATCCGCGAGAAGAACGGCGTGCGCCTCGAATTCGTCAATTCGACCACCGCCGGCAACCATGTGCGCGAGCAGGCGCAGCAGCTGCTGCAGCAGAACTGGCTCGACATCGGCGTCAAGATGACCATCAACAACCTGCCCCCGGCGGTGATGTGGGGCGACTACTGGATGCAGTCGAAGTTCGAGACCGCGATGGTCGGCATCTACTTCATGGTCGGGCCGGACCCGGATGCGACCGACTATTTCTCCAGCCGCTCGATCGGCGCCAAGGGCGGGGGCGGCCAGAACACGACGCAGTATGAGAGCGCCGATGTTGACAGGCTCCTCGCCGAGGGCGCGTCGACGGTCGACCCGGCCAAGCGCAAGGCGGCCTACTTCAAGATGCAGGAGTTCACGCGCAAGGACCTGCCCTACCTGCCGATCTTCCAATACGCCATGGTCCAGGGCGTGAAGAAGGGCCTGACCGGCTTCACCCCCAACGTCAACGTCCAGGAGAACTGCTGGAACGCCCGCACCTGGTACTGGGCCAGTTGAGGCGGCGGCCGCCCGGGGACGGAGGACGCCATGGCGCATTTCCTGTTCGGCCGCGCGCTTCAGAGCCTGCTGCTGCTCTGGCTCGTGTCGATGATCGGCTTCGCCATCCTGCACCTGACCCCGGGCGGCCCGCTGTCGCAATTCGCCCTGGTTCCGGGCATGACCCAGGCGCGGCTGGCCGAGATCGCCCATGACATGGGCCTCGACCGCTCCCTGCCGGTGCAATACTGGGAATGGGCCAGCCGGCTGCTGACCGGCGACTGGGGCCGGTCCTATCGCGACCAGGCGCCGGTGCTCTCGGTCATCGGATCGCATCTCTTCGCCACGGTCGAGCTGATGGCGACGGCGGTGCTGATCGCGGTGCTGCTCGGCGCCTGGATCGGCGTGATGGGGGCGGTGCGGCGCTATTCGGTCGCCGACATGCTGGCGACGGTCGGCGCCATGGTCGCGCTGTCGATCCCGACCTTCTGGTTCGGCCTCGTCGTGATCTACGTGTTCTCGGTGCGGCTGCAATGGCTGCCGGCCGGCAGCATGTACACGGTCGGCGACGAATCCCTGCTCGACTTCCTGCACCACCTGATCGCGCCGGCCCTGGTGCTGGCGCTGGTCGAGGTGGCGGTGTGGAGCCGCTACATGCGCGCCTCGATGATCGACGTGATCGGCCAGGACTACATCCGCACCGCCCGGGCCAAGGGACTGCCGGAGAGGCGGGTGCTGATCCGCCACGCGCTGCGCAACGCGCTCTTGCCGATGATCACTTTGGCCGGGCTGGAGCTGCCGACGCTGCTGGGCGGCGCGCTGGTGACCGAGACGGTGTTCACCTGGCCGGGCATGGGCCGGCTGTTCCTCGATTCCCTCGGCTATCGCGACTATCCGGTGGTGATGGGGATCCTGATGGTCTCGGCCCTGCTGGTGCTGCTCGGCAACCTGCTGGCCGACATCCTCTGCGCGGTCGCCGACCCGCGCATCCGGCTGGATTGAGGAGACGGGACGATGACCGCGACCGTCGCCGAACCGAACGCCGCCGAGACCGCCCGCCGCACCGGCAACCGCGGCTGGCGCCGCTTCCGCCGGCACCGGCTGGCGATGATAGGCGTCGCCTGCATCCTGCTGCTGGTGCTGGCCTGTGTCGCCGGGCCCTGGCTGCTGCCCTTCGACGATCTGCGCATCGACATGCGCGCGCGTTTTGCGCCACCGCTGACGGGATGGCACCTGTTCGGCACCGACCCGCTCGGCCGCGACCTCTGCGCCCGGCTCTTGATGGCCGGGCGGATCTCGCTGTCCGTCGCCTTCGCCGCGATGGTGATCAGCACCCTGGTCGGCTCCGCCATCGGCGTGGTGGCGGGCTATTACGGCCGCGCGGTCGGCGCCGTGCTGATGCGCCTGGTCGACGCCATGCTGTGCTTCCCTGCCGTGTTTCTGCTGCTGACCCTGGCGGCGCTGCTGAAGCCGGACCCGATCACCATCACCCTGATCATCGCCGCGACCAGCTGGATGGAGGTGGCGCGCGTGGTCGAAAGCCAGATCCGCACCCTGCGCGAGCGCGACTTCACCCTGGCAGCGGAGATGATGGGTGCCTCGGATGCCCGCATCATGGTCGACGAGCTGCTGCGCAACGCTGTCGGCCCGATCGTCGTCGCCGCCACCCTGACCGTCGCCCGCGCCATCCTGATGGAGGCCTATATCAGCTTCCTCGGCTACGGCATCCAGCCGCCCACGGCGAGCTGGGGCAACATGCTGAACAACGCCCAGCAATACCTGACCTCGGCCCCCTGGCTGGCCCTGGTCCCGGGCATCGCCATCACCCTGGCGGTGGCCAGCTTCAACTTCATCGGCGACGGGCTGCGCGACGCGCTCGACGCCCGGCTGGACTCGTGATGACGGACGCCCCGATCCTCGAGGTCAGCGACCTGGCCGTGACCTTCCGCGGCGAGGGCGGCGCGCTGACCGTGGTCAACGACGTCTCCTTCACGGTGCGCCGCGGCGAGACGCTGGCCCTGGTCGGCGAATCCGGATCGGGCAAGAGCGTCACCAGCCTCGCCATCCTGCGGCTGCTGCCGCCGGCGCCGCGCTGCACGGTCTCGGGATCGGTCCGCTTCATCGGGCGCGACGGCCGGGCCCGCAGCCTGCTCGACCTCGATGCCGGGGCGATGCAGGCGGTGCGCGGCGACGAGATTTCGATGATCTTCCAGGAGCCGATGACCTCGCTGAATCCGGTGCACCGGATCGGCGACCAGATCGCCGAGGCGGTGACCTTCCACCGCGGCGTCGGCCGCAAGGCGGCGCTGGCCCGGGCGGAGGAGCTGCTGGAGCTGGTCGGCATCCCGGAGCCGCGGCGGCGGCTGGCTGCCTATCCCCACCACCTCTCAGGCGGCATGCGCCAGCGGGTGATGATCGCCATGGCCCTGGCCTGCGACCCCAGCCTGCTGATCGCCGACGAGCCGACCACGGCGCTGGATGTCACGGTGCAGGCCGGGATCATCGACCTCTTGAAGGCGCTGCAGGCGAAGACCGGCATGGCCATCATCTTCGTCACCCACAATCTCGGCGTGGTGGCGGAGATCGCCGACAGCGTGATGGTGATGTATGCCGGCCGCATCGTCGAACGCGGCGACGCCGTCGGGCTGCTGCAGCACCCGCGCATGCCCTACACCCAAGGGCTGCTCAGCGCCGTGCCGCGGATCGACCGGCTGGATTTCGGCGGCGGCGCGCTGCCGACCATTCCCGGCAACGTCCCCGATCCCGGCCGCCTGCCGCCCGGCTGCTCCTTCCATCCGCGCTGCGCCCATGCCCGGCCGGGCGCCTGCGACGCCACGGTCCCGGCGCTGGAGGAGGCCGGCGCCGGCCGGGTGGTGCGCTGCCATCTCTGGCGCGAGATCGAAGCGGTGGGGGCGTGAGATGACGGACCAACCCTCCCCGCCGATCCTTGATGTGCAGGACCTCAGGAAGTCCTTCCCGGTCGGCGGCACGCTGTTCGGCCGCAGCCTGCTGGCGGTCCATGCCGTCGACGGCGTGTCCTTCGCCATGGCCCAGGGCGAGGTGCTGGGGCTGGTCGGCGAATCCGGCTCGGGCAAGAGCACGCTGGGCCGCACCCTGCTGCGGCTGATGCGCCCGACTGGCGGCCGCATCCTGTTCGAAGGAACCGACATCACCAGCCTGAGCCGGCGGCAGCTCAAGCCGATCCGGCCGCGGCTGCAATTCGTGTTCCAGGACCCCGCCGCCTCACTCAACCCGCGAATGACGGTCGGGCGCATCGTCGCCATGCCACTGCGGATCCAGAAGACCGGCGGGTCGCGGGCGGAGCGCGCGGCGAAGGTCGGGGCGGCGCTGGAGACGGTCGGGCTGTCCGCCCATCACGCCGACCGCTTCCCGCATGAATTCTCCGGCGGGCAGCGCCAGCGCATCGGCATCGCCCGCGCCCTGGTCACCGCCCCCCGGCTGCTGGTCGCCGACGAGCCGGTCTCGGCGCTCGACGTCTCGATCCAGGCCCAGATCGTCAACCTGCTGATGGAGGTGAAGCGGCGGCTGGACCTGACGCTCCTGTTCATCAGCCACGACCTCGCCGTGGTCGGCCACATCTGCGACCGCGTGGCGGTGATGTATCTCGGCCGGATCGTGGAGATCGCGCCGACCCGGGCGCTGTTCGAGACGCCGCGCCATCCGTACACCGAAGCGCTGCTGTCGGCCGCCCCGATCCCCGACCCGACCCTGCGCCGCCCGCGCATCCTGCTGAAGGGCGAGTTGCCGAGCCCGCTGGCGCCGCCGTCGGGCTGCCCGTTCCGCACCCGCTGCCGCTACGTCCTGCCGGTTTGCGCCGAGATCGTCCCGCCGCTGCGCGCGACCGGCGACGGCCATTTCGCCGCCTGCCTGCGGGACGACCTGTCGCTGGCCTCGCCGCTCACAGCGACGTGACGGCGATCGATTGGCCCGAGGCGATGGAATTGCGACCGAGGTCGCCCGGCGGGCCCCGGCCTCATTCGGCCCGGGACGGGATCGTCAGGGTCGTTTCGAAGCCTTGCGAGCGCCGCCCTTCGGAGCGGCCGTGCTCGCCCGCAGGAGATGGCGGCAGGGCAGAACCGTCTTGACCGGCGGCTCGGCGGCATCACGATCCAGCAGCGCCAGCAGGATCTCCGCGGCCTTCGCGCCGAGGCTCGCCGTCGGCTGCTGCAGCGTGGTCAGAGGCGGCTGGCAGAACGCGCCGACCGGGGCGCCGTCGAATCCGATCACCGACAGGCAGCCGGGCACCGCCACGCGCTGTGACCGGACCGTGCCCATGAAGGCGATCGCGGCATCGTCCCAGCAGCTGACGGCCGCCGTCGGGCGCCGCTTCAGCGCAAGATACACCCGGGCGGCTTCGATGCCGGTCTGGAAGCCGTTCTGGAACGAACGGGCACCTTCGTGACGGATGATCGCCCGATCGGAAAGGCCGGTCGCCGACACTGCCTCGGCGAGGCCGGCGAACCGCTCGATCTCGTGATAGTTGCCGGCCGGCCCGGCGATGTAGAAGAACGACCGATGCCCCAGGCCGATCAGGTGCAGCACGGCTTCGCGCATGGCCTCGCGGTCGTTGGCGACCACGCTCGGGATGCCGGCGGCGCTGCGGTCCTCCAGCAGCGATACGATCGGGATGCCCGCACCGGCGAGCGACCGCCGCCCATAGGACGGCAATTCCGTGGATCCCAGGACGATCGCGCCGCGGACGATGCCGCCGATCGCCAGGTCGGGAATGTGCTTCTCCGTCGCCGCCGAACGGCCACGGCTGGCGATGACGAGATTGAAGCCGCTGTCCGCGAGGGTCGAGGCAACGCTCTGCAGCACTTCGGGAATGATCTGCGAGGCGTCGTTGGCGACCGCCGGTTGCGACAGCACGGCCATGACGATGTCGGATGTGCCGACACGCAGGTTCCGGGCGGCGGCGTTGGGGACGTAGCCGAGCTGCTCGACCGCCGCGATGATCCGGCAGCGCGTCTTCTCGTTGACCCGGCCGGGATTGGCGAGAGCGCGGCTGACCGTCGAGGTCGCAACGTCGGCCAGTTTCGCAACATCGCGCATGAGGGGACTGAAGGTCTCATGGTCTATCGGGCGCCTGCCCATAATCCTGCGTATGCGTCCTCTTCTCGCCGCCTTGCATGCTTTCGGAGGGTGATACGCCATCGCGGGCAAAGACCATCGGCCAATGCCATGGATCGGTGGAGCACCGGAACGCCTCGCCTGGATAATAGCCACGAAGCAGGTCCAACAATCCAGGAACTTCATCTCGCATCGGCTCTGCCGCCGCCGGCGCTTCCGGCTGACCGGCGTCGATCTCGGGAACCGTCTCTCCCGACGCCTCAGATCTGAGGCTTGTTCCGCGGATCATGGGCCCGCTGCCTGACGCTCTCGCCGAAATTGCCGCGGAACATATGCTGCCCGAGATGTCCCAGATCGGATTGGAGATCGGCATGGACCTTGCCGCCGATGTCCCGCCAGCGGCGGCAGAAGGCGTAGTCCTCGGAGAGGTAGCGGTTGGTGTCGGGATCCACCATGCAGTCGAAGAACAGCCAATAGAACGGCGCTTCCGGATTGTTCGGTGGCCCGTCGGGGACGTAGTTGAGCCGCGGGTAGTGCTGCATCAGCCGGCTGAACACATGCCGCTTGATCACCATGAACCCGGTCGGCGCCTCGGCCACCTCGACGAAGCCCTCCTCGCCGACGAATTTGGCCAGCGGTTCCGAGCCGAGGCCGACCGGGTTGAACGGGTAGTCGGTGTAGAGTGTCTCGAAGGCGTCCTTCGTCGTGCCGGCGGGCAGGCCCTGCTGCGGCCAGTTGAAGCGCTTGATCGGGTAGATCCCGGCGGCGACGTCGTGGTCCGAGAGCAGGAGGCGGATCGCGGCCGCGGGCTGGAACACGATGTCGGAGTCGATCCAGAACAGATGCGTGTACTGCTCGTTCATCAGGAAGAACTTGACGATCTCGTTCCGGCCGCGGGGGACGAGACTCTCCGAGCGCATGTGCAGGGAGGAGCGCAGCCCGAGCCGGATCGCCTCATGCGTGAACTCGAACAGGCTCGTCACATAGTTCATGGAGACTGCCGAGATGTAGCAGGGCGTCGCCAGAAGCACGTTCATCGACTGCAGGGCGGAAACTGGGAGCATCGGAAGCCTCGGCTGTCCTGTCTTGATCAGGGATCGGGCATGTCTTTGAGCTGTCACGCCGGACGAGCCCGGCGCTCCGTCCGGGCTCGTCCCAAGGCTTCACCCAGCCCGAACGCAGAAAGGGCCATGATCCGCTGGGGAGTTCGGATCATGGCCCCGACCACCGCGAATCCGCGGCGGCATCGCCGCGGTCCCCGGCTCTCTTTGTTCCAGGAGCAATGTCGCTTGGAACGCCTAGGTGCAGACCCATTCGGGGATCCGGCATTCATGGGCATCGCCGCCGCAGATCGCGGTCGCCTTCTCCTCGGCCTCCCGTCGGGTCTCCGCCGAGGCCGCGCCCCAGAATGCCGGCCGGCCGGCAGCAGGAGGCTTTCCGACGGACAGAGCGGCGCAATGCTCGTAGGGGAAGCCGCTCTTGTCGTCGTCGGTCCAGTGACGGTGATTGCGGAACAGCGAGACGACCTGGCAGTCCTTGCCGCCCCGGTGCACGCAGTGCCGAAGCGCGATCTCCTTCGCCTCATCGGCCTTGTCGGCGCCCCAGAAGAAGCCGCGCTTCTGGTCTGGCGCCGAATAGGCGATGGCGCCCCAGATCCCCCTCACCCCGGGGTTCTGCCCGGCCGCCGACCCGGTCGGTGACAGGACGATCTCGACGCGACGGTTCTGCGGCTCGCGGACGCCGTCGGCGGTCGGGACGAGCGGATCGGACTCGCCGACGCCCTTGACCGCGATCAGGCTGTCGGCAACGCCGTCAGCAACCAGTTCGCGACGGACCGACTCGCCACGACGAACCGAGAGGGCCTGATTGTACTGGATCGAGCCCGAACGGTCGGTGTGCCCAGTGACGTCGATGCGAGTGGTCTCGCCCTGCAGCGCGCTAGCCGCAGCCGAGGCCACGACCTGTTTGGCTTCCGGGGTCAGACTCGAACTGTCGAAGTCGAAGAACACCAGGTAGCTGCGGTTGGTATCGATCGTCTCAACCACGGCCGGCGCCGGCGCCAGAGGCGGATCGGCCGCCGCGGCCACGACGGCGAGACAGGCCCAGGAAGTGAGAACCAGAATGATCGTTCGAAGCATCTTCATCTCCCTGATCCCGGCCGCCGCTGCCGCGGGCGGCGATCCATCAGCCCGCCGCCCGCAGGCTCGTCACCGCGACGCAATTGTCGTCGAGCGGAACCAGCATGACCTGCGCCCCGTTGGGCATGGTCACCAGCGGCAGCTCGCCGATGGCACCGGTCTGGCCCTTCTGGTTGACGAGTTCGGTCCCCACCGCCTGACAGCTGGCCTTGACCGGCGTCACCCGCACGAGAGTGCCTTCGCAGGAACGACCGACCGGCGACGCGAAGACCACGCCGGCCGCGGGCAAGCCCTGGGTCGACGGGCTGCCGTTGAGGGCCACGATCGCCTCGATCGAATGCGCGTCGGCGGCGCTGGTGTTCCATTGGCTCTGCGCGCTGTAGCTCGCATCGGCGGCGACGCCGCGGCCGAGCGCGGCAAATACGTTGCCGCAGGCGCCGATCTTGGCCTGCTTGGCATGGTC
Organism: Inquilinus sp. 2KB_23; assembly: GCF_052115705.1. Lineage (NCBI taxonomy): Bacteria > Pseudomonadati > Pseudomonadota > Alphaproteobacteria > Rhodospirillales > Rhodospirillaceae > Inquilinus > Inquilinus sp. 2KB_23. Next base: position 47,052 of record NZ_JBFRHF010000013.1, on the reverse strand, counting down.
TTCGAACACGGTGAGGGCAGCCGCCGGCGCCGCGGATCCCTGCTTGTTCTGGGCCGCCTGCTCCTGCGCCTTCGGCGCTGCCGCCGCCGCGGAGGAGGACTTGCTCGCATCAGCCACCTGGACCGGCGGCTGGGCATAGCCGATCACATCGGCCCCGGCGATCACGCCGACAATGATCGCGACCGAAGCAGCCCCGAGAAGAATCGTCTTGGTCAGTCGCATCGTATTCATCCTTTTCAAGAAACCGAACGGAAGGCAGTCACGTCCGCGTCATTTCATGGCCGAAAGTGCGAGGAACAGCCCGTCGAGAGGAGCTTCGAACGAGACCTCCCCCTCCGGCAGTTGGTAGGAGACGGTGCAGTCGGTCCCGGCCTGGATGTGCCGCCGCAGCATCCGGCCGATGGCGATCGTGGCGGTGCAGAACGCGCCGTCGCACCGGTCGGTCTGGGCGACGATCCGGTCCGGCTTGTCGCCCAGCGCCAGCCCGATCTGCTGCCCCACCCCGACCGCGGCGGGCACCCGCATCACCACCAGGGGCTGGCCGTCCGCCGTGGCCACGAAGGACCAGTTGAAGACGGCCGACCCATCCTGGTTGACGATCGACTGGGTCAGGTTGCAGACCCTGCGCTTCGACGTCAGGCTCTCGTCGCAGATCAGGATCCAGTTCTTGAACGGCTGGACCACCCGCCGGTACTTGCCAAGCTCCTCCCCGTCGGGGATGGCGACATCGGACGGCTTCACGGCATAGGTGTTGAACCGTATCCACCCCACCGCGAAGGCCGAGCCGGACATCGCCATCAGCATCAGCACTATCGCCAGGCATCCCGCCAGCCTCATCGGCCACCCGCCCTCAGTTGAGGGTGAAGGAGACGCCGATGCCGGCGCCCCAGTCACCATCGCTCTCGACGGCCCGGGCGTTCACGCGGACCCAACCGGTCTCGGCGGTGTAGCCGAGGCCCAGGGCAAGGGCGCCCTGGTCGTGCCACATGCCGCCGCCCATCGCGGCGCTGAGCTTGCCCGGACGAGTGTCGAACTGCAGCGACGATGCCGCGATACCGATCGCCGCCCCCTGCCAGGCCTCCCGCCGCGCCTGCTTGATCTTGCCGTTGAGCGAGTCGAAGGCGCCGTTCAGCTGATTGACGTTCACCGCATCGGTGCCGTTCACGCCCGGCGCGACATTGCCGATCGTGACCGGTGCGTTCGAGTTCCCGCCCTGCAGCGTGATCCGGTTGGTGAGGTTGCCGGAGCCGTCGGTGTCGTACCTCACCGAGGCCGTCGACAGCGCCTGCAGCTGGCTCACATTCACCGCATCGGTCGCGGCAGAGCCCGCGGCGACGTTGGTGACCCGCCGTTCCGACCCCGAGGAGCCGACCGAGACCTCGCCCGTGGCCACACCGGCGGTCTTCGTCCCGACCACCGGCGTGTAGGCCGCGTCGCTCAGATTGGCCGTCGTCGTCGAGTTGGCGCCGAGGGCCAGCGAGTTGGCCTTGGTCGCCTGCGCCCCGGCGCCGATGGCGATCGCGTTGTTGGCCGAGGCGCTGGCGCCGTTGCCCATCGAGATCGCGTTGGTGGCGCTGGCGGTCGAGGCCGGGCCGACGGCGGTGCTGTTGGTGCCGGTGGCGGAGGAGTCCGCCAGGGTCGAGTTGGCGTGGAAGTACTTGATGCCCGCCCCGCCGCTGATCGAGTTGTCGACCACGGTCGCCAGCGAATAGAGCTGCGAGCCGTTGACCGCGTCGGTCGAGGTCGCCGTGATCCGCCCCGCCGCCACATTGGTGATGGTCCGCTCGGCGCCGACATCGCCCACGCTCACTGTGCTGGTCGGGTTGGCCCCGGCGAAGTTCGAGAGGTTGAAGTTGTTGAACGAGGCGCTGGAGGTGCCGACCGCGGTGGCGGTCTTCGAACCCGCGCCCAGCGCCACGTCGCCGGCATTCGCGCTCGCCGTCGCCCCGTTGCCCATCGCCACGCTGTTGGCGGTGGAGGCCACGGCCGCCGGCCCGACGGCCACGCTGTCGGTCCCGAGCGCCTGGCTGTCGGCCAGGGTCGAGTTGGCGTGGAAGTACTTGATGCCGCCGCCGCCGTTGATGCTGTCGAGCTGGTTGTTGATGGTCGTCAGGTTGCCGTCCACCGCGCCGAAGGCATCATAGACCGTCTTGTAGTTGTTGCCCTGGACGATGAAGGTCGGCCCGACGATGGTGCCGTCCGGCTTCACCGTCGAGGTGCCGCCGAGCACGTTGGTGATGCTCTGCGCCGTGCCGTGGAGCTGCGAGCCGTTGATGGCGTCGGTCGAGGTCGAGGACACCACGCCCTTGTCCACATTGTGCAGCTTGACCGGCCCGAAGCCCGCACCCACCAGCGTCAGGTCCTGGGATGGCTTGCCGCCGTTCGGGGTCGTTGGCGTGGCGGCGTCGCTGTACTGGACCGGCCCGATGCCGCCGTTGTTGATCTGGGTGCCCAGGATGTTGACCGCCGAGTTGGTGGCGAACAGCTGGCTGCCGTTGATCGCGTCGGTGGAGTCGGCCGAGAGGCGGCCAGCGGCGACATTGGTGATGGTCCGCTCCGCCCCCGGCACGCCGACGCTGACGGTGCTCGTCGGGGTCGCCCCGGCGAAGCTGTAGGCCTTGCCGGCGATCGTGGTGCCCGCGGTGGCCACCACCGCCGCAGTGGCACTGCCAGCGCCGAGGGCCACGTCGCCGGCATTCGCCCCGGCCGCCGCGCCGTGGCCGATGGCGATGCCGTCCTGCACCGAGGCCACGGCCGTCGGCCCGACCGCCACGCTGTCCGTACCGACCGCCTGGCTGTCCGCCAGGGTCGAGTTGGCGTGGAAGTATTTGATGCCGCCGCCGTTGGTGATGTTGGTCAGCTGGTTGTTGATCGTGGTCAGGTTGCCGTCCACCGCATCGAAGGCGTCGGTGACCGTGGTGTAGTCGTTGCCCTGGATGTTGTAGGTCGGCCCGGTGACGGTGCCGTCCGGGTTGACGATCGAGGTGCCGCCGAGATGGGTGGCGATGCTCTGCGACACGCCGTAAAGCTGCGAGCCGTTGATGCCCTCGGTCGAGGTCGAATTCACCGCGCCGGGCGCCAGCCCGGTGATGCCGGTGCCGTTCATGTTCAGGCCGGTGGCATCGAACACCTGCCCGCTGGTCAGGGTCAGGCTGTCCGCCGTGAGCGCCGGCGTGGTCGCCACGGTGATGTTCGTGCCGTTCCGGGTGACAGCGATGTTCTGGCCGTTCAGGAACTGCACCGTGCCGCCCGGCGCCACCTTGGTCGCCGCGTCGCCGTTGGCCTGCAGGTTCCAGCCGGCATTGGCGACATCGCCGATCGCATTGAGCTGGTTGACGTTCACCGCGTCGGTGCCGCCCGTTCCCGGCGCCACGTTGATGATCTTGGTGCTGCCGGCGTCGATCCCCGCCGTGGTCACGCTCGGGCCGCCGGTGATGGTCAGCCCGGCGCCGGTGATCGAGGTCGTGCCGCCCACCGTCACCGAGGTGAAGGACGGCGTGTCCACCACCCCGTAGGTGATCGTCGATCCGCTACGGGTCACCGTGGTGTTGCTGCCCGCCGCGAAGCTCGCCGTCCCGCCCGGCGCGATGTTCTGGCTGGTCGCCCCGCCATCCGCGCTCAGGTTCCAGCCGGCATTGGCCGTCGTCGCCAGGCCGTCGACCGCCTGGTTGGTGGCGAAGAGCTGCGACCCGTTCACCGCATCGGTCGAGGTGGCAGCGAGCCGCCCTGCCGCCACATTGGTGATGGTCCGCTCGGCGCCGACCGCGCCGACGCTGACCGTGCTGGTCGGCGTGGTGCCGGCGAAGCTGTAGCTCGTGCCGGCGATGGTCGCGCCGGCCGTGCCGACTGCCGCCGCGGTCACCGAGCCGGAGCCCAGCGCCACGTCGCCGGCGTTGCCGGCCGTCGCCGCGTCGCCGAAGGCGAGCGAGCCAGCCCCGGCCGCGCTGCTGGCGTTGCCGAGAGCCACCGAGCCCTGGCCCGTCGCGGTGTTGGCGCTGCCGAGGGCGAGCGCGCCGGTGCCGCTGGCGGTGTTGTTGGCGCCGACCGCCACGGCACCGGTGCCGATGGCCGAGTTCGGGTCGCCGATCGCCACGGCGCCGTCGCCGTTCGCGGTCTGGCCTTCGCCCAGCGCCACCGCGCCGGTGCCGCCCAGCACCTGCGAATTGTGGCCGCCGGCGATCGAGCCGGTGCCGGCTGCCGCGGCGACGGTGTTGGCATCGCCGAGCGCCACGGTGGAGGCGGCGAGCGCCTGCGAACCGTTGCCGAGCGCGGTGGCGTTCGCCGCCGTCGCCGAGGCCCCGACGCCGGCCGCCACCGAATTGGTGCCGGTGGCGCCGGCGTTGTCGTAGTTCGCCCCCGGGGTGCCGCCGTCATTGACGCTGTAGTAGTGCGTCAGCTTGCCGTTCACATTCGTGATCCGGCTGGCGACATTGTCGATCGCCTGGTTGGAGGCGAAGAGCTGGCTGCCGTTCACCGCGTCGGTGGAGGTGGCCGAGAGCCGGCCCGCCGCGACGTTGGTGATGGTCCGCTCGTTGCCCGCACTGCCGACGCTGACCGTGCTGGTCGGCGTGGTTCCGGCGAAGGCGTAGCTGGTGCCGGCGATCGTCGCGCCGGCGGTGCCGACCGCGGCCGCCGTGGCCGAGCCGGCCCCCAGCGCGACATCACCCGCATTGCTGGCCGAGGCGTTGGCACCGAGCGCGGTCGCGTTCGCCGCCGTGGCGCCGGCGCCGACACCGGCCGCCACCGAATTGGTGCCGGTGGCGCCGTCATTGTCGTAGTTGGCGCCCTGGGTGCCGCCGTCGTTGACGCTGTAGTAGTGCGTCAGCTTGCCGGTGATGGTCGTGACCTCGCTGGCGACGCTGCCCACCGCCGTGTTGGTGGCGAAGAGCTGCGAGCCGTTCACCGCGTCGGTCGAGGTCGCCGCAATCCGCCCCGCCGCGACATTGGTGATGGTCCGCTCGGCGCCGACCGCGCCGACGCTGACCGTGCTGGTCGGCGTGGCGCCGGCGAAGGCGTAGGTCGTGCCGGCGATCGACGTGCTCGGCGTGGCCACCACCGCCGCGGTGGTGCTGCCGGAGCCGAGAGCGACGTCGCCGACATTGGCACCGGCGGTCGCGCCATGGCCGACCGCGACGCCGTCCTGCACCGAGGCCACCGCCACAGGTCCGGCAGCCACGCTGTCGGTGCCCGAGGCCTGGCTGTCGGCCAGGGTCGAGGTGGCGTGGAAGTACTTGATGCCGCCGCCGTTGCTGATGTTGTCGACCTTGGTGTTCACCGTGTCGACCGAGGTGTTGGTGGCGAACAGCTGGCTGCCGTTCACCGCATCGGTCGAGGTCGCCGCAATCCGCCCGGCCGCCACATTGGTGATGGTCCGCTCGGCGCCGACCGCGCCGACGCTGACCGTGCTGGTCGGCGTGGCGCCGGCGAAGGCGTAGCTCGCGCCGGCGATCGTCGTGCTCGCCGTGCCGACCGCCGCAGCCGTGGTCGAGCCGGAGCCCAGCGCCACATCGCCGGCATTCGCGCCTGCCGTCGCGCCGTGGCCGACCGCCACCCCGTCCGTCACCGAGGCCACGGCCTCGGGCCCGGCGGCGGTGCTGTCCGTCCCCGTCGCCTGGCTATCGGCCAGGGTCGAGGTGGCGTGGAAGTACTTGATACCGCCGCCGTTGCTGATGTTGTCGACCTTGGTGTTCACCGCGTCGACCGAGGTGTTGGTGGCGAAGAGCTGGCTGCCGTTCACCGCATCAGTCGATGTCGCCGCAATCCGCCCCGCGGCGACATTGGTGATGGTCCGCTCCGCACCCGCCGCGCCGACGCTGACCGTGCTGGTCGGCGCCGTGCCGGCGAAGGCGTAGGTCGTGCCGGCGATCGTTGTGCTCGGCGTGGCCACCACCGCCGCGGTGGTGCTACCGGAGCCGAGAGCGACGTCGCCGACATTGACACCGGCGGTCGCGCCATGGCCGACCGCGACGCCGTCCTGCACCGAGACCACCGCCTCGGGCCCGGCGGCGGTGCTGTCGGTCCCCGTCGCCTGGCTGTCCGCCAGGGTCGAGGTGGCGTGGAAGTACTTGATGCCGCCGCCGTTGCTGATGTTGTCGACCTTGGTGTTCACCGTGTCGACCGAGGTGTTGGTGGAGAACAGCTGGCTGCCGTTCACTGCATCGGTCGAGGTGGCGGAGATCCGCCCTGCCGCCACATTGGTGATGGTCCGCTCGGCGCCGACCGCGCCGACGCTGACCGTGCTGGTCGGGGTCGTGCCGGCGAAGTTGTAGGTCGTGCCGGCAATCGTGGTGCTGGCCGTGCCGACCGCCGTTGCGGTGGTGCTGCCGGAGCCGAGCGCGACATCGCCCGCATTCGCGGCCGCGGTGGCGCCGTGGCCGAACGCGATCGCATCGGCAGTCCCGGCGCTCGCCGTGTCGCCCAGGGCGATGGCGGACGGAGCGTTGGCGACCTTCGCCCCCCAGCCGATCGCAACGCCGTTGGTCGATGCCGCGTCGACGGCCAGCCCGGTGTTCGCCCCGATCGCGATGCTGCCGTCGGCCGCGGCCGTGACCTGGTTGCCGAGTGCGGTCGCGTTGACGCCCGACGCCTGGCTCAGATAGCCCAGCGCCGTGCTCTCCAGGCCGCTCGCATTGGACTGGTAGCCGACCGCGACGCTCTGATTGCCGCCCGCGCTGGCCTCTGTGCCGGACGCAACCGAGCTCGCCCCCGCCGCCGCAGCCCCGATGCCGGCGGCCATCGCATTAGCGCCGGTGGCGCCGTCGTTGATGTAGTTCGCCCCGTGCGTGCCGCCGTCGTTCACGCTGTAGTAGTGCGTCGGCGTGCTGGCGGCGATGGCCTCGACCGCCTGGTTGGTGGCGAAGAGCTGGCTGCCATTGATGGCGTCGGTCGAGTCGATCGCGATCCGACCGGCCGCGACATTGGTGATGGTCCGCTCGTTGCCGGCGCTGCCGACGCTGACCGTGCTGGTCGGCGTGGCGCCCGCGAAGGCGTAGGTCGTACCGCCGATGGTGGTGCTGGCGGTGCCGACCGCCGCGGCGGTCACCGAGCCCGTGCCCAGCGCCACCGCGCCGGCATCGCCGGCCGTGGCGCCGTTGCCCAGGGCGACCGCGTCCGCAGCCGAGGCGTTGGCGAGGACGCCGACCGCCGTGGCGTGGTCCGCCGTGGCGCTGGAGGCCAGGCCGAGGGCCGTGGACCAGGTCCCGGTCGCGTTGGTGTTGCCGCCGACCGCAGTGCTGCCGGCCCCCGTGGCGGTCGAGGAACCGCCGATCGCGGTCGCCTCGAAGGAGGTGAAGCCGCCCGGAAGCACCGTGCCCGCGGCCCCGCTGGCATTCGCACCCGGGCCGATGGCGATCGGCGAGCCGTCGCCGGCCGTCACGATGGCCTTGGCGCCGGTGCCCAGGGCCATGCCCGCGCCGCTGCCGCCGCCGGTGGCCGTCGCCCCGCTGCCGAGAGCGACCGTGGTCCCGCCCGTCGCGGCGGCGTTGTTGCCGACCGCCGTCGACGGGCCGCCCGACGCCACGGCCCCGATGCCGGCCGCCAGGGCACCCGCACTGGTCGCGCCGTCATTGTTGAAGTTCCCGCCCGCCGTGCCGCCGTCATTGACGCTGTAGTAGTGCGTCAGCTTGCCGTTCACATTCGTGATCTGGCTGGCGACGTCGTCGACCGCCGTGTTGGTGGCGAACAGCTGCGAGCCGTTCACCGCGTCGGTCGAGGTCGCCGAGAGCCGCCCCGCCGCCACATTGGTGATGGTCCGCTCGGCGCCCGCCGCGCCGACGCTGACCGTGCTGGCCGGCGTCGTCCCGGCGAAGTTGTAGGTCGTGCCGGCGATGGTGGTGCTGGCCGTGCCGACCGCCGCCGCCGTCACCGAGCCCGTGCCCAGCGCCACCGCGCCGGCATCGCCGGCCGTGGCGCCGTTGCCCAGGGCGACCGCATCCGCCGCCGAGGCGTTGGCGAGGACGCCGACCGCCGTGGCGTGGTCCGCCGTGGCGCTGGAGGCCAGGCCGAGGGCCGTGGACCAGGTCCCGGTTGCGTTGGTGTTGCCGCCGACCGCAGTGCTGCCGGCCCCCGTGGCGGTCGAGGAACCGCCGATCGCGGTCGCCTCGAAGGACGTGAAGCCGCCCGGAAGCACCGTGCCCGCGGCTCCGCTGGCATTCGCACCCGGGCCGATGGCGATCGGCGAGCCGTCGCCGGCCGTCACGATGGCCTTGGCGCCGGTGCCCAGGGCCATGCCCGCGCCGCTGCCGCCGCCGGTGGCCGTCGCCCCGCTGCCGAGGGCGACCGTGGTCCCGCCTGTCGCGGCGGCGTTGTTGCCGACCGCCGTCGACGGGCCGCCCGACGCCACGGCCCCGATGCCGGCCGCCAGGGCACCCGCACTGGTCGCGCCATCGTTGTTGAAGTTCCCGCCCGCCGTGCCGCCGTCATTGACGCTGTAGTAGTGCGTCAGCTTGCCGTTCACATTCGTGATCTGGCTGGCGACGTCGTCCACCGCCGTGTTGGTGGCGAAGAGCTGGCTGCCGTTCACCGCGTCGGTCGAGGTGGCCGAGAGCCGTCCCGCCGCCACATTGGTGATGGTACGCTCCGCCCCCGCCGCGCCGACGCTGACCGTGCTGGCCGGTGCCGTGCCGGCGAAGTTGTAGGTCGTGCCGGCAATCGTCGCGCTGGACGTGCCGACCGCCGCCGCGGTCACCGAGCCCGAGCCCAGCGCCACCGCCCCGGCATCGCCGGCGGTGGCACCGTGGCCCAGGGCGAGCGCGTCCGTGGCCGACGCGTTGGTATTGAGGCCCATGGCGATGGCATTGTCTGCCCCCGCCGTGACGCCGACACCGATCGCCGTGGAATTCTGTCCCACGGCATTGGCGAAGGAGCCCAAGACGATGGAGCCGGCTCCGGTGGCTTTGGCCACAGTGCCGACCGCGACCGCATCGACGTCGCTTGCGACCGTGTCGGTGCCCAGCGCCACGGCCTGAGCGCCGGACGCGGCCGCCCCGATGCCCGCCGCCATCGAATTGAGGCCGGTGGCGCCGTCGTTGTTGAAGTTGCCGCCCGCCGTGCCGCCGTCATTGACGCTGTAGTAGTGCGTCAGCTTGCCGGTCACGTCGGTGATCTGGCTGGCGACGTCGTCGACCGCCGTGTTGGTGGCGAAGAGCTGCGACCCGTTCACCGCGTCGGTCGAGGTGGCGGAGAGGCGCCCCGCCGCGACATTGGTAATCGTCCGCTCGGCTCCTGCCGCACCGACGCTGACCGTGCTGGCCGGCGTGGTCCCGGCGAAGTTGTAGGTCGTGCCCGCGATCGTCGCGCTGGCGGTACCGACCGCTGCCGCGGTCACCGAGCCCGTGCCCAGCGCCACGTCCTTGGCATTGGTGGCCGAGGCCGCGTCGCCGAAGGCGAGCGAGCCCGCGCCGGCCGCGGTGCTGGCATTGCCGAGCGCAACCGAGCCCTGGCCGGTCGCGGTGTTGGTGTTGCCCAGCGCCAGCGCGCCGGTGCCGGTGGCGGTGTTGTTGGCGCCTAGGCCCACCGCGCCGGTGCCGGTGACGGTGTTCGGGTCGCCGATCGCGACCGCGCCGTCGCCGTTCACCACCTGGCCCTGGCCGATCGCCACCGCCCCGGCGCCGCCCAGCACCTGCGAGTTGGTGCCGATCGCAACCGAACCTTCGCCGGCCGCAGCCGCCACCGAGCTGTTGGTGCCCAGGACCGTACTCGTGAGGGCGAGAGCCTGGGTGTTGGTGCCGATCGAGATCGCGCTCTGGTCGCTTGCGACCGTGTTGGTGCCGATCGAGACAGCGCCCTGGTCGCTCGCGACCGTGTTGGTGCCGATCGCGGTCGCCCATTGGCTGGAAGCATTGGCATTAACGCCCAGAGCGATCGCGGCACCCGCCGTCGCGCTGGCGGCATTGCCCATAGCGATGGTGCTCTCGGCGCCTGCGGTGGTGTTGTAGCCCATTGCCACAGCATTGAGGCCGCTCGCGTTGGCGAGGACGCCGACCGCCGTGGCGTGATCCGCCGACGCGTTGGCGTTCTGGCCGAGAGCGGTGGACCAGGTCCCGGTCGCCTGGCTCGCGCCGCCGACGGCCGTGCCGCCCTGCCCGGTGGCGTTCGCGCTGTTGCCGAGCGCGACCGCCTCGAAGGAGGTGAAGCCGCCCGGGAGCGCCGTGCCGGCGGCTCCGCTGGCATTGGAGGCGATGCCGATGGCGATCGGCGAGCCGTCGCCGCCCGTCACCACGGCCTTGGCGTTGGTGCCCAGGGCCATGGCGCCGCCGGCGCCGCCGCTGGTGGCCGTCGCCCCGCTGCCGAGGGCGACCGTGGTCCCGCCCGACGCGGCGGCATTGAAGCCGACCGCCGTCGAGTTGGCGCCCGACGCCGTCGCCCCGATGCCGGCGGCCATCGCATTGGCGCCGGTGGCGCCGTCGTTGATGTAGTTCGCCCCGTGCGTGCCGCCGTCGTTGACGCTGTAGTAGTGCAGCGGCGTGCTGGCGGCGATCGCCGTGATCGCCTGGTTGGTGGCGAAGAGCTGGCTGCCGTTGATGGCGTCGGTCGAGTCGATCGCGATCCGGCCGGCCGCGACATTGGTGATGGTCCGCTCATTGCCGGCGCTGCCGACGCTGACGGTGCTGGTCGGGGTGGCGCCGGCAAAGTTGTAGGTCGTGCCGCCGATCACCGTGCTGGCGGTGCCGACCGCCGCCGCGGTCACCGAGCCCGAGCCCAGCGCCACGTCCTTGGCATTGACCGCCGAGGCCGCATCGCCGAAGGCGAGCGAGCCGGCGCCTGCCGCGCTGCTGGCATTGCCGAGCGCGACCGAGCCCTGGCCCGTCGCCGTGTTGGCGCTGCCCAGCGCCAGCGCGCCCGTGCCGTTGACCGTGTTGTTGGCGCCCATGCCGACGGCGCCGGTGCCGGTCACCGAGTTCGGGTCGCCGATGGCGACCGCGCCGTCGCCGTTGACGACCTGGCCCTCGCCGATCGCCACGGCACCCGTGCCACCATTCACCGTCGAGTTGTGGCCAATCGCGACCGAGCCGGGGCCGGCCGCGGCCGCCACCGTGTTGGTGTCGCCCAGCGCCACCGTCGAGGCCGCCAGCGCCTGCGAGGCGTTGCCGACCGCGGTAGCGTTCGCCGCCGCGGCATTGGCCTGCAAGCCCATGGCGATGGCGCCGTCTGCCGACGCATTGGCCACCGCGCCGATCGCCACCGAGCCGGCGCCGGAACCGGCGCTCGCATTGCCCAGGGCAATGGCGGAGTCGGCGCTGGCGTTGGTGCCGACACCCAGTGCGACGGCGTTGAGGCCACTCGCCTGGCTGATCCGGCCGACCGCGATGCTGCTGCCGCCGGTCGCGTTGGCCGAGCTGCCCAGGGCCAGCGCGTCCGCGACCGAAGCGGTGGCCGCGTTGCCGACCGCGATGGCGTTGTCCGCCGCGGCGTTGGCGTGCAGGCCGACCGCCGTGGACGCCGCCCCTGTCGCGATAGCCTGGAAGCCGGTCGCGGTGGCGAAATTGGCAGTGGCGAGGCTGCCGGCGCCGAGGGCCGTGGCCTGCTGGGCACCGGCATTGGCGTTCTGGCCGAAGGCCGTCGCCCAATCGCCATTGGCCAGCGCGCCCGTGCCGACCGCGGTCGTGAAGGAGCCGGTCGCGTTGGCGTTCAGGCCGAGCGCGATCGCGCCGCCCGACGGCCCCGTGGCGACGGCGCTGGTCCCGATGGCGATGCTGTCCGCGGCCGCCGCGTTGGCCAGGCTGCCCACCGCGATCGCGTTCTGGGCCGTCGCGTTGGCTGCGTTGCCCATCGCGATCGAGGTCACGCCCAAGGCGTTGGCATGCAGGCCGACGGCCGTGGCCCCCACCCCCCCTGCCGTGGCTTGGAGGCCCACAGCAAGAGCGACATCCGCGCTGGTGACGCTGCCGGAGCCGAAGGCTTGGCCGGAGCCGCCTGTCGCTTTGGTGTTGAAGCCTACGGCCATCGAGTTCGTCCCCGTCGCCGAAGCCGCGGGACCGATCGCGATGGCATTGGCGCCCGTGGCGCCGTTGTTGGTGTAGTTCCCCTGCTGTAACCCGCCATCGTTGACGCTGACGTAATGAGTCGGCGTGCTGGCGGCGATGGCCGAGACCGCCTGGTTGGTGGCGAAGAGCTGGCTGCCGTTGATCGCGTCGGTCGAGTCGATGGCGATCCGCCCCGCCGCGACATTGGTGATGGTCCGCTCCGCCCCCGCCGCACCGACGCTGATCGTGCTGGTCGGGGCCGCCCCGGCGAAGTTGTAGGTGGTGCCGCCGATCACCGTGCTGGGCGTGGCGACCGCCGCGGCGGTCACCGAGCCCGAGCCCAGCGCCACGTCCTTGGCATTCACCGCCGAAGCCGCGTCGCCGAGGGCGAGCGAGCCGGCGCCCGCCGCGCTGCTGGCGTTGCCCAGCGCGACCGAGCCCTGGCCCGTCGCGGTGTTGCCGTTGCCGATTCCGACCGCGCCGGTGCCGTTGACGGTGTTGTTGGCGCCCATGCCCACGGCACCGGTGCCGGTCACCGAATTCGGGTCGCCGATCGCGACCGCGCCGTTGCCGTTGACGACCTGGCCTCCGCCGATCGCCACCGCACCGGTGCCGCCGTTCACCGCCGAGTTGTGGCCGATCGCCACCGAGCCGGGGCCGGCCGCCGCCGCCACGGTGTTGGTGTCGCCCAGCGCCACGCTCGAGGCGGCCAGCGCCTGCGAGGCGTTGCCGATCGCCGTGGTGCTCGCGGCCGTCGCATTGGCCGTCGTGCCGATGGCGATGGAATTCAGGGCTGCGGCATTGGCCGAACGGCCCCCGGCGAACGCATTTTCCGCCCCCGTGCGGGAGCCGGCACCGATCGCCGTGGAATTCAATGCCGTGGCATTGGCGAAGGAGCCCACGCCGATGGCGCCGGCGTTGGTGGCTTGGGCCGAACGGCCGACCGCGACCGCATTGACGTCGCTCGCGACCGCGGCGGCGCCCAGCGCCGTGGCGCTGGGGCCTATGGCGGCCGCGTTGTTGCCGACCGCCGTGGAGGAAACGCCCGTGCCCTGAGCCCCCGACCCCGACGCGACCGAGCCGACTCCGCTCGACACGGCGCCGTTGCCCGTGGCCACCGAGAAGTTGCCGGCCGCGCTGGCGGTGGGGCCGACTGCGACGGCGCCCTGGCCTGCGGCGTTGGCGCTGACCCCGATGGCGATGGTACCACCCACGGCGGTCGCCTTCGAGGCGCGGCCCATGGCGAGCGCATCCTGGGCGGAGGCCGTCACATCGGTGCCGATGCCGATGGCGCTTTGCGCGGTGGCGCCCGTCCCCGCGACGGTGCGCGCGCCGAGATAGACCGAGTTCACCTGGGAGGCGATCGACTGCCAGCCGATCGCGATCGAGCTGTTGCTGCCCGAATTGGCCGCCAGCCCCATGGCCACCGAAGCAAGGCCACTGGCTATAGCATTAGACCCGACCGCGACAGAATTCTCGGCGGTCGATTGGGACCCGAATCCCAGCGCCGTCGACTGGATGGCGTTGGCCAGCGCGCCCGGACCGAAGGCCGACGCGCTCGCGCCACTCGCCGTGGCACTGGCGCCTGCGGCGATCGAATTGCCACCGGTGGCGCGCGAATTGATGCCCAACGCCGTCGCATTCCCCCCGGTGGCGCCAGCATTGTTGCCGACGGCGGTGGAGGCGGGGCCGCTGGCCGTGGAGTTGACGCCGAGCGCTGTTGCCCCGTCCGCGAAGGCGTGGGCTGCCCCGCCAAGGGCGAGGGCGTTGGTGCCGACCGCGTTCGAAAAGACGCCGATGGCGATCGCGTTGAGGCCGTTGGTGCTGTTGGTATAGCCGATCGAGATCGAACCATCGCCGGTGGCGGTGGTGCTGGTGCCCAACGCTATGGAGTGGCCGCCAACCGCCGTGGCGGTGTTGCCCACGGCGGTCGAGCCGGCGGGGGCGGTGCTGCCGGGGCCGAGGATGGCCTGCGCGAAGGCCTGCGTCGGCAGCTGAGCCGCCAGCGTCGCCAGCGAAATGGCGGCGTAGAGTCCCCTGGCCCGGCGCAGCACCCCGAACAGGGTGGCCGGCGCCGCCGCGGTGCCAGCCACGGCGAGCGTGGCGCCGCCGACGGCGCCGCCGGTGCCGAGGGCACCGAGGCCCAGCCGGTCGCGCTTCATGCCCAGCATGCGGTGCGCCTGGCGCAGCGCCGCCATCAGCCGGCGGCGGAGCGAGCGGCCGCCCCCGGCGGCACCCGCGACCCAATTGTTGGCGAATCGGGCGGTGTGATGCCGGACGGTCTTCCGGGCCGAAAAATCGTTGCCGTTCATGATGTCATCCCCCGCCGAAATGCCTGCCTGAAAAGAGCTCGCCGCCGCGGCGGATCCGGACGATGCCGTCCCGCCGCCCTGTGGAATCGAGAGTTGGATTTCCGGCCCGTCCGCTGACGCGCCGGCACCGGGCCTGGCCGGGCCCGGTGTTGCCTTATCCGCATCCAGGGACCGATCATTCGATCGCGTCATCCCACTCCCTCCCCCGCAAGAAGAACCGCCAACCGCCGAGCGCGACGGCGGTCCACACCACCCGTCCCAAACGGGCCCCGGACCGCCACCCTCACCTCCACCGCACCAGAACGGATCGAAGTAGAAACGCGCCTGTTTCCGCCAGTCGGCATCCACCAGGACGACCTTGTTTCTTCGATCTTTTCCGGTATCTGGTTTTTTGAAGAATTCATCAGGACTCTGCTGTCGTCACTCCGCTGAGCGTCCCAATAATTGGCATGGCGTCCCATTTCGGTGCGGGAAGGCCGCACCGTGGCGCGGCTGCCACAAGTCACTGCAATTTGAGGAAAATTCCCATCCGCCGGGCGGGCACGGCATCCGCGGGCAAGGGCTTCTCAGGACGCTGGTCCCATGGATTGCTTCGTCGGTATATGTTCTATAGACGCTGCCGCCGGACCGGATCTCGACGTCCAGGCCTATCGCCGCAGCCTCGCGCTGCTGCAGATCGATATGCTCTCGCAAGAGCGAGAGAGCAGCGGCGGCGTCGCCTCACTCCGCCGGCACGACGGCCGGGACCAGATCCGAATCGGCGGTGACCGTGGGAAGCCGCGGCATCGGTTCCGCATGTGTCCGCCTGATATCCCGGGCCCCGCGCGGGCTGTAGCCGAACTCCCGCTTGAACGCCCGCGTGAAATCCGACGCCAGCTTGAATCCGCAGCCATAGGCGATGTCCTGGATCCGCCGTCCGCTCTCGTTGCTCAAGGCGGCGTGGGCGGCGAACAGGCGGCACTGCTGGATATAGCGCGACACCCCGCCGGCCTGCTCGAACACCCGATAGAGGTTCGAGCGCGAGACGCGGAGGTCCTGCGCCACGCGCTCCGGCGTCAGCTCGGGGTTGCCGAAATGCGCCTGGATGTAGGAACGGGCGCGGTCGAACAGGACCGAGGCGACCGCTTTTTGCGCCTCTTCCAACGGGTCGCGGGATGGCCGGATGCAGGCCGCCAGCATCTCGGCCGTCGCCCGCCCCGCCTGCATCAGGTCGTCCGGCGTCATGCCGACCAGCCTCACCTCGAGGCTGCGCAGGTAGTCGACCAGAAGCGCCGCGAGGGGGCCGGTCAGGACGGCCCCAGAGGCCCTGTCGAAGCCGGCGGCAGCGGCGACGAACGCGTCCCGCGGCAGGGTGAGGCACAGCCCGGCCTGACGGGTCGCCCGACCCCGGAACGCCGCGTCCAGGGACAGCAGGAACAGGTCGCCGGGCCGGACATGGGCGTGACGGTCGGAGCTGTCGACCCACATCTCCCCTTCCGTCATCAGCATGAGGCGCCAGCAGCCGATCGGCGCCCGGCGCGGCCCAGGCGCCGAAGGACCCGGGGCATGGCTGAAGGAGAAGGCGTCCGCACGCCCGGAAGCCACCCCGATGCCGCCCAGGCTGCAGATCATGAATTCGGCGAGGAAGCCGTCCGCAGGCGTCGTCCCGGTCGGGAGCCCGACATCCATGAACGGGGCGACATGGGAGCGCCAGGCCTCGAATTGCTCCTCCGGCGCATAGGCCGCCGTGGAGATCCCGCGCGGGGCCGCCGGCCTCCGATCGCCGAAGCCCGCCGGCGCCGTCGGCAGCGGCTGCCACGGCATGAGATCGCGATAGGGGTGGAGCTGAATTCGTTCCTGCCACTCTTGCGACACGGAAGATCCCCCGAGAACCGAGCAATTCATGGAAACGCAGGAATCCTGCTGTGGACTTCGACGGCCGCTCAGGCGACCGCTTCGGCCAGATCGGCGGCGGGCACCGGCGGCGACACCGCCGGCTCTCCCTCGCGCTGCAGCAGGTTGTGGAACCGCTGCAGCGAGAACAGCTGCAGGGTGATACGGGCGAGATGGCCGCTGCGGTGCAGGGCCAGGACCGTCTCGGCGTCGAGCTCCGCCAGCCGCGTCTCGTTCACCCGCCACATGCCGGTCAGCGAGAACGGCTCTGCCCCCGCCCGCGTCACATTGGCGGTGAAGGTCTCGAGCAGGTCCAGCTCCACCAGCCGCGCGGTGAAGGCGCGGGCGGCAGCCAGATCCGCCTCATAGGCCGCGAGGAAGCCTTCGATCGCGGTCCAGCGCGGCGTCGGCTGGCCGTCATCGAGGAACAGCCGAACCGCGCCCTCCGCCGGCCCTTCCGAGACGTGGTCGGCGTCAACGCAGACCAGCAGGTCGGGGTCCGGCTTGTCGTCCCGCACCACCGACGCCATGCAGAAGGGATAGCGCCGGACATAGGCGGGAGGGTACGCCGCCGGGTCCCATCCGCCGTCGCCGCCGAAGCTGTTGCGGTTCCGGGACAGGCCCATCACGGCGACCACATTGTACTGGTCGGCCGCCGGATCGTGCACGAAGACGATCGGATAGTGCCAGGCGGCCGACACGATCTCGTCATAGGCCAGCGGCACGATCTGCGACTGGCTCACGAAGGGCGGCAATTGCCCCGGCCCGAGCAGGCGGACATGGTCGGACCGATCCAGGAGCTTCAGGGCGCCGTAGCCGAACGGCGGGCTGATTTCGGGCATCGGGACTTCCTCATTCCCTAAGGGGTGGCGACAAGGGATGACGTGCGGCGGACGGGACGTCAGCCCTGGGGAGCACGGCGCTCCTTCAGGGCTTTGCCCGGGACTTCAGGACATCGGACGCAGGCCGATGCCTCGGGGTGACGCCGGCACGACCATCGGATGGTGTCGATCGAAGCCCTCGCCGCGGCGGGCCCTCCCTCTCTCCTCAAATGCCCGGCGGAAGGGCGGAAGAACCCGCGGCCCCGTGCTTTTCGACATTGCGCTACGCCTCTCCCAAACGCCGCGCCGCACGGCCTGGCAATGGAACGCTGAATGGGATTTCATGCCTGACATACTGGGTCATGTGGCAAGATTCCGCCTCCCGCCCTGTGCGGCTCTTTTCCCAATTCAAGCAATTCACCTCGCGACCAGCGCAACTCCGCGCGCCTTCTGGGGCTGCAAGCCCTTGGCCGATGTCCGGCCCTTGCCGAATGCGGCTGATGCGGCATGTGGCTCGACCGCGGACACCAGGCGGCCGGCAGGGCTGCGACCGAGCCATCGCCATCAGCAATTATACTACAATTTTATATGAATAGATTTTGCCATAACTGCACGATTTGAGACATGGAATAGCAGGCGACGCCGGGGATAAAACAGAAATGGCAACAGGCGAAATGCTATCAGCACTCCTATCGGCCCCAAGTTTCTGGAATTCTTGGCAGCGCCGCGTTCGCTGTCACGCGGCACTAGGAGGCCGGCACCCGAGTCGACGGGGCCCACCCGCGGCCGGAGGCCGGCCTTCTCTTTCCACGCCACATCGCCGCGGCGGACAGTTGATCCTGGAGACCTTCCCTACCGCGAGCGGGGGACGGTGCCGAAGCGGCGCTTGTAGTTGCGATAGAAGGTAGACGAGTTCGAGAAGCCGTAGTCGACGATCACGCTCGCCACCTTCTGTCTGCCGGTCTCGAGTTCCCGCCGCGCCGCCTCCAGCCGTGCCGTCATGATCGTCTCATGCAGCGAGGCGGCATTGTCGTAGAAGATGCTGTAGAGCTTGCGCTTCGAGATGCCGAACTCGCGCGCGAGCATATCGGCGCCAAGCGACGGATTCTTCACGGTCTGGACGATGAAGGCCCTGATACTCCGATACAGCCCGCGGTCACCGGCGGGGCCCTCGGTTTCGATCTGCGCCATATAGTCCCGGATCGCGGCGGCGATGTAGTCGAAGATCGGGATATCGCGCTGGCACGGCCCGATGTCGCCCCCTGCCGGCTCGACAAGCCTGGCCTGGCCGACGATGTACTCCGCCAACGGGAGGCTCGTCATCACGGCATAGCCCGGCGCCTTTGCCAAGGCTGGCGGCTTGGTCTTGCCCAGCTGGAGCCAGTCCACCACGCACCCGCCGGCGTCTTCCTGCGACAATGCCAAGCTGAATGCGAGATCGCCGTCGATGACGACGACGGATTTCGGCGGCAGCAGCCGCTTCTCCTCTCCTGTCGCCAGAATGGCGGGGCCATGGAGGACGATGACCAGGAAGTGCCCTCCCATGCTCGCGGACAGGCCGCCGGGGCGCGTGAGCACGCCTGGACTGATCCGCAGGTGCACGGCGCCGCTGCAGTCGATGAGACTGAACCGGGCCGCGGCATGGAACCCCCTGCCGTCCGGCTGGAAGCCAGCGCCCAGGACGGGCTCGCAGACCTGCTGGGCGAAGGCTCCCGCATCCGCATAGAAGATCGAGCCGGAGATGGAGCTGTCTTGCTTGGTGACGATGGGGGATGCGGGCTGGCGCATCGGTCTGTTCCATCCGGGTCGTTGAAGAGGGGCGCGCCCAGGCCGGCACTGTCGCCTACACACCCGGACGTCTGTTGGCCTGCAGCGGCTGGCAGAGGGAACGATACCACCCACGTGCGGCAATCGATTGCCAGAGAATAGCGGACGTCGATCGGGTAGCAAGCTTAATCTTCGGACATATTGATCGCGGATTTCTGCTGAATTGCGTCGTTCTGGATCGGTGACGCATTGTTGCGAGAGACAGGACAATCAGGCCCGGGTGAGCATGGATGGATAAGCATGCGCAGGCGGCGGACAAGGCATGGCATTCCAGTCCGCGCATGACTGATGTCGCAAAACTGGCCGGCGTCGCGACATCGACGGTCAGCCGCGCCCTCGCCAATCCCGGCAGGGTCAACGAGGAAACGCGCCGTCGGATTGCAGCCGCGGCCGAGCAGCTGGGCTACATCCCCAACACCGCCGCCCGAAACCTGCGGGTGGGCAGGTCCACCATTGTCCTGGCTGCCCTGCCGGGGCCCAGCATGATCTTCGGCGCGTCCCAGATCATCCCTGCGGTGCTGCAGGGGCTTGCCTCGACCGTGGCGGAAGGCGGATTCGACCTCATATTCTCCAATCGCAACTCCCCGGCCGCCGCGAGGCATGTTGTCGACCTGGCCTTCGGCGGGACGGTCCGCGGCGTGATCGTCCTGGGCGCCGCGGACCTGCCGGCATATGGGAGCCGGTCTCTCGCCGACGCGGGCATCCCGGTGGTCTCGCTGCTCACGGACCGCAGCGCGGCCGGCATACCGAGCGTGGTCACCAATGATCGGGCAGCCATGCGCGAAGGTGTTCTCCACCTGATCGCGCTCGACCATCGATCCTTCTTCTACATCGCTGGCGAGTCGGGCAATTACCACGAGGTCGAGCGCTTCTCCGGCCTCCTGGACGCCCTGGCGGTGGTCGGACTGTCCGACCGGGCCGTCATTCGCCATGGCGGGCATCTCGGGTTCAACGAAGGCTTTCAGAACGGCGTCGAAGCCGCGCACGCCTATCTGGCGCTGGCGCTGGCACGCCGCCCGACCGCAGCCGTCTGCTGCGCGGACGATGCCGCGATCTCCTTCATCGGGACGGTCCGATCGAACGGCGTGGCCGTACCGGAGGATGTATCCATCATCGGCTTCGACGGAGCCGCGGTCGGAGCGTTCTGCGTTCCGCCCCTGACCACGCTGGAGCAGCCGGCGGAAGACCTCGGCGCCCAGGCCGCGCGGATCATGCTGGATCTTCTCGGCGGCGCCGCCATGCCAGCCCCCAAGACCACCGTGCCGAGCCGGCTTCTTCTCCGCGCCAGCACCGCCACGCCCAGCGGGCGCAGCGAGAGATAGATCACAGCGCCCGTTGCCGCTATCCCGACCGCGGCGTCCGGCCGAATTGCCGCTTGTAGTTGCGGTAGAAGGTCGAGGCGTTGGAAAAGCCGTGATCCAGGATCACGCTGGTGACCTTCTCCCCTCCGGCCTCGATTGCCCGATGTGCGGCCTCCAGCCGTTCGGTCATGATCATTTCGTGCAGCGAGGCACCGTTGCTGCTGATGACGCTGTATAGCTTCCGCTTCGAAATCCCGAACCGGCGGGCGATCAGATCCGCCCCCAGCGACGGGTGCTTCACATTGTCCGCTATGAACGGCCGTATCCTGCGGAACAGCTCCAGCCTGTCATTTCCGCCGAGACCCTCCCGGGCAATGTAATCCTCGAGCGCTCGTCCGATGTAGTCGAAGACCGGGATCCTCTCGGCGAGCGGGTCATCCGGGCTCAGGCCCTTGACGGCAAGCCTCGCGTGATTGGACACGTACTGCGCCAGCATGCTGCTGCCGAGGACAACGCAGCCCGCCGCCCCGCGCAGCCGTGATGGGCCCGGGGCCGCGATGTGCAGCCAGTCCACGACATGCCTCTCCTCCGTCGCCTCGCCCAACAGCAATTCGAATCCGAGATTGCCGTCGATGGCGACGACCGTGCCGGCGGTGAGGGCCCATTGCCGCTCGCCTGCGACCAGAAGTCCCGCGCTCCAAGCCACGAGCACGAGATAGTGGTCTCCATAGCGGGCACAGAGACCAGCCGGACGGCGGATTGCGCTCGGCCCGGAGCGGATGTGAATGGCCCGGTTGGCGCCGGCAAAGACGAAGCGAAGGATGGCGGGGGCAAATTCCCCCGACAGGGACTCGAGCCGGGAGTCGAGGAGCGGCTGACACAGACGCTGATAGTGCTCATCCGCGCCGGCACAGAGGATGGATCCACGGACAGAGCTATCTCGCATCTCTCACATTGCGGGGTGTTGCTCGCGGGAGGGTATGGTCGCCCTGCCCCCGTGCCGGGATTGGACCTCAGGATCGAGATGCATCCGTCCCCATGCCGGGCGGCAGTGCGTGCCCGAACCAGAGATGGGCTGGATTGCGTGGCTGGATCTCGGGCCGGCGATGCATTCGTCGTCGCCCGCACTCCATAGAAGGACGCCGTTGCCCCCTGAGTTGCCGCTGTCGCCCCGGAGTTACTTTCCTGCCACCAAACAGCTGCCTCACAACCCCACTCTATCCCCCAACCGGGTGAATAACTAATCGGAGTTCATTTAAATCACAAACTATTTTTCGACAGGCATTTGCGAGAATTAATGCCGATATTTTAGGCGATGAAAGAGCACAAATGTATAGCGTAGAGCGCTACAGCGCTTCCATCACGTCGAGCGCTAAGCCTTTATGAGTTCGCCTGCCTTGGCTTTGCGGAACGGACGACCGCGGGAACCGTGCCTGACCCCCAGGGGGCCGAAGAGACGTCCTCTCGCGACACAAAACACACGACCCCGCGGCTCCGGCCATGCCGAATCTCATGCCAAAGGATGAGCGACTCGCATCGCCGCGGGAGCGGGACGGAGCGAGGTGCCTCCGGGCCACGGACCACTGGATGGGCCGCCCAAAGGGCGTGGATGCAGATCCTCCGGTGCAGGTCCCTCCCTGCTCTGCACGAGACGGCAATGCCCTGCATAATATGGCAATATATCTGCGCGAGACGCGACCCCGAGGCCCGCGAAGGCCGCAAGCAACCCCAGTATACGGATGGTGGCGCTGGTCTCGGCCCTTCCTTCTCCTCTTCCGCCGCCCTGAACTGTCGCGACCACCGGGGTGACACTTGCCATGCGGGCGCCCTCGGCTCTCCCGCCATCCTGGTGACGAAAGAAGATGCTCATGCCTGATCGCGGCGGCGGACGCGTCACCACATCCGGTTCGATGCTGTACGAAGGTGGGGTCGACTACTTCCGGTCGCAGTTCTGCAAGCCCCTGCTGCATGCGGATTTCGTGCCGACGACCGATGCGCCATTCAAGATGACGGCCAAGCTCGGCATCGTCGATGACGACTACCGCTCGCTCCGGCTGCAGTGCACACCCGGCATTCTCCGACGCCGCAACGGATCGCGCCCGGCGCCGCCCCACTGTCTCATCATCACTGCCGAAAGCAATTGCGCGCTCCTCATCCAAGAACAGAGCATCCGGTTGAAGCCGGGCACCGCCGTCGTCATCGACGGCAGCTGCGAGTTCGATCTGATCCTGGAGAGAGATTCCGAGCAGCGCTGCCTGGTGGATTGGCTCCATATCGCCCAGGGCACCTCGACCCTCTTTCCTCAGATCGAAGCCAGCGCGATGGTCAATAGCGAAGCCATCACGACCTATATCAGGTTTCACAACGATCTGACGATCAACGGCCACGGCCCAGATCTCGCCGGCATCTCGCAGCCTCCATCCTTCGATCATCTGATCGAAATCATCCGCGAATACCTGCTTCGGACGGCTCTGCCGATGCAGCACGACAGCGACAGCCAGTTCTATGAGCAGATCAAGCTGTACATCAACGAGCAGCTGCGCAGCCGAGAGCTCTCACCGCACTTCATCGCGCAGCATTTCGACATCTCGGTCCGCAAGCTGTACGCCCTCTTCGAGCGCATGGGCATCTCCCTGCGCGAAACCATCACCGGCCTGCGGCTGGAGGCAGCCCGTCGCGACCTCGAATCCGGCACGAAGAAGGTGGCGACGATCCTCCTCGAACATGGCTTCGGCAATCCGTCGACGTTCTACAGGCTCTACAAGAAACACTTCGGCCAGGCGCCGCGGTCCGGGCGCGCGAAAGCCGCGAAAGGAAGCGAACGCTAGGCATCGACGGGGCGCCTCGATCCGCTGTGTTCCGGCGTCGTCGCCCAGCTCCGCGAGCGACAAGCTCACCGGATCAGCTCGACGAGATGGTCTCCGCCAACGGGTGACGGCCGCTATAGGGAACGATGGTCTCCTGTCGAGGGATCACGCTGTTCGCGACGGCGGCGCGGCAGGCTCGATTGAAACCGTTCGGCCTCATCCTGACGCATTCGGTCCCGCCTAAGCCCAGAGCAGGGCAACCGTCACGAACAGCGGCAGCCAGAAGAAGCTGGCCAAGCATAACGCCGTCAGAATCGGCCCCCAGCTCATGACCCGATCAGGCGGGAGGCCATCCTGGTCGGCATCCTGCCGCTCGCCGAGCGATCGGCGAATGAGGGCGATCTCGTCCGCAGCATCCAGCGGCCAATGGGCATCGGTCTCGGCCAGGAACAACTCCGCCACCGTGGTGATGTCCGTCCCGCCGATCCACCACCTGGCCTGCCGGATGCTGCCGTCCCTTGCCCACTCGACAACGGCAGGGCCATTGGTACGGTGCCGCTGGTGGTCCCGATACCAGTGCTCCTGGCGGCTGCCGTCCCGGCGATAGCGGACATATGCGGGACCATCGACCCTGTGGGCTTTATCTCCGTTGAACCACAGCTCCGACTTCATCGTGCCGTCAGGATGATAGAATGCGAGGCTGGCCTGGCCACTCAGCCCGAAGTCGGATCGGGTGTGCGGCCTGAAATCTTCCTGCTGCTGAAGCGCCACAGTCGACATCGCACTCAAGCGCGGGAAGCGAACGACATTGTCGCCTGCGATCGCCTCACTCGGCCGATCCAGAATGTTCTCGCATTCTTTTTCCATGATCTTCCCGCGATCCAGAAAGGCTGAAGGACAATTCTGTTCATTCAGAACCTGCGGGGGCAAAGGGGACGACGTCCGAAATTCTGCAGATTGTCTCATACTCCGTGCATCGGAATGCTTGCCGGCATCGTCGCTGCGGATTCGTCAGGACGCGGCAAGAGATCCCGCTCAACCCGCCTGGCACTCGGGAGGAGCGCAGAGACCATGGCGCCTGCCCGAGGAAGGTGGATGGCGCGCGGGAGAAAGGCGCAATCTTGGGCATCGCGCCACCGCAGATCCGGGCGTTTACGCCGCCCCTGCGGGATCGCCCGGCATCGGTCATTCACGATGAGGTTTCCCGGCCCGGCGATGACAGCCACGGCCACCTGGACGAGGCATCGGCAATCTCGCCCAAATTTACTTTTAATTCCCTTGGCGCAGCTGCCGCAATAATAGGCAGGAAACAGTTGCGACAATAGTCGCATTGATTTCGATAAAACTCCAAATCCCGCCTCCTCTTTTATCTTATTATAATAAAATTGGATGCACTTTTTGAGATAAGTATTATTTTGACTCTTAAAACTTCGATCACTTAAATAATATCAGACAAGAAAAACGGATAACTCCGCTCACACGGATCAATTTTCAATAACTATAGAACGTTTCTTCTAACAATCAGGAATTTATCTATAATTCTACTCTGTATTTTAGATCTAACACGGATCGATTGAAGGAATATGCGCTCTATGAATCAGACCCGGAAACCACTGGAAAAATAGATCACGACCTGAATGGGGACCCGATCATGGCGACAGCTTCAATTCACAGGCCGTTGACGATCTTTGATACGAGCTTGCGCGACGGCGAGCAGGCGCCCGGAAACGCCATGTCGCTACAGCAGAAGCTGCGCATCGCGCACGAACTGGAAGCGCTGGGGGTGAACACGATCGAGGCAGGCTTCCCGGCGGCTTCGGACCATGACTTCGCCGCCGTGCGCGCCGTCGCGGACGAAGTGCAGCAGACGAAGATTTGCGCCTTCGCCCGCGCCAGCCATTCCGATATCGAGCGTGCGGCCAAGGCCCTGGAGAATGCAAAGGCGGCGCAGATCGAAATCCTCGGCGTCGCGTCCGAGATACACCTCCGCCACAAGCGCCAGATCACGTACCAGCAGGCGCTCGATGAGATCGCGAGCGCCGTACAGTTCGCCCGGCGGATCGGCTTCGACGACATCTGCGTCGCCCCCGAGGATGCGACCCGGGCGGATCCGGGGTTTCTCGGCTCGATGTGCGAGGTCGCCACCCGGGCCGGCGCCACGATGATCCTGATTCCCGACACCGTCGGCTGCCTCCTGCCCGGCCGGGTGCCGGCCCTGATCGACACCGTGCGGGCGCACGTGCCGCCGGAGGTCAGGCTGGCCATGCACGCCCATGACGATCTCGGCCTGGCCGTCGCCAACACCCTCGCGGCCATCGAAGCGGGGATCGACGAGATCCAGGTGACCCTCTGCGGCATCGGCGAGCGCGCCGGGAATTGCGCCCTGGAAGAGGTCGTCGCCGCCCTGACGGCCCATCCGACGCATTTCAACCGATCGACGACCATCGACGCCCGCCGGGTCTATGCCGCCTGCCGGCTTCTAATCGAGAGCCTCGACCTTCCGATGGCGCGCGGCAAAGCCATCATCGGCGAGAACGCCTTCGCCACCGCCGCGGGAATTCATCAGGCCGCCATCATCCGGAACCCCCAGACCTATGAGTTCCTGGAGCCGGACATGTTCGGCGCCGAGCGCCGGATGGTGATCAGCCGCCACTCCGGCCGGCATGCGCTCAAGGCGAAGATCGAGGCGTTCGGCCTGTCGCCGACGCCCGGCCTCATCGAATCGATCTATCGGGAGCTGACGGCGTCGGAAGAGCCGGTGTGCAGCGACAGCAAGCTGCGCTCCCTGGTCTTGCAGAACACGACGGAATCGGCGCTGCCGGCCTGAACAGAGGCCCTTATTCGTCGCATCACAATTCCGTGAATACGAGGCGTTCGCATGGATATTCATCTGACGGAAACCGTAACCGGCTACGAGTCCCTGGTGGCAACGCTGGAGTCCTGGGGCATCGAGGTCTGTGCCGGCGTCACCGGCGGCGGCGCGATCCGCTTCCTGGAGAAGCTCCCCCCGCTTCACGCAGGCGAGGATACGGCCGACCACAACGAGCCCGCCGGGATGCGCTTCCTGTCGCTCGGCGAATATGCCTCCGGCTTCGTGCCGCTCGGCAGCTATCTGGCGTCCGGCCGCATCGGCGCCTGCATCGCGACGACGGGCGCCGCGACCAAGCTGCTGGGCTGCGGGCTCAGCGACGCCAAGCTGCACGACATCCCGGCGGTCTATATCGTCCCGGTCTCGCCGGACTCGACCGAAGGGCAGTGCCCGCTGCAGGACACCAGCCGCCACGGCAGCCACATGCTGGCGCAGCTGCGCGCGGAGCTGCCGGATGGCGTCTTCGTGCTGGACGACGCCGCGACCATGGAAAGGCAGCTTCAGCAGGCCCATGCCCAGCTGAAGCGCTGCAAGCCGGTCGTCCTCGTCCTGGACCATGGGGCGCTCAAGACCAGGATGGCGGCGGCCCCGCATCGCGCGCCCCCGCAGCCGGATCCGGCGCTCGCATCGGCCGAAGCGGATGCGTTCGCGGATGCGTTCTGCCGGCGCATCCGCGGCCGGCGCGTCGTCATCCTCGCCGGCGAGGAGCTGGCCCGCTACCCGGACGCGCCGCAGCTGACCTCTCGCCTGTGCGAGGCCCTGGGAGCCCCCATCGTCTGGAGCATCAACGGCGCCAACGGGGTCGAGCGCGGCAATCGTCGCGGCTACGGCTACATCTCCTTCGGCGGGAACGACGCGGCCATCCGACTCTGGCAGGACATCGGCGCGGACGACGTCCTGCTGGTGCTCGGGGCCTGCCCGGACGAGTACACGGTCAACCTGGCCCCCTATGCGGCCGGCGACACCTTCGTCCTCACCGGCCTCCCGGACGGCTACGGCCAGGTCGAGGGCGGGTTCGGGCACCGCGCCGGCGGCGCCTGTCGGCAGCTCGTCGCCCCCCTGGACGCGGCGCTCCGGTCCCTGCTCGGCCGGCTCGAATGGCAGCCGCCGGAGACCCTTCGGGCCGGGCCGGCGCCGGATGACCTCAACACGCGCCGGCCCGGGGGCCCGAGACCCGGCCATGCCGACATGGCCTCGCTGTTCCGGGCACTGGATGCGCGCTGGCGGCCGAACACCATCGGCTTCGACGACGTGTGCCTGGCCTACAAGGACCGCCAATACGTCGTCCAGCGCCCCCATCCGCATGCGCGCTTCTTTTCCCTCTATCGCGGCTCGGCCATGGGCAACGTGCTCGGCCTGGCCATCGGCGCCAAGCTCGCCGCGCCCGAGAGCCATGTCGTCGGTTTCACCGGCGACGGCTGCTTCCGGTTGTTCGCGGGATATCTGGCGGAAGCCCGCGATCTCGGGATCCTGCTGTTCCTGCTCGACAATGCCAGCTACGGCATCGTCGAGCAGGGCCTGCACACGATCATCCCGGACGCGCCGCCGTCGCACCGCCACATCCGCCTGGCCCGGATGGATTTTGCCGCCATGGCCGGCGCCTGCGGCTGGCGTTCTGCCTCGCTTCGTCCCGACCTCGCCAATCTGGACGACATCCTCGATGCCCATCACCGCGGCGCCGTGGGCTCCACCCTGGTCACGGTACCGGTCGATCCCGGGCACATCCTCGGCATCAACCCCCGTGCCGGCAACCTGTGACGACACCGCCCCGACCCGTGTCCCGGAGCAGGTCCCGTGAGCTTAGCCCTCGATCCCGACTTCCTCCGCCTCCTGGCCGGCAGCCATGCCCGGCTGATCGGTGCACCGCTGCTGCCGGAGGGCACCGGCTGCGACGCCGCCGAGCAGGCGCGCTGGCTGTATGGCGACGCACCCTTCTGCGTGCTGGCGCACGACACCGCCACCGATCCTTGCTTCGTCTACACTTTGAACGGCACGTTTCGGTCGTGACCGGTGCGAGAATGCTGGGCTGGTGCGTTTCGACGGTGGTCGCCTCGCGCAGATCACCCGATCTCGACCAGGGCCTTGACGAGCCCGCTCTTCTGGCCGGCCCAGCGCGGGAGATCGGCGAGCGCTCCGGCAAGGCTGGTCCGGTGGGTGAGGAGATGGTCCAGCGGGACGCGACCGGTTTCGATCGCGGCGACGACTCGCTCGAAATCCGCCCGCAGGGCATTTCGGCTGCCGAGGACCGTCATTTCCCGCTTGTGGAACTCGGGGTCCGAGAAGGCGATGGTCTCGGCCACCACGCTGACCAGCACGAGCGTGCCGCCATGGGCGACATGGCCGAAGGCGCTCTCCATCGAGGCCCGGCTTCCGGTCGCATCGAAGACCACGTCGAAGCCGTCGCCCTCGGTCGCCTGGCGGAGCAGCTCCGCCGACCCGTCGCCGACGCCGATGCCCCGTGCCGCGATCCGGCTCTTCAGCGCGAAGGCGAGCCGGTCGGCCTCGCGGTCCATGATCGAGACATCACCCCCCGCCAGACCGGCGAACAGCGCCGTGCCGAGCCCGATCGGCCCTGCGCCGATCACCAGAGTGCGGGCGCCACCCCCAAGACCGGAACGGGCGACCGCGTGCGCACCGATCGCCAGGAACTCGATGCACGCCGCCTGATCGAGCGTGAGGCTGCCCGCCGGGTACAGGTTGCGCTCCGGCACGGCGATCGTCTCGCACATGCCGCCGTCGCGATGCACGCCGAGCACCGCGATCCGGACGCAGCAATTGGGCTTGCCAGCGCGGCAGGCGATGCAGGTGCCGCAGGAGACGTACGGATTGACGATTACGGTGTCGCCAGGCGCCAGCGGGCTGCCCCCGGGTGCCTCCAGCACCTCGCCGGACAGCTCGTGTCCCATGATCCGGGGGTACTGGAGGTACGGGTGGCTGCCCTCGTAGATGTGGAAGTCCGTGCCGCAGATCCCCATGCGGCGCACCCGGACCAGCACCTCGCCCTCGCCCCGCTCGGGCTCCGGCCGCTCTTCGAGCGCCAATTCCCCGGGCGCCCGGCATATCACTGCCCGCATGGCTTCGTCCGTTCCTGAGGGAGAGCACCGGAGGCGTGGGACTCAGGCCCCGGCCTGCCGTCGCTTCTGCAGGTTGTCGAGATAGACCACGAGCGCGATCAGGAGGCCTTCCAGCACCATCTCCCAGAACGGGTCGATGCCGAGCAGGACCGCCGCATTGCTCATGGTGGTGAAGAGGATGGCGCCGACCACCGTGCCGAGCACGCTGCCCCTGCCCCCGAACAGGCTGGCGCCGCCGACCACCGCCGCGGCGATCGCCTGCAGCTCATAGGCGTTGGCCATGGACGGGGACGCGATGCTGAGGCGCGAGACCAGCAGGATGCCGGCGAGGGCCGCGAGTCCCGAGCTCAGCACATAGGCGATCAGCGTGATGCGGAAGACAGCGATGCCTTGCCGGCGCGCAGCCTCGGCATTCGAGCCCATCGCATACATGTACCGCCCGGTCCGGGTGAAGCGGAGCAGGTAGTGGACCACGACCCCGACCGCCACCATCGCCCAGAACAGATTGGGCAGGCCGGTGGTGCCGCGGGCGAACTCCTTCACCTCGGGCGGCAGGCCGCCGATCGTCATGCCGCCGGCCAGCAGCAATGCCAGGCCGCGATAGACCTGCAGACCGGCCAGCGTCACGATGAAGGGAGGGATGCCCAGGCGGCCGATCGCGGCGGCGTTGACCACCCCGACCCCGGCCCCCGCCGCCAGGGTCAGCAGCGTGGCGGGCACGAGGCCGAGGCCATGCCCGCACATCTGGGCGAAAGCCACGCCGCAGAACGCGACCACCGACCCCACCGACAGGTCGATGCCGGCGATGACGATCGTGCACATGACGCCGATCGCGACGATCGCCGCGATCGGCGTCTGCCGCATCAGGTTGTTGATGTTGCCTTCGGTCAGGAAGTTGGGCGTGGTCAGCGACAGCGCGACCCACAGTGCGACCGTGAAGGCGATGACATAGGTCTCGATCGGCAGGCGCCGGAGCAGCGCCTGAAGGGATCTGCCCGGCGTGCCGCTGCGAAGGCGCGGCCCGGGGCGGATTTGCGGGAGGGGCTGATCCGTCATCGGACCTCCGTGATGAAGGCGGGCGGGGATTGCTGCGGCAATCCCCGCCCGCGGCAGATCAGTTGCCCAGGAACGAGCCGAGCTTGCGCTTCGAGACGTCGAGCAGGCCGGCCAGCTTCGGGTCGTCCATGGTCGCCTTCGTCACCGTGCCGACGCCGGTGTCGACGTTCTTCGGCAGGCGCACGCCGTGCGCGGCGGCGTAGCCGTACCAGACCCCGGCGAAGCCCATCATGTACGGATCCTGGATGACCAGGGCGTAGACCGAGCCGTCCTTGAGATGCTCCAGTTCCCCGGCATCGGAGTCGAAGGCGACCAGGCAGAGCTTCGAACCGAGCTTCTGCTCGGCGACCGCGGCGCCGGCACCGGTGCCCATCTGCGCGTTGTCCGCGAAGAGGCCGACGAGGTCCGGGTCCTTCGTCAGCATGTCGGCGGTCAGGGTCATGCCTTCCGCTTCCTCGTTGTTGGCGACCCGGTTGCCGACCAGGGTGATGTCGGGATAGGCCTTCAAGCCCTCGACGAAGCCTCGGTCACGCGAATCCAACGATTCGTGACCGGCCATGGCGGTGAGATAGCCGACCTTGCCCGCCGCCTTCCCGGTCCGCTCCTTGAGGCACGCCGCCACGGCCTCAGCCGCAGCCTTGCCGCCGGCCTCGTTGTTGGTCGTGAGGAAGGCGGCGAATTTGTCCGTCTTCGCCCCGGAGTCGATGACGACGACGGGTATCCCGGCATCGGTCACCGCGGCGATCGGGTCGCCGAGGGCCTCGAAGATTGTCGGCGAGATCACGATCGCGGCGGGCTTCGTCCCCGCTGCACTCTCGAGGACGGCGATCTGGCCGGCGGCGTCGTCCTTGGGCGTGCCCAGCTTGTCGACCTTGACGCCGAGCTGCCTGCCGGCCTCCTCGGCTCCCTTGAACACCCACTGCCAGTATTCCGAGGTGGTCGCCTTCACGATCACCGCGACCGTTTCCTCGGCACTCGCCGGCGTCACGCCCGCGAGTGCAAAGATCGCCGCCGAAGCAGCCAGCAACATCTTGCGCATCATGGTTCCTCCCCGTTTTGTGCAGCACTCAGGCTGCCTTCTTCGATTCGCTGTAGCCGGTCATGTATTTGATGAGCGTCTCCTGGTCCGTCTCTGCCGCCGGCGTGACGTGGACGACCTGGCCGCGGAACATCACGGCGATGCGGTCCGCAACCTTCAGGATTTCGACCAGGTTGTGGCCGATATAGATGACCCCGACGCCATGGGCGGCGAGGTCGCGGGTATGATGGATCACGCGCTCGCGCTCCATGACCGCGAGCGCCGCGGTCGGTTCGTCGAGCAGCACCACCTTGGCTTTCCAATAGATCGCCCGCGCGATCGCGACGGCCTGCCGCTGCCCGCCCGAAAGCCGCGCCACGGTCCGGGCCTCGGGCGGAATCTCGCTGCGGATCCGCTTCAGCAGATCCGCGGTCTCGCGCCGGATCGTCCGCTCGTCCACGACTGGCAGAAAGCCGAACAGACGTCGCATCGGCTCGCGGCCGAGGAAGATGTTGGCGCCGATCGAGAGGTCGTCGGCGAGCGCCAGATCCTGATAGACGGTCTCGACGCCCCGTTGCCGCGCCTCGCGTGGCGAGGACAGGTCAAGCGGCGTTCCGGCCAACAGCATCCGGCCGGCATCGGGCCGGTAGACCCCGGAGATATGCTTGATCAGAGTCGACTTGCCGGCGCCATTGTCGCCCACCACGGCCAGGACTTCCCCGGCGTCGAGATGCAGGTCGACCCCGCGCAGCGCCTCGACGGGCCCGAAGCTCTTGCGCAACCCGGCGACTTCGAGGATTGGGCTCACGCGCTCACCGAAACCAGCCGAAATTTGGCGCCGACCATATCTTTTTCCTCCCCGGGATATGGCTATTTGTTCCTTATACAGAAAAACCAATTATAGTTGCGGTCAAATTGTTTTTTATGGATTAAAGGACAGATCGACAAGGACGGGAGAACATCGGGCATGAAGACGGACACGGTATTCAAGCGCGCGTTCAACGACGCCCTGGACCTGCTCGCGGCGCTCGAAGACGAGGAGGCGCTTCCTTCGGAAACCATGCTCAGCGCGCAGCTCGGAGTCAGCCGCACAACGGTGCGCAAGGTGCTCTCGGCGCTGGCCGAGCAAGGAACCGTGGCCGGAACCGGGCGCCGGCGGACCATCCGCTCGGGTGGTGCAGCGATGCAGCCGTTTCCGGCAGCGGAAACCATCCCGATGGCCGAGCAGATCGAGAAGCGCTTCATGGAATGGATGCTGCGGGGCGATGCCCACGCGGGGACGGCGATCAACGAGCTGGAACTGGCCCGCCAGTTCGGCGTCGCCACCACCGGGATCCGCGAGTTTCTCAACCGTTTCCAGCGCTTCGGCCTTATCGAGAAGCGGCCGAATGCAGGCTGGGTGTTCCAGGGCTTCACGCCGAGTTTCGCGCTCGACCTGTTCGAGATCCGCGAGATGTTCGAGTTGCGGTCGGCGATGACGTTCGCGGCGTTGCCGGAAAGCTCACCGCTGTGGCGAAAGATCAGCGCCCTGCGCGAGGAACATGTCTCCCTGCTTCGCGAGATCGACGGCCGATACCATGACTTCTCCGATCTCGACAGTCGCTTTCATCGGCTGATCAACATGGCCGGACCCAATCGCTTCATCGACGGCTTCTACGACGTCATCACCCTGATCTTCCATTACCATTATCAGTGGCGAAAGCATGACGAGCGGCAGCGCAACGAGGTCGCGATCCGCGAGCATCTCGCCTACATCGAGGCCCTGTTCAGCCGCGACACCTCCAGGGTCGAGGTCGCATGCCGCGTCCATCTGACTTCGGCGAAGGAAACCCTGATCCGCTCGACCGCCGGTTGACGGCCGATGCCGATCAGGCGGCGGCGACCGGGATTGAGGAATCCAGGAATTCCCGCCTGTTCATCTCGTCGCCGAGCATGGCGACGAAGGCGGTGACCTTCGATGGACGGAAGCGGGCGTGCATGGGACCACCCATACGGCAATTTGGCGGCAAAAACGACTTAGCCCCGCACGAAGGCGGGGCTAAGTCGTTGAAAGCGTTGGCGTCCCCTACGGGATTCGAACCCGTGTTACCGCCGTGAGAGGGCGGTGTCCTGGGCCTCTAGACGAAGGGGACTGAGGCGCGGGCCCGGATATAGGGGAGCCTGCGCGCCGACGCAAGGTGTTTTCGTAACTTTTCGTGACGCCCTACCCCGCGGCCGCGACGGCATCCGGTGCGACACAGCTTCGCGCCCGCTGCAGCACGGTCTCGATCGTCTCGGCCGTGGTGTCGAAGGCCCCGACGAAGCGCCAGACCTCGCCCTCCCAATGGGCCGCGATCACGCCTTCCCGCTGCAGTCCGGCGGCCAGCGCGGCGGGCAGGCGCACGAACACCTCATTGGCCTCGACCGGATGCTCCAGCGCCACCCCGGGCAGCGCCTGCAGCCCCTCGGCCAGCTGCCGCGCCCGGGCGTTGGCGTTGGCCGCCAGGCCCAGCCACAAATCGTCGGCGAGGTAAGCCTCGAGTTGGGCCGAGACGAAGCGCATCTTCGACAGCAGGTGGCCGGCGCGCTTGCGCCGCAGGGCAAAATCCGCCGCCTTGACCGGGTCGAAGAACACCACCGCCTCGGCCATCACGCAGCCGTTCTTGGTGCCGCCGAAGGACAGCACGTCGATCCCGGCCTTCCAGGTCAGCTCGGCCGGAGAACACCCC
This sequence comes from Inquilinus sp. 2KB_23, assembly GCF_052115705.1. Lineage (NCBI taxonomy): Bacteria > Pseudomonadati > Pseudomonadota > Alphaproteobacteria > Rhodospirillales > Rhodospirillaceae > Inquilinus > Inquilinus sp. 2KB_23. The sequence goes on along the minus strand of NZ_JBFRHF010000013.1, from coordinate 13,424 downwards.
TGCCCTGCCCCCATCTGCCCTGCCAACGCGTTGGCGAAGCGCGACCCGTCCATATGCACCGCCAGCCCGTGGTGCCGCGCCGCGTCGGTCAGCGCAGCGACCTCGGCCGGGGTGTAGACGGTGCCGGATTCGGTCGCCTGCGACAGGCTGAGCATCGCCGGCTGGCTGCGGTGCACGTCGCCGCGCCAGCCTTCCGGGAAGGCAGCCTCCAGCGTCGCCGGCGTCAGCTTGCCGTGGTCGCCTTCGGCCAGGATCAGCTTGGCGCCATGGGTGTAGAATTCCGGCGCGCCGCATTCGTCGACCGCGATATGCGCCTCGCGATGGCACAGCACCGCGCCGTAGGGTGGGGTGAAGGTCGCCAGCGCCAGTGCGTTGGCGGCCGTGCCGGTGGCCACCGGGAAGGCGGCGACGCGGCGCTCGAACACCTCGGACAGCCGTGCCTCGATCCGGCGGGTGACGTCGTCATGGCCATAGGAGCGGGCGCGGCCGTCGCCGGCGCGGGCGATCGCCGCCAGGATCTGGGGCGCGGCGCCGGCGACGTTGTCGCTGGCGAGGTTGATCACATCGGTCATGCCGGAATCCTCGGGACGGGTCGAGCGGATCTAGGGGGTGGTGGTCAGCAGGGTGGCGGCGGCGCCGGTCCTGGGGTCGAGGCTGCGCAGCTCCTGCCCGCCGCCGGGCAGTGTGATCAGCATCACTGCGCGATCGCCGACAGGGATGATAGTCGTAATCTTGCTGCCGGAGGGCAGTGCGGACGGGGCGGCCGATGCCGCGGCGGGTGTGGCCGGCGGCGCCTTGGCCGGGCCCGCGGAGAAGAGCTGGAGACCGAGTTTCCCCACAACCACGGCGGCGAGCAGGATGATCACCACAAGCATCGCCCAAACGGTTATCTTCACCGCACGCAACGAACCAGCTTCCAGACGCACCCGCACACCTCTTTCCTTGGACGAGCCCATTCCCGTCACAGCCATTCCCGTAACGATCGGCCCGGACGCCGCCGGCGAGCGGCTGGACCGTGCCCTGGCCGTCGCCGTGCCGGACCTGTCGCGGTCGCGGCTGCAGGCGCTGATCGCCGCAGGCTGCGTCTGGGAAGGCGAGCGGACAGTAGAAGACGCCTCGGTCAAGGTCAAACCCGGCCAGGCCTTCGAGATACGGGTGCCGCCGCCGGTCGCGGCCGAGCCCGCGGCCCAGGCAATCCACCTTGAAATCGTGTACGAAGACCCCCATCTCATCGTCATCGACAAGCCGGCCGGACTGGTGGTCCACCCCGCGGCAGGCAATCCCGATGGCACCCTGGTCAACGCGCTTCTCGCCCATTGCGGCGGGGAGCTCTCCGGCATTGGCGGCGTCGCCCGGCCGGGCATCGTCCACCGGCTGGACAAGGAGACCAGCGGGCTGATGGTCGCGGCCAAGACCGATGCCGCGCACAAGGCACTGTCGGCCCAGTTCGCCGACCGGACGCTGTCGCGCACCTACCTCGCCTTGGTCTGGGGCCGGCCGAACCCGTCGGCCGGCGCGATCGAGGGCGCCATCGGCCGCGACCCGCGCGACCGCAAGCGCATGGCGATCGTCAAGGCCGGCGGCAAGGCGGCGCGCACCCACTACAAGGTGCTGCGCCCGGCGGGGCTGGAGGCCAGCCTGGTCGCCTGCAGGCTTGACACCGGGCGGACCCACCAGATCCGCGTCCACATGACCTCGATCGGCCACCCGCTGATCGGCGACCAGGTCTATGGCCGACGGCCGCGCTCGGCCATCGGCAGCGATGTGGCCCGCAGCTTCCCGCGGCAGGCGCTGCATGCGGCAAAGTTACGCTTCCGCCACCCGGCGGATCAAAATGAACTCGAATTCACAAGGCCCCTTCCGGGAGACATGCGAGATTTGCTCGTCTCCCTCGCAGGGGAAGACCGTATACCCGACTACTGAGGTCGGGTATTATGAGCGTGTCCGGACTCTGATCCGGCGGGCGCCCGCCCCTCCCAGGGACCGGGCGCCGGAGAGGGAGCAAGATTTATGGCACAAGCATCGCGTCTGCCCATGCTGGGCGCTGAATCCAACCTGAGCCGCTACCTGCAGGAAATCCGTCAGTTTCCGATGCTGGAGCCGCAGGAGGAGTTCATGCTCGCCAAGGCGTGGCGAGAGCATGGCGACACGGAATCGGCGCATCGCCTCGTGACCAGCCATCTGCGGCTGGTGGCGAAGATCGCGATGGGTTATCGCGGCTACGGCCTGCCGATCTCGGAGCTGATCTCCGAGGGCAATGTCGGCATGATGCAGGCGGTGAAGCGGTTCGACCCGGACCGTGGCTTCCGCCTGGCGACCTATGCCATGTGGTGGATCCGCGCCGCCATCCAGGAATACATCCTGCACAGCTGGTCGCTGGTGAAGATGGGCACCACCGCGGCGCAGAAGAAGCTGTTCTTCAACCTGCGCAAGCTCAAGGGCCAGCTGCAGGCGATCGAGGACGGCGACCTGAAGCCGGAGACGGTGACCAAGATCGCCACCGAGCTGTCGGTGCCCGAGCAGGACGTGATCTCGATGAACCGCCGCCTCGCGGCGCCGGATCATTCGCTGAACGCGCCGCTGCGGGTCGATGGCGAGGGCGAGTGGCAGGACTGGCTGGTCGACGAGCGCGACAGCCAGGAGGTGATGCTGGCCGACAAGCAGGAGCTGGGCAAGCGCCAGCAGCTGCTGAAGGACGCCATGGGTCACCTGAACGACCGTGAGCGCCGCATCCTGAGCGAGCGCCGCCTGCGCGACGAGCCAACCACCCTGGAGGACCTGAGCCAGGAATACGGCATCAGCCGCGAGCGGGTGCGCCAGATCGAGGTGCGCGCCTTCGAGAAGCTGCAGAAGGCGATCCGCAACGCCGCGGTCGAGGCCAAGCTGGCCCACTGAGCGACGGATCGGATTGAGGCTGAGACGGCCGGGGCATCGCCCCGGCCGTTTTCGTTTGTGCCGGCCGCGGCTTAGTCGAGATCGATCCGCGCCAATTCCGACACCCCGGTCTTCACCGGCCCGGTGTAGGTGTCCGGCGTGTAGCGGGTGGCCATCAGGCTGCGCGAATCCGCGCTCCACACCAGGTCCCGCCACTGCGACCGGGTCGGCATCCGGCGCAGCAGCCTTCCGTCCGCCACATCCCAGATGAACAGAGCCGCCGTCTCCCGCCCCCAGACACCGGGGTCGTCGAAGCTGGCGGCCAGGGACCGTCCGTCCGGGCTGAAGGCGAGCAGCGGGATGAGGTGCGAGCCATTGTCCCGCCAGGTCGACAGCGCGCCGACCAGAAGCCGGCCCGACAGGCTGCGGCGGGCATTGTCGGCCAGGCGTATGGTGACCACGCCGCTGTCGCCGCGGGTCTCGACATGCTCCGCCGCCAGGGTGCCGTCGGGCGAGACGGCGGAGGACACGCCGGTGGCACGCAGCGATCCCGGGACGGGCACGGTCCCCGCGACCTCGCTGCCGTCGGCGGTCGACAGCACCGCCGTTTCGCCCGGGCCCTCCCAGAAGCTGCCCCAGCCCATGTCGATCATGATCCGGTCGTCGGCGACGAAGGCCAGCCCGGTCGCGCCGCGCCGGATGCTGGAGAGGGTGGCGCCGGTCCGGCTGTCGATGATCTGGATCGGCCCCTCGAAGAACCCGCCGGCGACAAGGCCGCCCGAGGGCGAGACCGCAAGGCCCAGCCAGCTCGCATCCTTTGGCACATCCGGCAGCGGAATTCGGGATCGCACCATCCCGGTCGCGGGATCGATCCGCAGCAGCTCCTGTGGGCGCGTGGCCTCCCGGCCCAGCCCCGGCTGCCGCACCACCCCCAGCAGCGTGCCATCGGGCGCCGGGCTCAGCACGCCGAGATCCTGGTCGTCCAGCACCGCGACGACGCGACAGGCGCTGGCCTGCACCAGGCGATCCATCGGCCCGCAGGGCCAGAACGCCCCCTCTCCCCAGGCGTAAACGCCGCCGACCACTGCCGCGACCGCAAGCGCCACCACCGTGACGCGCTTCCAGACCCGCATGATGCCCCCCCCAAGCTCGCCCGGGACGATCCTGCCGATGATTCTGGGCGTTTTCGTGAATCCGGGAGGCAGGCCTCTCTATCCGGCCGCTTTCATCTCCAGCACGGCATTCGCAGCCGCGTCGATCGGCCCTAGTTGTTCGACGGCACAGCCGGTCTGTCCCGAAAGCAGACGACAGCGCCTCCGCCCGGAAGTGGGGGCAGTTCCAGCCGGGGCCGAAGCCCGCGGCGGCCACTTGCACATCCGAATAGCGCGTCGCCGCCCAGACCGCGAAGCCGGTCGCGATGAGCAAGCACACGCAAGCGAGGGACCGGGCCCAACCCGGTGGCCGGCGAAACCACCGAATCTGGTCGACCACGCCCAGCAGAATCGCCCCGGTAATGAGAGCCAGGGCCGCCGCGCAGCCCCACAGCCCCGGACCGACCGTATGCACGGATACCTCCTGCATCTACCCGTCCAAGCATAGCATATTGCCGGCATGGCCCCAGGGCAGGCCTATCCGGCCTTGGGCTGCAGCAGGTCCCACAGGTTGCCGTAGAGGTCCTCGAACACCGCGACGGTGGCGTAGCTTTCCTCGCGCGGGGTCTCGCGGAACACCACGCCACGCGCGGTCATCGCCCGGTGGTCGCGCCAGAAATCGTCGGTGTGCAGGAACAAAGCCACACGGCCGCCGGTCTGGTCGCCGATCCGGCTCTCCTGCTCCGGGGTCGCGGCCTGGGCCAGCAGCAGCGACGGCCCCTGCCCGCCCGGCGGCGCCACCAGCAGCCAGCGCTTGCCGTCGCCGAGCGGCGTGTCGGCCACCGGCTCGAAGCCCAGCACCCCGGTGTACCAGGCCTTGGCCTCGTCATAGTCGCGGACCACCAGGGTGATCGCGCCGATGTGCTGGCGGGTCATGATGATCCCTGCCCTCCTGTTCCCAGCCCCTGCTCCTCGAGCGGCATGCCGGCGGCGCAGAGCGGGCAATCCCCAGCCTGCCACATTCCGCGGTCCAGCGTCGCCAGACGAACCAGCGGCACCCCGTGCTCTCGCGCGATCCGCCCGGCGGCTTCGCCGAGGGTGAGGAGGCAGGCGATGCCGGCCAGAACGGCGTCGTGGCGCGTGAGTTCGGCCAGGGTCAGGCCGACCGCCGAGCCGGCATTGATCGCATCGTCGACCAGCAGCACCCGCCGGCCGGCAACCACGGCGCCGAGCGAGTCCGGGATGCGGTAGCGCACGGCGCCGCCTTCGACGTGGCGCTCGGCATGGACGAAGTCGAGATGCAGCTCGGCGGCGATCGCCCGGGCCAGCAGGGCGCCGCCGGTCAGCGGGCCGCAGACCACCTCGGCACCGCAGCACGCCGCTTCGGCGGCCAGCGCCGCAGCCCAGCGGCGCATCCTGATGGCATCGACGAACAGCGCGTCGAGGCCGAGCCACAGGTCGCCGTGATGGCCGGATTCGTAGCGGAAATGCCCCTGCGTGGCGGCCACCGCCGCCCGCAGTTCGCGCCCGATCGCGTCATCCGTGCCCACGCCGGCGCGCGGCCCCGCCTCAGTCGGCGAAGGGGTCGCGGACCAGGATGGTGTCGTCGCGCTCCGGGCTGGTCGACAGCAGCGCCACCGGCGCCTCGATCAGCTCTTCGATCCGGCGGATGTACTTGATCGCCGTCGCCGGCAGGTCGGCCCAGGAGCGCGCGCCCTTGGTGCTTTCCTCCCAGCCATCCCATTCCTCATAGACCGCCTTGGCCTGCGCCTGGGCGGTCTGGCCGGCGGGGAAATGCTGCAACACCTGCCCGTCCAGCTCGTAGCCGGTGCAGATCTTCAGCGTCTTGAAGCCGTCGAGCACGTCGAGCTTGGTCAGGGCGATGCCGTCGATGCCGCCGGTCTTCGCCGCCTGGCGCACCATCACCGCATCGAACCAGCCGCAGCGCCGCGGCCGGCCGGTGACCGTGCCGAATTCATGGCCGCGCTCGCCCAGACGGCGGCCGATCTCGTTCTCCTGCTCGGTCGGGAACGGGCCGGAGCCGACGCGGGTGGTGTAGGCCTTGGTGATGCCCAGGACATAGCCGATGCCCTTCGGCCCGATGCCGGAGCCCGCCGCCGCCTGCCCCGCCACGGTGTTGGACGAGGTGACGTAGGGATAGGTGCCGTGGTCGATGTCGAGCATCGCGCCCTGGGCGCCTTCGAACAGGATGCGCTTGCCCTCGCGCTTCAGCGCGTCCAGCCGCTCCCACACCACGCCGACATAGGGCAGGATCTTCGGCGCGACCTCGCGCAGCTGGGCCAGCAGCTCGGCCGGGTCCACCTCATCCGCCCCCAGCGCGCGCAGCAGCGCGTTGTGGTGCGCCAGCAGGTTGTCGATCTTCTCCGGCAGCGCCGCCTCGTCGGCCAGGTCGCAGACCCGGATGGCGCGCCGGCCGGTCTTGTCCTCATAGGCCGGGCCGATGCCGCGGCCGGTGGTGCCGATCTTGCCCTCGCCGCGCGCCGCCTCGCGGGCCCGGTCCAGCGCGCCATGCACCGGCAGGATCAGCGCGGCGTTCTCCGCCAGCAGCAGGTTCTCCGGGCCGACCTCGACATCCTGGGCGCGGATCCGCTCGATCTCGGCGAGCAGCGCCCAGGGGTCGACCACCACGCCGTTGCCGATGATGCCGAGCTTGCCCGGCCGGACGATTCCCGACGGCAGCAGCGACAGCTTGAGCACCTTGTTGCCGATCACCAGGGTATGGCCGGCATTGTGCCCGCCCTGGAACCGCACCACGACATCGGCCCGGCTGGACAGCCAGTCGACGATCTTGCCCTTGCCCTCGTCGCCCCACTGGGCGCCGACCACGGCCACGTTCGCCATCGGAATACCTCGTACTGACTAGTCTTGAATCTCGTCGAGCCGGCCGTCCCGCAGAACCCAGCCGCAGCCGAGGCGGCGCGCCTCGACGAGAGGATCGGCACCGGGCTCCAGCCCGGCGATGGTGACATAGCCTTCGGCCCGCAGCGGCGCGCCGGCGCCATGCGCCGTGCCGAAGGGCAGGAAGGCGCGGCGCGGCGCCGTCGACGGCGCGGCCGCGCGCAGCACGGTGTCCATGTAGAGGGTGAAGCCGGTGGCTTCCTCGCCCTCGGCGCCATTGGCGCGGTAGCGGCCGCCGCGGCCGACCTCGCCCCGGGCGCCGCGGGCGAACAGGGTGAAGGCGACACCGCTGTGATATTCGAAGCCGCGATGCTCGACGAAATCGACCGTCACCATCAGCTCCGGTGCCGAGGCGCGGATGCGGCGGACGACCTCGGCCAGCCGGTCGAGCAGCGGCCGGGTCACCGCCGGCAGGTCGATGCCGCCGAGCGCGGCCAGGGCGGCGTCGGCCGGGCCAGAGGCGGCGAGCAGCGCCCCGAGCGCCACGGCGGCGGCACCGCCATGCTGGGCGATGGCGGCGGCGTCCTTGCGATCGAGCGCGTGGCGCAGCGCGGTGCCGGCCTCGCCTTCCACGCCATGGGCGCCGAGCAGCGCCGGCACCAAAGTGGGTTCGGTCAGGTCGAGGGCGAGGCGATCGACGCCGACCGCCTGCAGCGCCTCGACCGCCAGCAGCGCCGCCTCGGCATCGGCGGCCGGCTGGGCGCCGCCGATCAGCTCGGCGCCGACCTGGGCGAATTGCCGTTCCGGCCGCAGCTGGGTGCCGCGCACCTGCATCACCTGCCCGGCATAGGCCAGGCGCAGCGGCCGTTCCGCGGCGGCGAGGCGCGAGCGGGCGATGCGCGCGATCTGCACGGTCATGTCGGCGCGCAGGCCGAGCATGCGGCTGCCCATCGGGTCCATCAGGCGGAAGGTGTGCCGGGCCATGCTGGCGCCGACGCCGGACAGCAGCGTGTCCTCGAATTCGACCAGCGGCGGCTTGACCCGGTCGTAGCCGTGACCGCCCAGCACCGCCATCATGCGTTCGATCACCGCCGCCTCCTGAGCCGCTTCGGGCGGGAGGACGTCGTAGAAACCCTCGGGAAGAAGAGCGGCGTGGAGCGCGTCGGTCATGGCGTGCGGCACGCTAGGGCCTTCGCGGCCGCGGTGCAACGAAGAAGCTCGCCCGGCCCCCTCGCCGCGCGCTCACCCCCCATGCGCCGTTGGCGGCGGCGCGCGCTATCCGCCGTTCGCGGCGATGTACTTCGCCAGCGCGTCGGCGAAGGCCCGGGTGTCGACCGCGAGGTAGGCGTTGTCGTTGCCGCCGTCGCGGAAGAAGCGGGTGACCACGGCCACGATGGCGTATCCCCCCGCCTCCTTCATGAAGATCGGGCCGCCGCTGTCGCCCTTGGTCATGTCGCAATCATGCTTGAGCGTGTTGTCGCGGCGCAGCGCCAGGGCCCGGCAGCCGGAATGGGCCGTCATCCGATCCGGTGCGTCCCAGGCGTAGCCGGCCTGGATCAGCGGCACCCAGGCGCCGGCCGCGATCAGGGCCTCGTCCTTGGCCGTCAGGCGATGGACCGCCATGGTGCCGGCGACATCGCCGATATCGGCATCGAGCCGGACGAAGGCCCAATCCGTGCCGAAGGCGGAGCCCGGATCCTCCTCCTCGTCATCGCTGTCGTTGCGGTAGTCCGGCGACAGCAGGCTGGAGGCGATGCCGGCCTCGGCCTTGCTGTCGTCGCCGTCGCGGCCGGCGCGGAAGCTGACCGGCGTGTCGCGCTTGCCGTTGTCGCGGAAGAAGCAATGCGCGGCGGTCAGCACCACCCGCCGGCCGACCAGCGTGCCGGTGCAGGTGCCGCCGCTGTCGAAGGCGATCTCGCCGATCGCGGTCCACGGCATCCGGTCGGGCCGGACCATGCGGCGGTCGTCATGGCCGAAGAAATGGTCGCGGATCCCGGCCGGGGTGTCCCGGCCCAGGCAGTCCGCGGTGTCGCTGCGCGCGGCGCAATGCCCGGTGCCGATCCCCGGCTCGTCGCAGATTCCGTCGAAGGCGGTGGCGCAGCTGTTGATGTGGTTGCGCCGGGGATACAGCGGCCGGCAATCGCTGATGTCGGTGCCGTCGGGGCAGACCCCGGTGCCGATGGCGGGTTCGTCGCAGGTGCCGTCCCGCGACCAGTGGCAGCCATCGTCGCCGCCGGCACGCAGGGAGCGGCAATCGGTGGTGTCCGAGCCCTCGTCGCAGTCGCCGGTGCCGATCCCGGGCTCGTCGCACTGGCCGTCGAACGCCCATTTGCAGCTGTTGTCGCCAGTCTTGTAGCCGGCGCAGTCGGCATCGTCGGATTCGGCGGCGCATTGGCCCGAGCCGCCGAAGCGCTGCTCGTCGCAGCTGCCGTCCCGGGCCCAGCGGCAGGAATCATCCGCGGCCGCCGGGCCGGCCAGGCCGAGCAGGACCGCCAGCGCCGCCGCGGCGCCGAGAGCCGCCCGTCGGCTCACCGCTCACCCGCCATGGGATCCCACATATTTGGCCAGCGCCTTCTCAAAGGCCCGGCTGTCGACCGCGAGATAGTCCGAGCGCTGCCCGTCATCGCCGCCATAGAAGCGGCTGACCACCGCGACGATGGCGTAGCCGCCGCCCTGCTTGATGAAGATCGGCGAGCCGCTGTCGCCCTTGGTCATGTCGCAGTCGTGCAGCAGCGTGTCGTCGGGGCGCAGCGAGACGATGCGGCAGCCGACATGCTCGGTCATCCGGTTCGGCGCATCCCAGGAATAGCCGCCCTGCATCACCCGGACCCAGCGCCCGGCCGCGATGTCGGCCTGGTCCTCCGGCTTCAGCCGGTGCACCGCCATGGTGCCGGTGACGTCGCCGATGTCGGCGTCGAGCAGCACGAAGGCCCAGTCGAGCCGGTACCAGGATTCGCCGCCGCCGCTGCGCCCCTCGCGGAAGCCCGGCGGGATGTAGAAGCCGGCCACCCCGGCCTCGGCCACCTCGCGGGTGCCGACCCGGCCGGCGCGGAAGCTGCGCGGCCGGTCCAGCGTGTCGTCGTCGCGCATGAAGCAATGGGCGGCGGTCAGCACCACCCGCCGGCCGACCATGGTGCCGGAACAGGAGCCTTCGCCGAAGCTGAGCACGCCGATGGCGCTCCACGGCATGCGGTCGGCCCGGGCCAGGCGGCGGTGGTCGTGGCCGAAGAAGTGGTCGCGGATCCCGGCCGGCGTGTCGCGGCCCAGGCAGTCGGCGGTGTCGCTGCGGGGGCTGCAGCGGCCGGTGCCGGTCCCGGGCTCGTCGCAGATGTCGTCGAAGGCGGTGGCGCAGCTGTTGTCGCGGTTGCGCCTGCTGTAGAGCGGCCGGCAGTCGCTGGCATCGGTGCCGTCGCCACACAGGCCGGAGCCGATGTTGGGCTCGTCGCAGCTGTGGTCGTTGGCCCAGCGGCAGCTGTCGTCGCCGCCGGCCCGCACGGCACGGCAGTCGGCGGTGTCGGTCCCGGCGGCGCAGTCGCCCGAGCCGATCCCCGGCTCGTCACAGCGGTCGTCAAAGGCCCAGCGGCAGCTGTTGGCGCCGACCTTCGGCCCGGCGACCGCCGGGGCGGCAGCGGCCAGGCCCAGCAGCGCGATGGCGATCAACAGGCGCAGGTTCAATCGGCGTGCCTCGTCTCGATCTCCATCGACACCAGCCGGGCCAGCAGGATCGCCGGGAACAGCTGGCCGCACAGCCCCTCGAGATTGGCCAGCGACCGCGCCAGCGGGAACACCGGCGTGATGTCGCCGTAGCCGACCGAGGTCAGGGTGGTGAAGCTGAAATAGATCATGCGCGACAGCAGGCGGACATGCTCGGCCTCCAGCGCCTCGGCGAAGACATAGGCCGTGTCGCCGACATGCAGCACCAGCAGCGTGTCGAGCAGGGCGAAGACCAGGCCGATATGGAGATAGACGGCGATGGCGCCGAGGATGCAGTGCAGGTTGATCCGGCTGCGCCGGAACACATGGTTCAGGATGATCCAGCTGAGCAGCCCGAGGAAGGCGACGAACAGCAGGATGTAGGCCGAGGTCAGCCACATCTCGCCGAGATAGAGGCTGATCGGCTGCAGCGGGATCAGCACCAGGCCGAGGCCGATCAGCGTCTTCGCCAGCCGGGCGTGGCGCGAGATCGCGAAGATCCCGGCCAGCACGATGAAGCAGGAGTTGAAGACGAAGATGTGGCGCGAGGCGTCGTGGATGCTGGCCAACGGGCCGAACACGAAGATCGCCAGCACCTCGAAGAACACCAGGGCGCTCAGGCTCTTGTCCTGGATGACCGGATGCGCGGGGGCGGCGGTGATCACGGACGCCTGGGCCAAGACGATTCATCCCGAACGGAGCGATCCATCATCCTAAGCGGAACAGCGGGGCGAAACGAAGGCGGATCGCGAAACCGGGCGCTGTCGCATAGGATAGGAACCGGGACGGATCGCGGCGGGTTTCCCCAAGGCGCGCGACGAGGGAGGGCATCCATGCGGTGGCAGGATCTGAGACGCAGCGGAAATGTCGAGGACCGGCGCGGCATGCGCCCGGCGGCGATCGGCGGCGTGGGCGGCGTCGGCGCGATCGTGGTCGTGCTGGTGGCGCTGTTCTTCGGCGTCGACCCCTCGGCGCTGCTGCAGACCCTCGACAGCGGGCAGGCCCCGACCTCGCAGACCGCCTCGGCCCCGGTCGGTGCCGGGTCGGACCAGGAAGCGCAGTTCGTCGCCGCCGTGCTGGGCAGCACCGAGGACACCTGGGGCACCATCTTCAGCCAGGCCGGCAGCCGCTACACCGCGCCGAAGCTGGAGCTGTTCTCCGGCCGCACCCAGTCCGCCTGCGGCCTGGCCGACACCGCGGCGGGGCCGTTCTACTGCCCCGGGGACCGCAAGGTGTATCTCGACACTGCCTTCTTCCAGGAGCTGAGCCAGCGCTTCGGCGCACCGGGCGAGTTCGCCGCGGCCTATGTCATCGCCCATGAGGTCGGGCACCACGTCCAGAACCTGCTCGGCATCATGGGCAAGGTCGACGCCCAGCGCCGCAGCGGGGGCGACGCCAACGCCCTGTCGGTGCGGGTCGAGCTGCAGGCCGACTGCTTCGCCGGGGTCTGGGCCAAGCGCGGCGACCAGCAGGGCCATTTCATCGAGGCCGGCGACGTCGAGGCGGCGCTGCGGGCGGCGGCGGCGGTGGGTGACGACACGCTGCAGAAGCAGACCCAGGGCTATGTCGTGCCGGACAGCTTCACCCATGGCAGCGCCGAGCAGCGCGCCCGCTGGTTCCGCCTCGGCTACGACCGCGGCGACCCGACCGCCTGCGACACCTTCTCCGCCCGGACACTGTAGCGCGCCTCTTGCCGCCCCGGCCCCGGCGGGGCACGGTCCGCCGGAGAGATTTCGGAGGACCTGCCATGGACGCGCCCGTCTTGGAGCCGCTGCCCGACTATCGCGCCTATCCGCCCGACGAGATGGAGGCCCGCGCCCGCGCCTTCCACGAGGACCTGCGCCGCCGCCGCACGGTGCGCGACTTCGCGCCGACGCCGGTGCCGCGGGCGGTGATCGAGCAGGCGCTGCTGGCGGCCGGCACCGCCCCGTCCGGCGCCAACCTGCAGCCCTGGCACTTCACCGTGATCGAGGACCCCGCGGTGAAGCGGCGGATCCGCGAGGCGGCGGAGGTGGAGGAGCGGGAGTTCTACAGCGGCGGGGCGCCGCAGGAATGGCTCGACGCCCTGGCGCCCTTGGGCACCGACGAGCACAAGCCGTTCCTGGAGACGGCGCCGGTGCTGATCGCGATCTTTGCCCAGCGCTTCGGCATCCTGCCGGACGGCCGCCGCGCCAAGCACTACTACGTGCCGGAATCGGTCGGCATCGCCACCGGCTTCCTGATCGCCGCCCTGCACCATGCCGGGCTGGCGACCCTGACCCACACGCCGAGCCCGATGGGCTTCCTGAACGAGATCTGCGGCCGGCCGGAGTCGGAGAAGCCGACCATCCTGCTGGTGGTCGGCTATCCCGTCGAGGGCTGCACCGTGCCGCGGCACGGCGGCCTCAAGAAGCCGCTGGGAGAGATCGCGAGCTGGATCTGAGGGTCGGCTTGGGACCACCAGCGGGCCGGCCCTTCCTGTCATTGCTTGACCGGGCAATCCAGGGGCCACGGAGAACCGCTCTGGCTGCCCCTGGATGCCACGGTCGAGCCCTGGCATGACAGGAATGGAATGAGGCGGCGGCCTTGCGTCAGGCGGCGAGGGACTTGGCGATGTCCTCGCACATCTTCTTGGCGTCGCCGAACAGCATCAGGGTGTTGTCGCGGAAGAACAGCTCGTTCTCCACCCCGGCATAGCCCGACGCCATCGAGCGTTTGACGAACAAGACCGTCTTGGCGTTCTCCACATCCAGGATCGGCATGCCGTAGATCGGGCTCGCCGGGTCCGTCTTCGCCGCCGGGTTGGTCACGTCGTTCGCCCCGATCACGAACGCCACATCCGCCTGCGCGAAGTCCCGGTTGATCTCCTCGAGCTCGAACACCTCGTCGTAGGGCACATTGGCCTCCGCCAGCAGCACGTTCATGTGC
>NZ_JBFRHF010000012.1:0-208182 GCF_052115705.1 Inquilinus sp. 2KB_23 | reverse complement strand
GGCGCTGCCGGTGCCGGAATGGAGCGTGGCGGCGACGGCGCAGGCGGAGCCGGAGGGCGAGGCCGAGCGGACCCTGGCGGGGATCTGGGCGGAGGTGCTGGGCCTGGCATCGGTGGGCGCGACGGACAACTTCTTCGAGCTGGGCGGGGATTCGATCCTGTCGCTGCAGGTGGTGGGCCGGGCGCGCCGCGCCGGCCTGGTGCTGACGCCGCGCCAGCTGTTCGAACACCAGACGGTGCGGGGCCTGGCCGCGGCGGCGAAGGTCGAGGCGGTGGCGGTCGAGGAGACCGCATCGGGCGCGGCGGTGCTGACGCCGATCCAGCGCTGGTTCTTCGACACGGCGATGGCGGAGCGTCACCACTGGAACCAGTCGGTGCTGCTGGCGCCGCGCCGGGCGCTGGACGCATCGGCGCTGCAGCAGGCGGTATCGGCGGTGGTGAGCCATCACGACGCGCTGCGTCTGCGCTTCGTGGAAGCGAACGGCGCCTGGTCGCAGCACCATGCCGAGCCGGAGGCGCAGGATTGGCTGTGGCAGCGGTCGGCAGCGGACGAGGCGGAGCAACTGGCGGTGTCGGAGGCGGCACAGCGCAGCCTGGACCTCGGGCAGGGTCCGCTGCTGCGGGCGGTGCTGATCGATCGCTGGGACGGGACGCAGCGGCTGCTGCTGGCGGTGCACCATCTGGTGGTGGACGGGGTGTCGTGGCGGATCCTGCTGGAGGATCTGCAGACCGCCTACGCCCAGGCCGCGGCCGGCGAGGCGATCGCGCTGCCGGCCAAGAGCAGCGCCTTCGGCCGCTGGGGCGGACGGCTGGCGGCGCATGCGCCGGCGCGGGCGGCGGAGCTGCCGTATTGGCGCGACGTGCTGGCGGGCCCGTCCGGCTTCCCGGTGGCACGCCCCGAGGGCGCGAACACCGTGGCGCAGCTGGCGGAGCACCGCCTGCGCTTCGACGCCGGGCTGACCGACCGTCTGGTGAAGACGGCGCCGAAGGCGTGGCGGACCGGGGTGGAGGACCTGCTGCTGACGGCGCTGGCGCGGGTGCTGTGCCGGCACACCGGCGAAGGCTCGGCGCTGGTGGCGCTGGAAGGCCATGGCCGCGAGGGCTTGTTCGAGGACGTCGACCTCAGCCGGACACTGGGGTGGTTCACCAGCGTGTACCCGGTGCGCCTGACGCCGGAGGCGGACCTTGAGGCATCGCTGAAGGCGGTGAAGGAACAGCTGCGGTCGGTGCCGGACCGGGGCATCGGCTACGGCGTGCTGCGCTACCTCGGCAGCGCGGAGACGCAGGCGGAGCTGGCCGCGCTGCCGTGGCCGGCGGTGACCTTCAACTATCTCGGCCGGTTCGAGGGGCTGACGGACGGGGCCTTCGCGCAGGCCGGCGAGAGCGGCGGCCGGGACCAGAACGACGGCTCACCCTTGGGCGGTGAGCTGGTGGTGAACGGCCAGATCGTGGGCGGCGTGCTGTGCTTGAGCTGGCTGTACAGCGCGGCACGGCACGACGCGGCGGTGATCGAGACCCTGGCCGCGGCCTATGAGGCCGAGCTGGCGGCGCTGGTGGAGCATTGCTGCGACCCGGCGACCCCGGGCGGTCTGACGCCGTCGGACGTGCCGCTCTCCGGCCTGTCGCAGGCGGCGCTGGA
This sequence comes from Inquilinus sp. 2KB_23, assembly GCF_052115705.1. Classification (NCBI taxonomy): domain Bacteria; kingdom Pseudomonadati; phylum Pseudomonadota; class Alphaproteobacteria; order Rhodospirillales; family Rhodospirillaceae; genus Inquilinus; species Inquilinus sp. 2KB_23. The sequence continues at coordinate 206,544 of NZ_JBFRHF010000012.1, read as the reverse complement.
CGCGCTGCCGGTGGTGGCGTCGGAGGTGGAGGATCTGTACCCGCTGTCGCCGATGCAGCAGGGGATGCTGTTCCACAGCCTGCAGGCGCCGGAGCTCTACGTGACGCAGCTGAGCGTGGCGGTGGACGGGCTGGACGCCGACCGCTTCGCCCGGGCGTGGGAGGCGGTGGTGGACCGCCACGCGATCCTGCGCAGCGGCTTCCTGTGGGACGGGGAGCGGCCGCTGCAGCTGGTGCATCGCCGGGCGCCGTCGCCGGTGGAGCAGCTGGACTGGCGGACCCGGCCGGACCAGGACGCGGCACTGTCGGATCTGGCGGTGTCGGACCGGGCGCGGGGCTTCGACCTGGCGCGTCCGCCGCTGCTGCGGGTGGTGCTGGTGCAGCTCGGGGAGGCGCGGCACCAGCTGATCCTGACCAGCCACCATGTGCTGCTGGACGGATGGAGCACGTCACGGCTGATCGGCGAGGTGCTGACCCGGTACCACGGCGGCACCTCGTCCACGTCAGGTGGCCGGTATCGGGACTACATCGCCTGGCTGCAGGGCCGGGACACCCGTGCGGATGAGCGGTTCTGGCGCGAGCGGCTGTCGGGCCTCGAGGAGCCGACGCTGCTGGCCGCGGCGCTGCCCAATCCCGTGCCGGAGGCGGGTTATGGGGCGGCGCGGCTGCATCTGGACGGTGCGGCGACGGAGGGTCTGAAGGCCTTTGCCCGGCGCGAGCGGGTGACCTTGAACACGGTGGTGCAGGGGGCGTGGTCGCTGCTGCTGTCGCGGATCACCGGGCAGCGGCGGGTGGTGTTCGGGGCGACGGTGTCGGGGCGGCCGGCGGAGCTGGCGGAGGCGGAGACGCTGCTGGGGCTGTTCATCAACACGCTGCCGGTGGCGCAGGAACTCGACCCGGCGCGGCGTGTGGGCGACTGGCTGCGCCAGCTGCAGGGGCTGAATGTGGCGATGCGGGAGCATGAGCACACGCCCTTGTACGAGATCCAGGGCTGGGCGGGACAGGGCGGGCGGTCGCTGTTCGACAGCCTCTTGGTGTTCGAGAACTACCCGGTGGACCAGGCGCTGCGGGAGCGGGACGAGGGATCCTTGCGGTTCGGCCCGGTGGACAACATCGAGACGACGAACTACGCGCTGACGCTGACGGTGCAGGCGGGATCGGACCTGGAGATCGGCTGGAGCTGGCGCCGGGACGCGCTGGGGTCGGAGCGGATCGGGCGGCTGATGCGGCAGCTGGAGACGCTGCTGCAGCGGATCGCGGCGGATGCGGCGGCATCCTTGGGCACGATCGCCCTGCCGACGGCGGAGGAGCAGCAGCAGCTCGCCCGGTGGAACGCGACGGACCATGCCTATGAGGCGGTACCGAGCGTGGTGACGCTGATCGAGCGTCAGGCGCGGGCGACGCCGGGGGCGGAGGCCCTGGTGTTCGGCACCGAGCGCCTGAGCTACGCGGAACTCGACCGTCGGGCGAACCGCCTGGCGCATGCGCTGATCGCCCGTGGCGTCGGCCCGGACATGCTGGTGGGGGTGGCGGCGGAGCGGTCGGTCGAGCTGATGGTGGGGTTGCTGGGGATCCTGAAGGCGGGGGGTGCCTACCTGCCGCTGGATCCGGAGCATCCGCGCGACCGCCTGGCCGGGACCATCGGCGATGCCGGGTTGCGGCTGGTGCTGACCCAGGCCCATCTGGCGGAGCGGCTGCCGGAGCTCGATGGCGTCGAGACCCTGGCGCTGGACCGCTGGGACCTGTCGCAGCAGCCGGAGCAGGCGCCCGGCGTGGCGATCCATCCGGAGACGCTGGCCTATTGCATCACCACCTCGGGCTCGACCGGCAAGCCGAAGGGCGTGGGCAACAGCCATGCCGGTCTGTTGAACCGGCTGCAATGGATGCAGGCGGAATACGGGCTGGGCCTGTCGGACCGTGTGCTGCAGAAGACGCCCTACGGCTTCGACGTGTCGGTGTGGGAGTTCTTCTGGCCGCTGATGACCGGCGCCTGTCTGGTGGTGGCGGCGCCGGGGGCGCATCGCGATCCGGAGGCGCTGGGCCGAGTGATCCGGGACCAGGCGATCACGACGCTGCACTTCGTGCCGTCGATGCTGGCGGCCTTCGCCGGGTCGGGCGAGCTGCCGGGCTGTGCGAGCCTGACCCGGATCCTGTGCAGCGGCGAGGCCTTGCCCATCGAGCTGCAGACGGAGGTGCTGCAGCAGACGGAAGCCGAGCTCCACAACCTGTACGGTCCGACCGAGGCGGCGATCGACGTGACCTACTGGGCGTGCCGTCCGGAGGCGGGGCAGCGCGGGGTGCCGATCGGGCATGCCATCGCCAACACCCAGATCCACATCCTGGACGCGGACCTGAACCCGGTGCCGGAGGGTGTGTCGGGAGAGCTGTACATCGCCGGTGTGAACCTGGCGCGGGGGTATCTGGGCCGCCCTGACCTCACGGCGGACCGGTTCGTGCCGAACCCGTTGGGGCAGCCCGGCAGCCGGATGTACCGCAGCGGCGACCTGGTGCGGCGTCGGCCGGACGGGGCGATCGAGTATCTCGGTCGTCTGGACCATCAGGTGAAGCTGCGGGGCCTGCGGATCGAGCTCGGGGAGATCGAGGCGGGCTTGAGGGCTCACCCCGGCATCCGGGATGCGGTGGTGGTGGTGCGGGACGGGCGGCTGGTCGGCTATGTCGCCGCGGACGCCGCGCCGGACGAGGCGGCGGTGAAGCAGCAGCTCTCGTCCCAACTGCCGGACTACATGGTGCCGTCGAAGCTGGTGTGGCTGGAGCGGCTGCCGGTGTCGGCGAACGGCAAGCTGGACCGCAAGGCCCTGCCCGATCCGGAGTGGGAGAGCAGTGCCGGCCATGCCGAGCCCGAGGGCGAGACCGAACAGGCCATCGCCGCGATCTGGCGCGAGGTCCTCGGCCTCACCCAAATCTCCCGGCATGACGACTTCTTCAATCTCGGCGGGCACTCGCTGACCGCGATGAAGGTCCGGGCCCTGCTGCTGGAGCGGCTCGGCCAGTCCCTGCCGATCCGCCATTTCTTCGACCATCCCACCCTTGCCGGGCTGGCCGCCAGCCTGTCCGCCGACGGCGCCGGCGCGCAGCAGCGGCTGAGCGACATGGACCAGTGGATGAGCGAGCTCGAGGACTGATCATGACCGTCGATGCCAAGCAGATCGCCCGTCGTTTCGCCGGGCTGGCGCCGGATCGCCGCCGCGCCTTCCTCGACAAGCTTGCCGAGCACGGCGTGGATTTCACCGAACTGCCGATCCCCCCGGCGCCGCGCGAAGGGGCGCTGCCGCTGTCCCATGCCCAGCGCGGGCTATGGCTGACCTGGCAGCGCGACCCCGCCAGCCCGGCCTACAACATGGCCGGCATCCTGGCGCTGACCGGCGGCCTCGACGTTGCGGCGCTGCAGGCGGCGGTCGGTGACCTGGTCGCCCGTCACGAGGCGCTGCGTACCACCTTCGGCATCGACTCCGAGGGGCAACCGGTGCAGCGCATCCACGCCGAGCTGCCGCCGCCGCTGACGCTGCGCGACCTGCGTGCCTCGGCGGACGGGCGAGGGGAGAGCGACGCCTTCGCCCAGGCCTTGGCGCAGCAGCCCTTCGACCTCGAGGCCGGGCCGCTGCTGCGGCTCGAGTTGCACATCCTGGGCGACCGCGACCACCGGCTGGTGTTGGCCCTGCACCACATCGTCGCCGATGGCTGGTCGATCGGGCTGATCATCCGCGATCTCGCCGCCCTCTACGGCGCCCGGCGCGACGGCGCCCCGTCCGGCCTGCCGGCGCTGGAGGTGCAGTACCCCGACCACGCCGCCTGGCAGCGCGGCTGGCTGGAGGCGGGGGAGGAGGCGCGCCAGATCGGGCACTGGAAGGCCGCGCTGGGCGACAGCCACCCGCCGCTCGACCTGCCCTTCGACCGCCCGCGACCGGCCGAGCGCAGCGACGCCGGCGCCGCGCACGCCTTCCGCCTGTCCAAGCCGCTGGCCGATGCCCTGCGCGGCCTGGCCCGCCGGCACGGCGCCTCGACCTTCATGGTCATGCTGGCGGTGCTCAAGCTGCTGCTGGCGCGGCATGGCGGTGGCGACGACATCCGCATCGGCACGCCGCTGGCCAATCGCCGGCGGGCCGAGACCCATCCGATGATCGGCTACTTCACCAATCTGGTGGTGCTGCGCACGGTGCTGGATCAGCGCCGCAGCTTCGTCGCGCTGCTGGACCGGGTGCGCGAGGGCGTGCTGACCGCCGAGGCCCATGCCGACGTGCCGTTCGACGCGGTGATCGAGGTGCTGGCTCCGCCGCGCCAGGCCGGGGTGCACCCGCTGTTCCAGGTGAAGTGCACCGAGCAGGCCGACCAGTCGGGCAGTGCGGGTTTCGCCGGGCTCGGCATGGCGCTGCACGGCCTCAGCAGCGGCGCCGCGCATTTCGATCTCAGCCTCGACTATACCGACCGGCCCGACGGCATCGACGCGCTGCTGGCCTACACCACCGATGTCTTCGACGCTGGCACGATCGCGCGGCTGGCGGCGGATTTCACCGCCCTCGCCGAGGCCGTCACCGCGGCGCCGGAGCGACGCCTGGCCGACCTGCCGCTGGCGCCGGTGCCGGCCACCGCCTTCGGTCCGGCGAGTGCCGAGCCGCCGGTGGATCTGGTCGCGGCCTGGCGGAGTCACGCTGCGGCGCGGCCGGAGGCGGTCGCCGTCCGGCATGAGGAGCGCAGCGTCTCCCGGGCACAGCTCGACCAGGTCTCCGACCGCCTGGCGCGGCGGCTGATCGCCCATGGCGTCGGCCCTGAGGACCGGGTCGCGCTGCAGATGGGGCGCACCCCGGAATGGGTGCTGGGCCTGCTCGCCGTGCTCAAGGCCGGCGCGGCCTACCTGCCGCTGGACCCGGCGGCGCCGGCCGAGCGCCGGGCCGAGCTGGTGGCCGACAGCGGCGCCCGCTGGCTGCTGGTCGACGCCGACACGCTGGAAAGCTTCGGCTGCGAGGTGCTGCGCCTGTCGCTGGACGATCGGGATGAGGAGGTCGTTTCCACCATCCCGTTGCCCGAGGCGGTGCCCGACCAGGCGGCCTATCTGATCTACACCTCCGGCTCCACCGGCAAGCCCAAGGGGGTGGTGGTCACCCGCGGCGCCATGGCGGACTACACCCGCGGCGTGCTGCGGCGCCTGGGGCTGCCCGAGGGTACCCGCATGGCGATGGTCTCGACCGTCGCCGCCGATCTCGGCAACACCGTGCTGTTCGGGGCGCTGTATGGCGGCGGTGAGCTGCACCTGATCGACCCGGCGCGCACCTTCGACCCCGACCGCTTCGCCGAGTATGTCGCGGCGCAGCGCATCGACGTGCTGAAGATCGTGCCCAGCCATCTCCAGGCCCTGCTGCAGGCGCGCCGGCCGCAGGATGCGCTGCCGGCCCACACGCTGGTGCTGGGCGGCGAGGCCACCAGCTGGCCGCTGCTCGACCGGATCCAGGCGCTGGCGCCGGGCTGCCGCGTGCTCAACCATTACGGCCCGACCGAGACCACGGTGGGCGCCCTGTGCCAGCCGGCCTCCGAGGCCTCGCGCGCCGCCGGCACGCTGCCGATCGGCGCGCCGCTGCCGGACGCCTCGGCCCATGTGCTGGATGACTATCTCAATCCGGTGCCGGCGGGTGCTGCGGGCGAGCTGTATCTCGGCGGTCCCGGCGTGGCCCGTGGCTATCTCGGCCGCGCGGCGCAGACGGCGGAGCGCTTCGTGCCCGATCCCTTCGGCGCGCCCGGCGCCCGGCTGTACCGCACCGGCGACCGGGTCCGGCGCCTGCGCGACGGCAGCCTCGAATTCCTCGGCCGGGTCGACGACCAGGTGAAGATCCGCGGCTACCGGGTCGAGCCGGGCGAGGTGGCGACGGCGCTGCGCGGCCTCGACGGCATCGCCGACGCGGCGGTGGTCGCCCTGGCCGCCGAGGACGGACGGCTGCAGCTGGTGGCCTATGTCGCGGCGCCGGCCGGCTTCGACCTGGACGCGGTCAAGGCCCGGCTGGGCGCCCTGCTGCCCGACTACATGGTGCCGGCCGCTTTCATGCGGCTGGATGCCCTGCCCGTCACCGCCAACGGCAAGCTCGACCGCCGGGCGTTGCCGGCGCCGGTGGTGGCGAAGGCCGCCGGCGATCCGCCGCGGGGCGACACCGAGGTGGCGCTGGCCGCGATCTGGGCCGCCCTGCTGGGCACCGATGCGATCGGCCGCGACGACAATTTCTTCGCCCTGGGCGGGGATTCGATCCTCAGCCTCAAACTGCTGGCGCGGATCCGCAAGCAGGGGCTGCCCGGGGGCAAGGCCCTGTCCCTGGCCGACATCCTGAACGCGGGCAGCCTGGCCGCCTTGGCGGCGCGGATCGCGCCGGCCGAGCCGACCGGGCCGGATGTGGTCCATCTCCAGCGCGACGGTGCCGGGGTGCCGCTGTACTGCATCCCCGGGCTGATCGTGAACTCGACCGAATTCGCCTCGATGGTCGCGGCGCTGGGCGGCGACCGGCCGGTGACCGGCTTCGTCAGCCACGTCTACACCGCGCAGCGCTGGCGCGGCTACGACATGGCGGCGCTGGCCGAGGAGTTCGCGGCCCATATCGAGCGCACCGCCACCGGCGGGCGCTGCGCCCTGCTCGGCTGGTCCTCCGGCGGCGACCTCGCCTTCGAGACCGCGCATCGCCTGGCGGGGCGGGTGCGGATCGATTTCCTCGGCATGGTCGACGTCTTCGAATCCGTCGATTTCCGCGCCGAGCGCGATCGGACGCCGGAGGAGCGCGAGCGGGCCGCGGCCCTGCTGGAGCAGTGGCTGGGCCGGTCGCAGATGGCGGCGCAGTGGCGCCCGTTGTTCGCGCTGATGGACGAGGCCGAGCGCGCGGCGCTGGACGACTATGTCCTGGCCCATGGCGACGCGCTGCCGGTCGACGGGCCCGACCTGCTGTCGCGCGAGTTCGAGCTGTGGGCGACGCTGGACAAGCGGCTGCGCGCGGCGCGCTACCGGTACCGGCCGCTCGGGCTGCCGGTCCATGTCTGGCAGGCGGAGGATTCGCTGGGCCGGCCGGAGCAGCTGCGCGACTGGAGCGCGCTGGCGCCGGTGGCGGAGCTGGCCCTGGTGCCGGGCGCCAAGCATCTCGACATCATCCACGACGCCGGCTTCCAGGCCGGTGTCAGGGACGCGATGCGCCAGGCCGACAGCGCCGCCGTCGCGGTCGCGGCCCAGTAGAGGGGCGAAGCGGGAGGGGGCTGCCCCTCCCGTCGCTCAGACGGTCTGCTTTATTGGACGTAGCTGATCGGCGGGCCGCCGGCGGGGTTGGCCAGGATGCCCATCGGGATGCCGTAGATCGCCTGCAGCTGGTCCGGCTGCATGATCGCCTCCGGTGCGCCGCGGGCGATCAGCCGGCCGGAATGCAGCGCGATGATGTCGTCGCAGAACCGCGCCGCCATATTGATGTCGTGCAGCACCACCACGACGCCGAGCCCCTTGCTCTGGCTCAGCCGGTGGACCAGCGACAGCACCTCGATCTGATGAGCCACGTCGAGGGCCGAGATCGGCTCGTCCAGCAGCAGGCATTCCGCGTCCTGGGCCACCAGCATGGCCAGCCAGACGCGCTGGCGCTCGCCGCCCGACAGGGTGTCGACCAGCCGGTCGGCGAAGGGGGCGATGTCGGTCAGCTCGATCGCCTCGGCCACCTTGGCCCGGTCGGCGGCGCCGAAGCGGCCCAGCGCCCCGTGCCAGGGATAGCGGCCCAGCGCCACCAGCTCCTTCACCAGCAGGCCGGAGGCCGGCGGGGTCTGCTGCGGCAGGTAGGCCACCTTGCGGGCGAAGGCGCGGTCGCCCCAGTCGCGCAGCGCCTGGCCTTCGAAGTGGACGGTGCCTGCGGTCGGCGGCTGCTGCCGCGCCAGGATCTTGAGCAGGGTCGACTTGCCCGAGCCGTTGTGGCCGATCAGCCCGGTGACGCGGCGCGGCGCCAGGGTCAGGTCCAGCGGCTGCAGCAACTGGCGGTCGGCCACGGCGAAGGCGATCTGCGACAGCTCGAACATCGGCGGCGAAGCCTCTGGGCGCGTCCGGGGCACCTCGGTCGCCTCGACTCGGGGGGCTGTGTGGTTCATGCGGGCCTCGCTTTGACGAGCGGACAGGTCGAACAGAGGTCCAGCTCCGGAATCAGGTAGCGCAGGCAGCAGACGCGCCGCCGCCGCCGGGTCTGGCCGCCGCTCTCGACATAGCGGACGGGCTGGAACAGCGGGTTGGCCGGGCGCCCCGGCCAGTCGCGGCTGGCCAGCAGCGCGTCGCCATGGGCGGAGCAGGGCACGCCGGCCGCCTCGATGTCGCGCAGCAGGCTTTCGAGCATGTTGCCGACATTGCTCCACAGCACCTTGGGCGCGATGCCGCTGCGCCCGGCCAGCGCCTGGATCAGCGGCGCGACGTGGCCATCGATCACCGCGCCGAAGCGTTCGAACGGATCGGCAGGATCGATCGGCTGCCCGCCATGGCGCAGCCGGAAGCCGACGGTGCGGCCATCCGGCTCCTGGATGATGCCGACCTCGTCCAGGCCGGTCGGCAGGCCGTGGTCCAGCACCAGGCTGGCGGCCACCACCGGCGTCAGCAGCGACCAGAAGTGCCACTTGGCCCACAGCGAGGCCACCGCCCGCGGCTCCGGCGCCGCATAGCGGGTGGCGAAGCGCGCCAGGATGCCGTCGAGCACGCCGGGGTCGAGCAAATCCGCACCCGGCATCGCCTCGCGCGGGTCGTCTGCCAGCACCAGCCGGTCGGCGAAGGGGGCGAGCTCGCCGGCGAAGATCGGGGCCAAAGCGGGGATCATGCGCCGCGTCCCGGCTGGAGGGATGGCCTGCTCATCGCCGCTGCATCAGCCAGATGAAATAGCTGCCGCCGATCACGGTCGCGACCAGGCCGGCTGGCACTTGCCAGGGGAAGGCGACGCTGCGGCCCAGCCAGTCGGCCAGCACCATCAGCACGGCGCCGAGCAGCCCGGCGGCGTAGATCTGCGGCAGCGGCCGCTGCACGCCCAGCATGCGGACGATGTGCGGCGCCATCAGGCCGACGAAGCTCAAGGGGCCGACGGTCAGCGTGGCGCCGGCGGTCAGCGCGGCGGTCAGCAGCAGCACGACCAGCCGGCTGCGGGTCAGCGCCAGCCCCAGCGCGACGCTGGTCGAGGCGCCGAGCGGCAGGATCGCCAGCCAGCGCGCGGCCAGCGGCACCATCAGCGCCGCAGCGGCGGCCAGGCCGCAGGTGATCGCGGCATCCCCGCCCGAGATCCCGTAGGTCGACCCCGACAACCAGCCGAGCAGGATGGCGGTGCGCGGGTCGCCGCTGAACAGCAGCACGGCCATGAACGACCACGCGACGGTGGTCAGCGCCATGCCGGCCAGCAGCATGTGCTCCGACGACAGGGCCGAACGCCGGCCGAAGGACAGGATGGCGACCAGGGCCAGCAGGGCGCCGGCGCCGGCGACCAGGATCAGCATCGGCCGGTCGAGGCCCGGCACCACCATGGCCGCGACAATCAGGGCCAGCGTCGCGCCGGACGAGGTGCCGAGCAGCTCGGGGCTGGCCAGGGCGTTGCCGGTCAGGCGCTGCAGCAGCACGCCGGCCATGGCCAGCATGAAGCCCGCGCCGACTGCCGCTGCGACGCGCGGCGCCCGCCAGGGCAGCAGGGCCTCCAGCTCGCCGCCCATGCTCCAGTGCCAGCCGTCCGGCGCGCGGCCGAAGGCCAGGGCGGCCCAGGCCACCAGGCCGAGCAGCAGCAGGGTTCCGGCGATCCACAGCCAGGGGCGGTCCTGCCGGCTGGTGAACAGGGCCGGCCGCTCCCGCACCGCCTCGCCGGCCGGGCGCAGCCGGCGCAGCAGCCACAGCAGGATCGGGGCGCCGAGGATGGCGGTGACGGCGCCGGTCGGGATGGCGCCCGCCGCGTCGACCAGCTGCACCGCCTGGTCGGTCAGGGCCAGCAGCCCGGCCGACAGCAGCGGCCCCCACAGCAGGCGGTCGTGCAGGCGCCGGGCGCCTAGGATGCGGGCGATCACCGGGCCGCCCAGGCCGATGAAGCCGATCGGGCCGGCGGTGGCGGCGGTGACCGCGCTCAGCAGCACGGCCACGGCGATCCCCAGCAGCCGGGCGGTGGCCAGGGAGACGCCGACGCTGCGCGCGCCCTCCTCGTCGAGGTCCAGCAGCGTCAGCGGCCGCAGCAGCAGCAGGCTGGCCAGCACCGCCAGCGCCAGCCATGGCGCCAGGGTCAGCGCCACGCCCCAGTTGTTCTGGTTCAGCGACCCGCCCTGGGTCACGAACACATCGGTCAGGGCCTGGTGGTTGAACAGCACCAGCAGCTTGCTGCCGGATTCGAGGTACAGGGTGACGACCAGCCCGGCCAGGATCACCACGATCGGCGCCAGCCTGTGCCGCCAGCTCAGCACCAGGACCAGCGCCACGGCGGCGGCTCCGCCGGCGAAGGCGACGACCTCCTGCCCGACGTCCAGCAGCGCCGGCGCCGACAGGGTGGCGACGATCAGCGCCAGCTTCGACCCGGCGAAGACGCCCAGCGTCCCGGGTTCGGCCAGCGGGTTGCGCAGCACCTGCTGGAACAGCACGCCGGCCAGGCCCAGCGCGGCCCCGGCCAGCAGGCCGACGGCCAGCCGCGGCAGCAGGCTGTAATGCGCCAGCATCTGCGGCATGTCGGTGTCGGCCGGGGCGGTCAGGGCCTGCCACCATTGGCCGGAGGGCAGCAGCGCGGCCAGATGGTGCAGGAACAGGGCGAGGGCGGCGGCCAGCACCAGCCCCGCCAGCAGGGCCGGGCGCTGCGGCGCGGCCGACCGGGACAGCGCCGCGTCAGCCACGGGCGGCCTCATGCGCCGGCACGGCCCGGGCCAGCTGCCCGGCGAAGCGCGCGGCCGAGGACAGGCCGCCATTGGGATAGACCACCGGGGTCTCGATCACCCGCCCCTGGCGCACCGCGGGCAGCGCCTGCCACAGCGGGCTGCCGGCCAGTTGCCGCAGGGCGCGGTCGGTCTCGGCGCCGCGGTTGAAATGGATCAGCCGGGCCTCGGGGTTCCCGGCCAGCTGCTCGATGCCGATCGAGGTGGTGCCCCAGACATTGGTCCGCCCGGTCCAGGCATTGGTCAGGCCCAGCCGGGCCAGCACGTCGCCGATCATGCCGTTGCCGCCGAAGATCGCGGCGTGGCGGCCGTCCTCCATGAAGCGGACGACATAGACCGGCCGGTCGGCGAAGGGCGCCAGGGCCTGCCGGGCCTCGGCCAGGGCGGCGTCGGCGCGAGCGGACCAAGCCTGCGCTTCGGCGTCGCGCCCCGTCATCGCCGCCACCTGGGCCAGCAGGGATCGGGCGTGCTCCAGCGCCGGCTTCTGGGTGGAGAAAGTCGGCAGCCAGGCCACCGGGGCGATGCGTTCGATGTCATTCGAACCGACCTCGGCCCAGGACGGGGCCAGGATCAGGTCCGGCCGCAGCTGCTGCAGCAGTTCGAGATTGGGTTCCTGCAGCGGCCCCAGATCCGGCACGCCGTCCGGCAGTGCCGGCTCGGCCACCAGCCGCTGATAGAGCGGGATGTTGCCGACCGCGGCGGGCGTGACGCCGAGCGTCAGCAGCGTCTCGGTCAGCAGCAGGTCGAGGCACGCGACCCGGCGCGCGGCCGGACCGGTGACGCCGGAACCCTGCGCGCGCGCGCGGGCCGGGCCGGCAAGCGCCAGCCCGAACCCGCCCAGGAACGCGCGCCGGCCCAGCATCAGGGGATCACCAGCGGTAGCCCAGCTTGGCCGACAGCGTGAAGGGTTCGCCATAGCGGCAGCCGGTGATGTCGACGCAGGTCATGTATTCGTTGTCGAACAGGTTCTTGGCATTGACCTGCAGCGTGGTGCCGGTCAGGCGCTCGTCGATCGCGCCGAAGTCGTAGGCGATCATGGCGTCGGCCACCAGGTGGCCGGGCACATCCTTGTCTATCTTCTCGTCGTTGGCATCGAACCCCGGAAGGTTGGTCGAGCTCAGATACTGCAGCCCGGCGCCGACCGTCAGGCCCTTGATGCCGAGATCGTCCAGCTTGTAATCGGCCCACACGGCGACGTTGTGGTACGGCACCAGGGCGAGACGCTCGCCCTCCAGGTCGCCCTTCTCGTTGCGAGCGTCGGTGTAGGAGTAGGCGGCGACGAGGTTGAGAGCGCCGATGCTGGCTCTCGCCTCCAGCTCGATGCCTTGCGAGCGCACTTCGCCGGTCTGGATCGAATAGGTTCCGGTCGGGTCGCTCGGGTCGGCGGTCAGGACGTGGTTCTGGTTGATCCGGAACAGGGCGCCGCTGAGCGTCAAGTTCTCGCCGGCCGGCTGGTAGCGCAGGCCGACCTCGTACTGGTCGGCCTTGGTCGGCTCGAACTGCTTCCCATCCTGGCTGACGCCGGCATTCAGCGCCGTCGGCTGGAAGGACTGGCTGAAGCTGGCATAGGGCGCAAAGCCGTTGTCGAACAGGTAGAGCAGCCCGACGCGGCCGGTGAAGGCGCTGTCCGAGCGGCTCTGCTTCCGGTCGATGCCCAGGAAGTCGAGCGTCGCCTGATTGCGATAGCTGGTGTTGTAGGAATCGGCCCAGTCGTAGCGGCCGCCCAGCACCAGGATCAGCTTGTCATAGATCTTCATCTGATCCTGGACATAGACGCCGACCTGCGACCCGGAGTTCTTGAAACCGGTATTGTTGGTGTTGACGTTGACGTGCGCGTCATAGACCGGGTCGTAGATGTCGCCGAGCGGGGCGACCGAACCGCCGAGACGATCGGTGTCGTAGCTGACGCCATAGGTGTCGATGCCGGCCAGGAGCGTGTGCTGGACCGGCCCGGTCTCGACCTTGGCTTCCAGCGAGGTGTCGGTGGTGAACCCGTTCGACACCTCGTTGCGATTGACCACGCCCCGGATCAGGGAATTGTCGTCCCGAAGCTTTCCGTAGCTCAGATAGTCCCACGCCACGTCGGCATGGAAGTAGCGCAGAGAGTTGCGAAGAATCAGGCTGTCGTTGAATTTGTGCTCGAACTGGTAACCGAGCGTGTAGCTTTCGCTATAATACTTGTCGTAGCCCTGCTGGCCGATGAACAGATCGCGCGGAACCCGGTCGTTGCGCAGATCATTATAGGGCATCGGCGGGGCGAAGCGGGTGTAGATCTCCTGATAGTCGCTCAGGAAGGTGATCGTGGTCGCGTCCGACGGCCGGAACGTGAACGCCGGGGCGATGTAGAACTTGTCGTCCGGGACGTGATCGACCGAATTCCCCGAATCACGCCACAGCCCGGTCAGCCGGTAGGACAGCATGCCGTTGTCGTCGATCGGGCCGCCGGTGTCGCCCGAGAACTGGGTGCGGCCGTAGGTGCCGTATTCGGCGTTCAGCTCATGGAACGGCACGTCGGTCGGCTGCTTGCTGATGGCGTTGACCACGCCGCCCGGGCTGAGCTGGCCGTAGAGGACGGAGGAGGGGCCGCGCAGCACATCCACGCGTTCCAGGCCATAGGGCTCCTGGTTGCCGTCATAGACGTTCGACTGCAACCGCAGGCCGTCGCGCAGCATGCCGGATCCGCCGGCGGCCACGTTGAAGCCGCGAATCATGAAGTCGTCATTCAGCCGGCTGTAGGCGCCGGACTGGAAGGTGATGCCGGGCGTGTAGGCCAGCGCCTGGGACAGGGTCTCGGCGTCGGTGGCCTCGATCTGGTCCTTGGTGACGATCGAGATCGACTGCGGGGTCTCGATCAGCGGCGTGTCCGTCTTGGTGGCGCTGGCGCTGCGCTTGGCGACGAAGCCCTGGACCGGGCCGGTGGCGGTCTCGCCCTGGCCGGTGACGACGATCGGGGCCAGCACCATGCCGTCGCTGGCGGCCGGCGCCTCCTGGGCTTCTGCCTGCGGCACGGCCGACCCACCGACCGCCACCAGGAATGTCGTCGTCAACAGCATCCGCACGCGCTCACGCGTGCCGTGTCCAGCACTCATGCCACCCCGCCCCTTCTCCGGTCTGGTATCCGCGGATGCTGACGCTGCGCCTCGGCAACCGTCGCACCCGGTCTCAAATGTTCGGCTGCTCAATAGCGAAAATAATAATGACTCGCAATCTCAAATAGCATGAATGCCGGCAAAAATTGATGGACGGAGGGCAGGCCTGGTGCGTGGCATCTCTCGCGTGGCGAGGCTCTTCAGAATCCTCTAAATCATCAGCCCCGCGAAAGCGGGGATCTCGCAACGCTTTGACCGGAAAGAGATTCCTGCTTTCGCGGGAATGACGGCAAAGGGATGGGGCTGCTGTCTCGCCGGTCGAGTCCTCGCCCGACGGCCCCGGCATCCTCAGCCGGACTCCTCCGAGGGCGCAGCCTCAGCCGCGCTCCTCGAAGGGCGCGCGGAAGCTCGGCAGGCGGTCGGCCGCGACCGGCAGGGGCGGGAAGGGCCGGTGCGGCTCGGCCTGGTACCAGAAGGCGGTGCTCGACACCTCGTCGTCGCGCCGGTTGGCGTGGCCGCGCTCGATCGTGACCCGGATCGACCGCTTGAACACCACCGGATCCTCGATGTGGAAGCGGTACAGCGTCACCGGCTCCTGCCAGTTGGGGCCGCCGCCGGCGATGATGCCGTGATAGGGCGCGGAATATTCCTGGTTCGGGCACCAGGCGGTGTTGAAGTAGTCCTCGGTGCCGGTGCCGTGCAGGGTCGGCGGCCAGGCGTCGTTGGCGCCCGGGCTGCTCTCCGGCCGGTCGGCGATGACGGGCTGGTCCGGCTCCGCCGCGATCTGACGCTTGCGGCCGGCATCGGGCACGGTCAGGCCCGGCTCGCCGTCGACGAAGATCATGTCGTCGCCCTCGCCGTACCAGTCCCACTCCCGCGACCGGCGCAGCGAATAGACGCTCAGCAGGCAGCCGACATAGTGGCCGTGGCCGGCGGCGTCGAGGATGGTGTGGTTCTTCGCGCCGTCGGTGTTGGTGCCGCCGAACAGCACCTCCTCATTGGTCAGGCCGCCCTCGTTGAAGGGCTGCGGCGCGGCGCGGCGCCACTGGGCGTGGAAGCGGCCCAGCCCGTCCTCCAGCGCGTCGTGCAGCTCGAGGTCGATGTAGTAGTAGAACAGCAACTCGTGCTCGGCCTCGTTGGTCACGGCGAAGCGCATGCCGGCGGCGAAGGGCATCGGGAAGTAGCAGTTCAGGGCGCGGCCATCCTGCGGGCTGGCCTGCAGCGGCAGGCTGGCGAAGTTGCGGGTCTGGCCGTGGCCCATGCCGAAGAAATCGCCGATCGGGCATTCGATGCTGGGCTCGGCCTCGCCGTCCCACCAGGCCCGCAGCACGATCTTGCGCAGCGCGTGGCGGCTGGCGCAGTTGATGGTGACCCAGATGTGGGTGACGATACCGGCCCCCGCCGTCTCCGCGATCGTCACCGTCTCGCCCGGCGCGACATGCAGCCGATCGTCGTTGCCGCCGGTGCGGTCGTAGCTGGAGAAGCGCCTGGTCCTGGCGTCGCGCAGCTTGGCGAGGCCGCGCAGGGGTGACAGCCCGGCATTGCTCTGCATGGTCATTCCTTCCGCAGCGGCGGCTATTTCAGCCCGCCGGTCTTGATGGATTCGACGATCTGGCGCTGGAACACGGCGAACAGCAGCAGGGTCGGCAGCGCCACGATGGTGGAGGCCGCCATGATGTAGTTCCAGGAGGCGGAGTACTGGGCCTGGAAGCCGGCGACCGCGACCTGAACCACCCACAATCTGGGGTCGCTGGTGATGGTCAGCGGCCACAGGAAGGCGTTCCAATTGGCCAGGAAGAAGAAGATCGCCAGGGCCGACAGGATCGGACGCGAGAGCGGCAGCACGATGCTCCAATAGACCCGCCAGTGGCCGGCGCCGTCGATGAAGGCGGCCTCTTCCAGCTCGCGCGGCACGTTCAGGTAGAACTGGCGCAGCAGGAATATGCCGAAGGCGTTGAAGATCGCCGGGATGATCAGCCCGGCATAGCTGTTCACCAGGCCCAGCTGCCGCACCAGGATGAACAGCGGCACGATGATCACCGGCAGCGAGATCAGGAAGGTCGAGAACATCCCGAGGAAGATCACCTCGCGCCCGGGGAAGCGCAGCCGGGCCAAGGCGTAGCCGGCCATGGAGTGGAACAGCAGGGCCACCAGCGTCACCGTGCCGGCGACGGCCAGCGTGTTCAGCAGGAAGCGGAAGAAGTCGACCTCGGTGAAGACGTAGAGGAAGTTCTCCAGCGTCGGCCGCGCGGGCACCAGCGCGGTGCTGAACACCTCGTCCGGTCCCTTGAAGGCGATCGAGACCATCCACAGCAGTGGCACGATGGCCATCAGCGCCAGCATGGCGGAGCACAGGAACAGGATCGCGCCCATCGGGCGGACGGAGCGGGCGTCAGTCATAATTGAAGCGCCCGCCGCGGGTCAGCAGGAACAGCAGGCCAGTGAGCGCCAGCAGGATGACGACCAGCACCGACGCCATCGCCGCGGCGTAGCCGTACTCGCCGAACTGGAAGGCCTGTTCGTAGATGTAGTAGATCGCCAGCGCGGTGGAATTGGCCGGGCCGCCCTTGGTCATGACATAGATCAGGTCGAAGGTCTGCATGCCGGCGACCGCGGTGACGGTCGACACCAGCAGCACGAAGAAGCTGGTCGGCCGCAGCAGCGGCAGCGTGATGTAGCGGAAGGCCGCGACCGGGCCGGCGCCGTCGATCCGCGCCGCGTCGTGGTACTCGCGCGGGATGTCCTGCAGCCCGGACAGGAAGATCAGCATGTAGTAGCCCATCAGGAACCACACGCTGATCCCGACGATGGCGAACAGCGCCAGGTCGGGGTCGCCCAGCCAGGACAGACCGCCGAGGCCGAGGGCGGCGGACAGGCGGCTGACCACGCCGATCTTGTCGATCAGCAGCACCTGCCAGATCAGCCCGACCACCACCAGGCTGACCATGTGCGGCATGAAGAACAGGGTGCGGAACAGGCCGGCGAAGCGCGTTCGGCGGTGCACCAGCAGGGCCAGGCCCAGGCCGGAGACGTAGAGGCCCGGCACCAGCATCGCGACATAGGCCAGGGTGATGCGGAGGCTCTCGAGGAACAGCGGGTCGGCGGCCATGCGGCGGTAGTTGGCCAGGCCGACGAAGCGGTAGCCGCCGAAGCCGCTGACCTCGAAGAAGCCGAGGCTGAGCGACAGCAGCATCGGCGCGCCGACGAACAGCAGCAGGCCCAGCGCGTCGGGCAGGATGAAGAGGTAGCCGGCGATCCATTCCCGGTGCCGGGCCGACAGCCGGCGGCGCGGCCTGGGCGCCGCTGTTCCGTCCTGGATCGCCGTGCCGGAGGTCATGCTCATACGATCGGCGCGCCGGTGTAGCCGGCGAGGAAGGTGTCGATCTGCTGCGCCGCCATCTCCGCCCGCTTGCCGGGATCCTCGCCGTTGAGCTGGCAGGCCTGGATAGCGTCCGAGATCGCCTTGTAGACCTGTGGCGGCACCCGCGGTTCGCCCCGGGCGCCGGGGAACACCTGCTCGGCGAAGGTCTTCATGGCGCCGGCGCCATAGGCCGCGGTGGAGGCGGGCAGGGCGAAGGCGGATTTGCGCGGCGGCATGTCGCTCTTGGCCTTGGTGCACCAACCGGCGACGCGCTGCACCGATCCTGAGTCCATCGACCCCAGCGCCCAGGCGCAGAACCGGCCCGCCGCCTCCGGGTTGCGGCCATTGGCATTGGCGACGAAGGCCCAGCCGCCGGCCACAGTCCGGTCGGTGCCGCCGGGCGGGGTCGGCAGCTTGAACACGCCATATTCGAAATTCGGGTCGGCGTTGCGCAGGGCGCTGATGCCCCAGATCCCGACATTCTGCATGGCGCAGAAGCCGGAGCCGAGATTGGCGGCGATGTCGTTGGCGCCGTAGCCCAGCGGCTTGCGCGGGGCGACGCCCTGCTTGACCGCGTCCTGCCACAGCTTCAGCGCGGCCTTGGCGGCGTCGGAGTTGAAGCCGCTCTTGCCGTCAGGGCCGACGATCTCGCCGCCGCCCTGCCACAGGAACGGGTACCAGGTGAAGTTCTGGTAGTAGCCGGGGTTGGTCTCGAACAGGATGCCGAAGCGCTGGTCGGTGGTCAGCTTCTTCGCCACCTCGAGCAGCTGGTCCCAGGTCTTCGGGATGTCGGCCTCGCCGATCCCGGCCTCCTTGAAGGCCTTGACGCTGTAGTAGATCGCCATCGGCTCGACCTCCATCGGCAGGCCGTACAGGCCCTGGCCGACCAGCCGGGTGGCGATGGCGTTGTCGTAGTAGTCGGCGCGCGCCTCCGCCGCGACATAGGGCGCGAGGTCCAGCAGCGCCCCGCCATTGTAGTAGCGCAGGAAGTCGCCCGGGCTGATCAGGAAGACGTCCGGCCCTTCGCCGGCGGCGAAGGCGGTCTGCAGCTTGGTGCCGTTGATGTATTGCGAGGTCGGGATGTATTCGAGTTCGACCTTGACGTCCTGGCTGTCGTTCCAGCCCTTGACCGTGTCTTGGAACCACTGGACCTGACCGGGCACGGCGCCGCCGGGGGCGTAGAACTGCCAGAACTTCAGCGGCGCGTCCTGGGCCTGCGCCCGGGAGATGTACGGCATCGCCATCAGGCTGCCGCTCGCCGCCAGCAGCCGGCGGCGGGTCAGAGGCGCAAGGCTCTCGCTGCGGGAACCACGGGTGGTCATGACGGTCCTCCCCTTATCGCGACGCGATGCTGCGTCAGCCTTGGTCGGCAAGGTCGAAACCTTTCAGCCGATCCGGCGGAATTGGCGATATCGCTGTGAATCGGTCGATCCATGCACGCTGAATTCGGCCGACACTTCTTGTTTGAAACGTTTCAGATAGGCTATCATCCGATTTCCAGCTTGGCAACTTCGCTCGGGCACAATGGCGACACTCCGCGATGTGGCGAACCGGGCCGGCGTCTCGATCGGTTCGGTCTCGGCCGTGGTCAACCGGACGGCCCCGGTCAGCGCCACGCTGCGGCAGCGGGTGACGGCGGCGATCGAGGAGCTGGGCTACGCCCCCGACGGGGTGGCCCGCAGCCTCAAGACGGGCCGCACCCGCACCATCGGCCTGGTTATCCCCGACATCACCAACCCGTTGTTCGCGGCGCTGGCGGCGGCGATCGAGGTGGCGTGCGACGCCGCCGGCTACATGCTGGTGCTGTGCGCCACGGCGGATGATCCGGAGAAGGAGCTGCGGCACCTGCAGCTGATGCGGACCCAGCGCGCCGCCGGCCTGATCCTGGTGCTCAGCGGGGTCGAACCCGGCAATGCCGAGGCGATCCGGCGCATCGTCACCATGCCGGCAGTGCTGGTCGACCGCACCCTGCAGGGGCTCGATTTCGATTCGGTCACGCTCGACAACCGCGCCGCCAGCCGCATGGCGGTCGAGTACCTGATCCGCAGCGGGCACCGCCGCATCGGCATCGTCACCGGCCGCCCGGGGATCTCGATCTCGACCGAGCGCTTCGAGGGCTACCGCCAGGCGCTGGCGGAGAACGGCGTCGGCTTCCGCGAGGACCTCGTCGCCTGCGGCGACTTCCGGATCGACGCGGCCTACGACGCGACGGCGGCGCTGCTGCATCGCCGGCCGCGGCCGACCGCGGTCTTCTCGACCAGCAACCTGACGACGATCGGGGTGATGCGGGCCATCGCCGACCAGGGCTTCCGCTGCCCGAAGGACGTCTCGGTCGCCGGCATCGACGATTTCGAATGGAGCACCGCCTTCTCGCCGCGGCTGACCACCGTGGTCCAGCCGGTCAAGGAGATCGGGCTCAAGGCGGTGGAATGCCTGCTGGCCCGGCTCGACGGCACATCGCCCGCCGAACCGGTGCGGGCCCGGTTCGCGCCCCAGCTGGTGGTGCGCGATTCCTGCCGGGTGATCGGCTGAGCCTCAGCCGTTGACGACGAAACGCAGCGGGTCGGGCTGGGCCTGGCAGGCATCGACCGGCTGTTGGTCCGGCGCGTCGAGGAAGCGGCCGGCCAGGGTCTCGGCGCAGGGGTCGCTGCCGATCAGCCCGTGGCCCTCGTCCGGGCGCTCGACCAGGAATCCGTTCGGCAGATGCGAGGCGGCGGCGCGTGCCCACATCACCGGCGTCACCGGGTCCATGCCGCCGACCAGGATCAGCGCCGGGATGGCGCTGTCGACTGGCTGGGCGCCGAGATCGTCGGCCGGGCCGGCGGGCCAGGCCGGGCAGGTCGAGCCAACGGCGGTGCGGGCATCGCCGGCATCGGGCGCCAGGCATTCGGCGAGGTCGTAGGCGCCGTTGGCGATGGTCGGGTCCAGCTGGCTGGCCAGCCATTGCCGCGCGGCGTCCTCATAGGCCTCGTCGCGATCGGCATCGATGCCGGCGATCAGCGCCGGCAGCGTGGCCGCGTCGTCGCGGGAATAGAGGTCGTTGAACACCACCTCGGCCAGCATGCCGCCGGTGAACATCAGCGCCGCCTCGCCCCCGCCATCCGGCCGGTCGACGGTGACGGTCGGCGGCTCGTCGTCCAGCTTCTCCATCAGCACCCGGTAGCGGTCGCCCAGGTTGGGGTAGGCGGCGGCACAGGCCGGATCGGCGTTGCAGGCGGCGAAGACGCGCTGCAGCGACCGGTCGCCGTCGGGGTCGTCCTCCTCGGAGGGTGTGAACAGGTTGGTGCCGGGCGGGTAGACGCCGTCCAGGATCATGGCCGCGATGCCGTCGGGAAAGCGCCGCACGGTCTCGAGCGCCAGCCGGGTGCCGTAGGACGATCCGAACAGCACCCAGCGGTCGATGCCGAGGGCGAGGCGCAGATCGGCGACGTCGCGGGCGCTGTCGACCGTGGTGTAGTGGGTCAGGTCGCGCCCTTCCGCCTCCCAGCGGGTGCGGCAGGTGCCGGCCGCGGCCACCGCCTCGGTGCCGGTGATGTCGCCGCCCTCCGGACTGTTGGCGCGGATCTGGGCCTCGACCATCTCCGGGCAGGTGAGGTTGGGCACCGAACGGCCCATGCCGCGCTGGTCGTACAGCACCAGCCGCCGCTTCTGCAGCCAGTCGTTGCGGGCGATCAGGTCCCACCAGCGGGCGATGCCGTCAGGGTCGAGGCCGGCGGCGCCGCCGGGTCCGCCCTCGAGATACAGGATCGGCGGCGCGTCGCCGGACTGGCCCGGGGTGGACAGGATGGCGATCGCCAGGGTCACGGTCATGCCGTTCGGCCGGTCCCGGTTCTCCGGCAGGATGACCGTGCCGCAGGTCGCCGCCCGCCCCTCGGGCACGGTGAAGCTGCAGGCGGCGGTGTGGAACTCCGGTGTGGCGGCCGCGGCCTGGGCGCCGCCGGTCACGGCCAGCAGCGCGATCAGGATCAGGGTACGGGTCATCATCGGCATTCGGATCAGGGACATCGGCGGGCACAGGCTAGGACGGGGACCGGGGCGGCGCCATGCGGCAAGAGCGTCGCCCGGATGCCGTCTCCTGCCGCCCGATTGCGGCAACGGTGCGGCCGTCGCGCTATTCCGCCGCCAGCATGGTCCGCGCCGCGGCGTTGGCTACCAGCCGGACCACCTGCAGCCCGCGGTCAAGATCGGCGCGCAGCGCGGCGGCCGCGGCCGCCGTGCCGGCGTCAGGCCGGCGGGCGGCGTCGCGGCGGGCATGGTCCAGCACCTCGGCGTCGATGTCGCCGTCGAGCAGCAGGACGTCGGCCCGCCGCAGCGCTGCGAGGGACCGCAGCGTCAGGTCCTGCACACCGCCCGGGCCGACCGCGATCCGGGTCAGCGATCCCGGCGGCGGGGCGGCCTCGGCCATGCGCTCCAGCAGGTCCAGCGCCGCGGCGCGGTCCGGGGCGCCGTGCCGGTAGAGGTGGCGCCAGAAGGCCAGGCGCCGGGCGGGATCGGCGATGCGCTGCCGGATCTCGTGGCGCAGCCGGCCGGACAGCGCGACCAAGCGGCCGAGGCCGGGCGGGATCAGGGCCTCCAGCTCCTGCCGGATCAGCCCGGCCACGGCGGGTGCCGCGCCGCCGGTCGAAAACGCCACCACCAGCGGCGACCGGTCGAGGATCGCCGGCAGGATGAAGTCGCACAGCTCCGGCCGGTCGACGACATTGACCGGGACGCCGGCCTGCCGCGCCAGCGCGACGCAGTGCCGGTTGGTCCTGTCGTCGCCGGACGCATCGATCACCAGGCAGGCGCCGCGCAGGTGGTCGATGGTCAGCGGGCCCGGCGGCAGCTCGGTCTCGGCGATGGCGGCGGCAGCAAGCAGGTCGGGGTCGGGGCGCACGGCGACCAGCCGGATCGTGGCGCCGGCGCGGCGCAGCAGCTCGAGCTTCGGCAACGCCGCCTCGCTGCCGCCGATCAGCACGCAGACCCGGCCGCGCACGGTCAGGAAGATCGGCAGATGGGGCAGGGCATCAGCCGGCGGCGGCAAGGTCGGCATGGGCGACGATCTCCTTCAGCTCCGGCACGCAGGACCCGCAATTGGTCCCGGCACCCAGCAGGGCGCCAAGATCCTTCACCCCGACGGCCCCGCCTTCGCTGAGCGCGCGCAGGATGCGGTCGAGCCCGACGCCGAGGCAGGCGCAGACGATGCGGCCCTCGGTCGCCACCCCGGCCGGGGCGCGGCCGCTGAGCAGGGCGCGGCGGTCGGCCTCGTCGATGTCAGGCGCATCAGCCGCGAAACGGGCCAGCAGCCATTCCGGGTCGGGCAGGCGGCCGGGCGGAGCGACGTAGAGGCACTCGGCCAGCCCGTCGGCATCGAGGGTGGCGAGGCGGAACAGGCCGCGCCTCGCGTCGGCGAACTCGATCACCTCCCGGCCGCCGGCAGGCGCCAGCAGCGACCGGCCCAGGATGATGCCGTCGGCCGGCGGTTCCGGGCCGCCCAGGGTGTAGATCTGGCAGCCGGCGGCGGCCCGGCGGGTCCAGTACACCAGGCCGGTCGGGCGCTGGCGGCGGCGGGAGATCAGGAACCCCTCCCAGCCCAGCGCGATCCGGCGCAGCGCGATCGGGATGTGCTTCAGCTCCGGCTGGCCCGAGATGGGGTCGACGGCGGGGCTGGCCAGCTTGCCGGCGACGCAGTCGGCGGTGAAGCGGTCGTTCCAATGCATCGCCAGGAAGGCCTGGCCCGGGGCCTGGTCGGGCGTGAGCCGGACCCGGGCGACGGCGCGTCCCCAGGCGCTGTCCAGCCGCGCCAGGTCGCCTTCGGCCAAGCCGTGCCGGCTTGCGTCGTCGGGATGCAGCTCGACCGCCGGCTCCGGGCTGTTGGCGGCCAGGCGCGGGACCGCGCCGGTGCGGGTCATGGTGTGCCACTGGTCGCGCAGCCGGCCGGTGTTCAGCAGCATCGGCCGGTCGCGGTCGGGCCGGTGGATGGGTGCCCGCTGCCGCACTGCGATGAAGCGGGCGCGTCCGTCCGGCGTCGGGAAGCGGCCATCGGAGAACAGCCGCGCAGTCCCGCTCGGCCGGCCGGCGGGCAGGGGCCACTGCACCGGTTCCAGCGCGTCGTAGCCGGCAGGGCCGATGTCGGCGAGGGCGCCGAGGTCGAACACCCGCTCGCCGCCGTTCTCGAAGGCGGACAGGGCGGCGTGTTCACGGAAGATCGCCGCCGGGTCCTCATACGGGAAGGCGTCGGCGAAGCCCATGCGGCGGGCGACCTGCGTGACGATCCACCAATCCGGCCGGGCCTGGCCGGGCAGGGGGCGGAAGGCGCGCTGGCGCGAGATCCGGCGCTCGGAATTGGTCACGGTGCCGTCCTTCTCGCCCCAGCCGGCGGCGGGCAGCAGCACATCGGCCAGGCGGGCGGTGTCGGTCTCCGCCGTGACGTCGGAGACGACGACCAGGTCGCAGCCGCGCAGGCCACGGCGCAGCCGATCGGCATCCGGGGCGCTGACCGCCGGATTGGTCGCCATGATCCACAGCGCCTTGATCCGGCCGGCCGACACTGCCTCGAACAGCTCCACCGCCTTCAGGCCGGCGGTTTCGGTCAGGCGCGGCACCTGCCAGAAGCGGCGCACCCGGTCGCGCGATGCCGGGTCCTCGATCGCCATGTGGGCCGCGAGCTGGTTGGCCAGGCCGCCGACCTCGCGCCCGCCCATGGCGTTGGGCTGGCCGGTGACCGAGAAGGGACCTGCGCCCGGCCGGCCGATCCGGCCGGTGGCGAGGTGGCAGTTGACGATGGCATTGACCTTGTCGGTGCCCTGGGTCGACTGGTTCACGCCCTGGGAGTAGATGGTCAGCGTCGCCTGGGTCTCGGCGAACCAAGTGTAGAAGCGCCGCACCGCCTCCTCCGGCAGATGGCAGCCGGCAGCGACGGCGGCGATGTCGGGCGCGTCGTCGGCGGCGGCCATCGCCGCCTGCTCGAAGCCGGCGGCATGGGCGGCGATCCAGCCGCGATCGAGCGCGCCCGTCCGCACCAGATGGGCCAGCAGCCCATTGAACAACAGCACATCGGTGCCGGGGGCGATGGCCAGGTGCAGGTCGGCCTCGTCGCAGGTCGCGGTGCGGCGCGGGTCGATCACCACGATCCTGGTGCCGCGGGTCTCGCGCGCCGCCAGCAGGCGGCGGTGCAGGATCGGGTGGCACCAGGCGGCATTGGAGCCGACATAGATCGCGAGGTCCGCCTGCTCCCAATCCTCGTAGCAGCCCGGCACCACATCCTCGCCGAAGGCGCGGCGGTGGCCGGCGACCGACGAGGCCATGCACAGCCGGGAGTTGGTGTCGATGTTGCCGGAGCCGATGAAGCCTTTCATCAGCTTGTTGGCGACGTAGTAATCCTCGGTCAGCAATTGGCCGGACACGTAGAACGCGACCGCATCCGGCCCGTGCCGTTCGATGGTGTGGGCGAAGCCGCGGGCGACGTGGTCCAGCGCCTCGTCCCAGCTTGCGGTCCGGCCGCCGATCATCGGGTCGAGCAGCCGGCCGTCCAGGCCCAGTGTCTCGCCCAGCGCCCCGCCCTTGGAACACAGCCGGCCGAAATTCGCCGGGTGGATGGGGTCGCCCGCCACCCTCCCGTCCGTCGCCGCCGCGACACCGCAGCCGACGCCGCAATAGGGGCAGGTGGTGCGCACCTCAGCCATTCGCGACCAGCCGGGGTGCGGGCAGGCCGAGGAGCACCCGGCCGCCGGTCAGCTCGACCGCGATGCGGTGGACGCAGCCCTCGTCCGGCCCCTCGACCGCGCCGGTCTCCAGGCTGATCACCCAGGCATGCAGCGGGCAGGTGACGCTGGCGCCATGCACGATGCCCTGCGACAGCGGCCCGCCCTTGTGCGGGCAGCGGTCGTAGAGGGCGAAGACCCGGTCGTCGGCGGTGCGGAACAGGGCGATATCGCCCTCCGGGCTCTTCACCACCCGGGCGCCCATCGGCGGAATGTCGTCGAGCGTGCCGACATCGATCCACAGCGGCATCATCATCCCACCTCGGCCAGGGAGCGGAACTCGTGGGCCTCGGCGCCGGCGGCGCGTTCGGCCCAGGGGTCGGTCTGCGCGAATTGCTGCGAATGCAGGAAGCGGGCGTGCAGGCGCTTGCGCGACTCCGCGTCCTCGACCACCCGGCGCTTGACGTGGTCGAGGCCGACCCGCTCGATCCACGGCGCCGTGCGCTCGAGATAGTGCGACTCCTCGCGGTGCAGCTGCATGAAGGCGCCGCAATACTCCAGCACCTCGGCCTCGGTCTCGACCTTGCACAGGAAGTCGGTGGCGCGCAGCTTGATGCCGCCATTGCCGCCGACATGCAGCTCCCAGCCGCTGTCGACCGCGATCACGCCGAAATCCTTGATCGTCGCCTCGGCGCAGTTCCGCGGGCAGCCGGACACCGCCATCTTGAACTTGTGCGGCGTCCAGCTGCCCCAGCTCATCCGCTCCAGCGCGATGCCCATGGCGGTCGAATCCTGGGTGCCGAAGCGACACCATTCCGACCCGACGCAGGTCTTCACCGTGCGCAACGCCTTGCCGTAGGCGTGGCCGGAGACCATGCCGGCGGCGTTCAGGTCGCGCCACACCTCCGGCAGCTGCTCCTTCTTCACCCCCAGGAGGTCGATGCGCTGGCCGCCGGTCACCTTCACGCTCGGGATCTGGTAGCGGTCGACCACGTCGGCGATGGCGCGCAGCTCCTTGGCGCTGGTGACGCCGCCCCACATCCGCGGCACCACGGAATAGGTGCCGTCCTTCTGGATGTTGGCGTGGGCGCGTTCATTGATGAAGCGCGACTGCTGGTCGTCGCGGTATTCGCCCGGCCAGGCGCAGATCAGGTAATAGTTCAGCGCCGGCCGGCATTTGGCGCAGCCATTCGGGGTGCGCCAGCCCAGATCCTGCATCACCGCGGGGATGCTGCGCAGCTCGCGCGCCAGGATCAGCCGCCGGACCTCGTCATGGCCGTAATCGGTGCAGCCGCAGACCGCCTTGACCGCCGGCCCGCCGGCATAGCTGTCGCCCAGCGTCACCGCCAGCAGGCTATCGACCAGCCCGGTGCAGGAGCCGCAGGAGGACGAGGCCTTGGTGTGGGCCCGCACCTGGTCGAGGCTGGCCAGCCCCTTCGTGGTGATGGCCTGGACGATGGTGCCCTTGCAGACGCCGTTGCAGCCGCAGATCTCCGCCTCGGGCGGCAGGGCGGCAACGGCCTGCTTAGGGTCCGGCGCCGCACCCCCGGCGGCCAGCGCGCGGCCGAAGATCAGCCCGTCGCGCATCGCGGCGATGTCCTGGCCCTCGCGCAGCAGCTGGAAGAACCAGGCGCCGTCGGCGGTGTCGCCGTACAGCACCGCGCCGGCGATGCGGTCGTCCTTCAGGACCAGCCGTTTGTAGATGCCGCGGGCGGCGTCGCGGAAGACGATGTCCTCGCAACCCTCGCCGCCCTGGAAGTCGCCGGCCGAGAACATGTCGATGCCGGTGACCTTCAGCTTGGTCGACAGCGCCGTGCCGCGATAGGTGCTGTCGGCGGTGCCGGCCAGCTGGTCGGCGCAGACCCGCGCCATGTCCCACAGCGGCGCGACCAGACCGTAGGTCTTGCCCTGGTGCTGCACGCATTCGCCGACCGCGAGGATGCAGGGGTCGGCGGTGACCATGCGGTCGTCGACCACGATGCCGCGCTCGACCGCCAGCCCGGCGGCCCGGGCCAGCGCCGTGGCCGGGCGGATGCCGACCGCCATCACCACCAGGTCGGCCGGGATCGTCCGGCCGTCCTTCAGCCGCACCGCCTCGACCCGGTCGGCGCCCTCGATTGCGGCGGTGTCGGCCTCGGTCAGCACGGTGATGCCGCGGCCCTCCAGCTCCCGCTTCAGCAGGTAGGCCGCGGCGGCGTCGAGCTGCCGCTCCATCAGCACCGGCATCAGGTGCAGCACGGTGACCTCCATGCCGTTGGCGCGCAGGCCGTTCGCGGCCTCCAGGCCCAGCAGGCCGCCGCCGATCACCACGGCACGGGTGCGGCCCTCGCGCGCCGCCGCCAGCATCGCCTCGACATCGGCGATGTCGCGGAAGGTGATGACGCCGGGCAGGGTGTGGCCCGGCACCGGAATGACGATCGGGTCGGACCCGGTGGCCAGCAGCAGCCGGTCGTAGCGGCAGCGGCTGCCGTCGGCGCCCACCACCTCGCGCGCCTCGCGGTCGATCGCCGTCACCCGCATGCCGGCGCGGAGGTCGATGCCGTTGGCGTCGTACCAGGCGCGGTCGTTGATCACGATCTCGTCGAACCGCTTCTCCCCGGCCAAGACCGGCGACAGCATGATGCGGTTGTAGTTCACCTGCGGCTCGGCGCCGAACACGGTGACGGCGTAGCGGTCGGGGGCGCGGGCCAGCAGCTCCTCCACCGCCCGCATCCCGGCCATGCCGTTGCCGATTACGACCAGCCGCTCCTGCGGCCCCCAGCTTCCTTCAGGCATCGGATGTCTCCTGGTCAGGCGGCGGCGGTGGTGAAGCGCTGGCGCTCGTACAGGAAGCGCAGCACCTGGACCCGGCTGGCGGCATAGGCCGGGTCGTCGGCCAGGGCCAGGCGGCGGCGCGGCCGGGCCAGCGGGATGTCCAGCACCTCGCCGATGGTGGCGGCGGGGCCGTTGGTCATCATCACGATGCGGTCGGATAGCAGCACCGCCTCGTCGACATCGTGGGTGATCATCAGCACGGTGTTGCCGAGCGCGGCGTGGATCTCCATCACCGAATCCTGGAGATGCGCCCGGGTCAGGGCGTCGAGCGCGCCGAACGGCTCGTCCATCAGCAGAATCTTCGGCTGCATCGCCAGCGCCCGGGCGATGCCGACGCGCTGTTTCATGCCGCCGGAGATCTCGCCCGGCCGCTTGTCCTTGGCGTGGGCCATGTGGACCAGGGCGAGGTTGTGCATCACCCAGTCGTGGCGCTCGGCCGCGTTCTTGGTTCGCCCGAACACCTTGTCGACCGCGATCCGGACATTGCCGTAGACGGTCAGCCAGGGCAGCAGCGAGTGGTTCTGGAACACGATCGCCCGGTCCGGGCCGGGGCTGTCGACGACCTGCCCGTCCAGCAGCACTTCGCCGGTGGTGGACCGGATCAGGCCGCCGACGATGTTCAGCAGGGTCGACTTGCCGCAGCCGGAATGGCCGATGATCGAGACGAACTCGCCCTTGGCGATGCCGAGGTCGACATCGACCAGCACCTCGCTGACCGCGCTGCCGCGGGTGAAGCGCATGCCGATCCGTTCGATCGAGAGATAGCTGTCCATCGCGTCCTCCCTCAGGCCGAGGTGCCGCGGGCGACCAGCGCGCCGGCGAAACCGATGAGACGGTCGAGGACGAAGCCGACCAGCCCGACATAGACCAGCGCCACGATGATGTCGCTGATGCGCGAGCTGTTCCACGCGTCCCAGATGAAGAAGCCGATGCCGATGCCGCCGATCAGCATCTCGGCCGCGATGATCGCAAGCCAGGACAGGCCGATGCCGATGCGCAGGCCGGTGAAGATGTAGGGCACGGTGGCCGGCAGGGTGATCTTGGTGAACACCTCCCAGCCCGACAGGCGCAGCACCCTGGCGACGTTGCGGTAGTCCTGCGGGATGTTGCGCACCCCGACCGCGGTGTTGATCACGATCGGCCAGATCGAGGTGATGAAGATCACGAAGATCGCCGAGGGCTCGGCCTTCTGGAAGCCGGCCAGCGAGATCGGCAGCCAGGCCAGCGGCGGGATGGTGCGCAGCACCTGGAAGATTGGGTCCAGGCCGCGCATCGCCCAGACGCTCTGGCCGATCAGCACGCCGAGCGCGACCCCGGCCACGGCGGCCAGGGCGAAGCCGATGGCGACCCGCTGCAGGCTGGTGGCGATCTGCCAGAAGGCGCCTTTGTCGACCCCGCCATTGTCGTAGAACGGGTCGATGATGAAGTCCCAGGTGTCGTCCAGCACCTTCAGCGGCGACGGCAGGTTGGAGGTCGGGCTGGAGCACAGCAGCTGCCAGGCCAGCAGCAGCAGCGCCAGCACGATCAGCGGCGGGATCACCCGGGCGGCGGCCTCGACGGCGAGGCGGGACAGGACGGGGCCGAGCGGCGGCCGCGCCACCGGCAGGGACAGGATCCGTCCGGCCGGCTTCGACGCGGCGGTCGGGGTAGGAGCTTCGGATAGGATCTGAGCGGACTGAGGCACGAGGCTGGCTCCGGCTGGCTGTCGTCGGGGCGTCAGGCGACGGTCTTGATGGCGAGGCTGGCGAGGTAGGCGTCGGGCGCGTCGGGATCGAAGACCTTGCCGTCGAAGAAGGTCTCCTTGCCGCGCGAGGGACTGGTGGGGATCTCGGCCGGCGCCACGCCGATCGCCTGGGCGGCTGCGCGCCACAGGTCCTCGCGGTTGACCTTGGCGATCAGGGCCTTGAGGTCGGTGTCGGGGGCGATGTAGCCCCAGCGCCGGTCCTCGGTCAGGAACCACAGCTCGTGGCTCTGGTAGGGGTAGGAGGCGAAGTCCTGCCAGTATTTCATCAGCAGCGGGCTGTTCTCGACCTTGCGGCCGTCGCCGTAGTCGATGGTGCCCAGCGAGCGCGGCAGGATGTCGGCCGGGGGCACGTTGAACCATGCCCTCCGGCCGATGATCTGGGCCATTTCTTCCTTGTTCTCCGGCTTCTCCGCCCAGCGCTGGGCCTCCAGCACCGCCTGCAGCAGGGCCGCGACCGCCTTCGGATGGGCGTCGATCCAGTCGGCCCGCAGCGCCAGGCTCTTCTCCGGGTGGTCCTTCCAGATCTCGCCGGTGGTGCAGGCGGAATAGCCGATGCCCTGGTGCACCAGCTGGTCGCCCCAGGGTTCGCCGACGCAGAAGGCCTGCATGTTGCCGACCTTCATGTTGGCGACCATCTGCGGCGGCGGCACCACGATGGTGCTGACGTCCTTGTTCGGGTCGATGCCGGCGGCGGCCAGCCAGTAGCGCATCCACAGGTCGTGGGTGCCGCCGGGGAAGGTGACGGCGCACTTCACCTCCTGCCCCTTGGCCTTCATGTCGGCGAAGGCGGCCTTCAGCCCCGTGGCGTCGACCGTGGCGCCGGCCGGCATCAGCTCCTTGGCCACCGAGATCGCCTGGCCGTTGGTGTTCAGCCGGCACAGGATCTGCATCGGCAGCGGCCGGTTCTCGGCGGTGATGGTGCCCAGCGTCAGCAGGTAGGGCATCGGCGTCAGGATGTGGGCGCCGTCGATGCCGCCGCCGGCCGAGCCGAGCACCAGGTTGTCGCGGGTGGTGGCCCAGGAGGCCTGCTTCGCGACGCTGGCCTCGGTCAGCCCGACCTTGTCGAACAGGCCCTTTTCCTTGGCGATGATCAGGGGCGCGGAATCAGTGAGGGCGATGAAGCCGAGCGCCACCTTGGCCGTCTCCAGCCCCGACCCTTCGGCAAAGGCGCCGGACGGAAAGGCAGCGCGGATCGCGGCGATGGTCGCGGCGGCCCCGCCCAGCCGGGCGGTGCCCTGCAGCAGGCGGCGGCGGCTGAAGCCCGGGGTGGTGGTGTGGTTGCGTGTGGTCATGGAAGCCCCCTTCGGTTCGGTCAGCCGCGTTGCGTCGCGGCGGTTGCGTCGGGGCCGGCGGTGACGCCGAGCCCGGCGAGATAGGTGTCGATGTCGGCGGGGTCGAAGGCCCGCCCGTCGCAGAAGCGGTCGGCGCCCAGCGCGATGTCGCCGGCCGGGTCGGCCAGCACCCAGGCGGTGTCGTGGTCGCCCTCCTGCTTGGCGTCGGTCGTGGGCGCCGGGTAGCCGAGGTCCCAGGCGGCGGCGCGGTACAGGTCCGGCCGGTAGACCGCGGCCGCCGCGGCGGCGATGTCGACGCCGTCGGGCAATTCGCCCCAGCGCCGCAGCTGCGCCAGGAACCAGGCGGCGTGCGACCGCCAGGGCAGGCCGGCGGCGCGGCGGTGATAGACCGGACCCTGGGCCGGCAACCCGTCGATCAGTGTATCGCCCGGCCGGCCGACCAGGCTGGCGGCGATCGATGCCGCCGGGGCGTTCAGCACTTCCGGTGCCGCCAGCATCGCCACCGCCTCGGCCCGGTGCTTCGGCCGGTCCAGCCAGGCGGCGGCGCGGATCAGGGCGCGCAGCACGGCATGATGGGTCTCCGGCCGGGCCTCGGCCCAGGTGCGGGTGACGGCGAACACCTTTTCCGGCGCGTTGTTCCAGATCTGCCAGCCGGTGGTGGCGGTGACGCCGACACCCTGGTCGACCGCAACGTCGCCCCAGGGGGCGCCGACGCAGAAGCCGTCGACCCGCCCGGCCGACAGATGCGCCACCATCTGCGGCGGCGGCACCACGACGATGCGCACGTCGCGCTGCGGGTCGACCCCGCCGGCCGCCAGCCAGTAGCGCAGCTGGTCGTGGTGGCTGGACACCGGGAAGACGATGGCGAAGACCGGGGGCGGGGCCCCCGCGCGGCGCCTTGCGGCGACGACGGCCGCGACCGCCGTGGCCGACCCGGCCGCGGCGCCGTCCGGATCCGCCGCCGCCATCTCCGCCGCCAAAGCGCGCGAGACCGTGACCGCATTGCCGTTCAGGTTCAGCGACAGCCCGACCACCATCGGCGTCTTCGGGCCGCTCAGGCCCAGGGTGATGGCCAGCGGCAGCGGCGCCAGCATGTGGGCGCCGTCCAGTATCCCGCAGACCAGCTTGTCGCGCAGGCTGGCCCAGCTGCTCTCGCGCGACAGCCGGACCGCCAGCCCCTCCTCGCGGAAGAAGCCCTTCCGCTCGGCCACGATCAGCGGCGCGCAATCGGCCAGCGGCACGAAACCGAGGGTGAGGCGATCGCAGTCCGGCCGATCCGTCATAGCCCGCTCCAAAAACGAAAAGGCGCCCGAGAGGATGCGGAAACCGCACCTGCTCGGACGCCTTTGCCCGGAGCGACGGCCCGTGATGGACCGCCGCAATATCGTCGGACGGACGCCATTGCCCGTCTTCGCCAAGACGATACGCAATTCGCGTGCCAATCCCGGGATTCTGCGGGGCCGGATCCTGGGAGCCAGCGTCACTGCCGGACTCCTATGGCCGGACGATGAACGGAGACTGGCGGCGAGGCGTTGCGGTGCGGCAGGATTTTGCCCCGCCATTGTGCAATGCACAAAAAAGCGGCGAAAACGGCTATGGCTAATCCCTAGCCAGCAGCTCGCTGATGCTGATCACCTGCTCGGCGATCTCGGCCAGCGGCTTGCCGCGGTCCATCGCCAGTTTGCGCAGCGCCTTGTAGGCCTCGTCCTCGGCCATGCCGCGCTGCTGCATCAGGATGCCCTTCGCGCGCTCGATCCGCTTGCGCTCGGCCAGCGAGGCGCGGGTGCGGTCCAGCTCGTCGCGCATCGCCTGGAAGGCCTGGAACCGGGCGATCGCGGCCTCCAGCACCGGCTTCACCCGGTGCGGACTGAGGCCGTCGACGACATAGGCGCTGACCCCGGCGCGGATCGCTTCGCCGATCGCAGCATCGTCGCTCTGGTCCACGAACATCACGATTGGCCGCGGCCGTTCGCGGCTGACGCTGCGCATGTGCTCCAGCGCGTCGCGGTTGGGCGCGTCGAGGTCGACGATGATCACGTCCGGCTCGATCTCGCGCACCTTCGCCAGCAGGTTCTCGGTGCCGCTGACGGCCACGACCACGCCGTGGCCGGCCGCGGCCAGCGCCGCCTCGACCAGGCGGCAGCGCTCGGCATTTTCGTCGACCAGGAGGATGCGC
Organism: Inquilinus sp. 2KB_23; assembly: GCF_052115705.1. Taxonomy (NCBI): domain Bacteria; kingdom Pseudomonadati; phylum Pseudomonadota; class Alphaproteobacteria; order Rhodospirillales; family Rhodospirillaceae; genus Inquilinus; species Inquilinus sp. 2KB_23. Next base: position 173,509 of record NZ_JBFRHF010000012.1, on the reverse strand, counting down.
AGGACCAAATCGGCTGCCGTAGGTGACGGGGTGGCTGACCGGATCTCAGCAAGTTCCGGACCACTGCGCAGCGATTGGGCAGCGCCCGTTGCCGCAGGTGCCTCGATCCCTAAGCCGGCCGCGGTGCCGGCGGCTGGCCCGGATCTTGCTTCGGTCTGCCATGCAGGTGCGAAAGCGCAAAAAGGCAGAAAGAACGATCTGGAGGTTTCACGATGGCATTGTCGCAGAAGCATTGGGTGATCGGCGCCGCGCTGGCGGTGACCATGGGGCTGGCCGTGTCCAGCGGCGCGCGAGCGGCCGAGGACACCATCAAGGTCGGCATCCTCCATTCCCTGTCCGGCACCATGGCGATCAGCGAGACCACGCTGAAGGACGTCATGCTGATGCTGATCGACGAGCAGAACAAGAAGGGTGGTTTGCTGGGTAAGAAGTTGGAGGCCGTGGTGGTCGATCCGGCTTCCGACTGGCCGCTCTTCGCCGAGAAGGCGCGGCAGCTGATCTCGGTCGACAAGGTTGCGGCCACCTTCGGCTGCTGGACCTCGGTGTCGCGCAAGTCGGTGCTGCCGGTGTTCGAGGAGCTCGACGGCCTCCTATTCTACCCGGTGCAGTACGAGGGCGAGGAAAGCTCGCGCAACATCTTCTACACCGGCGCCGCGCCGAACCAGCAGGCGATCCCGGCGGTCGACTACCTGATGAACGAGGAAGGGGTGCAGCGCTGGGTGCTGGAAGGCACCGACTACGTCTATCCCCGCACCACCAACAAGATCCTCGAGGCCTATCTGAAGGCCAAGGGCGTGGCGCCCGAGGACATCTCGGTCAACTACACGCCGTTCGGCTTCTCCGACTGGCAGACCGAGGTCGGCAAGATCAAGAGCTTCGGCTCCGCCGGCAAGAAGACCGCCGTGGTCTCGACCGTCAACGGCGACGCCAACGTGCCGTTCTACAAGGAGCTGGCGAACCAGGGCGTCAAGGCCACCGACATCCCGGTCGTCGCCTTCTCGGTCGGCGAGGAGGAGCTGGCCGGCATCGACACCACCCCGCTGGTCGGCCATCTCGCCGCCTGGAACTACTTCGAAAGCGTGGACACGCCGGAGAACAAGGACTTCATCGCCAAGTGGCACGCCTTCATCAAGAACGACAAGCGCACCACCAATGACCCGATGGAGGCGCACTACATCGGCTTCAACATGTGGGTGAAGGCGGTGGAGAAGGCGGGCACCACCGACCCCGACAAGGTGATCGACGCGATGATCGGCGTCTCCGTGCCGAACCTGTCCGGCGGCTACTCCACCATGATGCCGAATCACCACATCACCAAGCCGGTGCTGATCGGCGAGATCCAGGCCGACGGCCAGCTGCAGACGGTGTGGCAGACCACCGGCCTGGTCCCGGGCGACGAGTGGTCGGACTACCTCGAAGGTTCGAAGGACCTGATCTCGGATTGGCGGGCGCCGCTGTCGTGCGGGAACTTCAACGTCAAGACCGGCAAGTGCGGCGGGTCCGGGTCCTGAGTTCGGCCTGGAGGGGAGGCCGGGAGGTGCGGGGGCACCTCCCGGTTCGTTCGGAACTGACATGATTGGTCCGCTGATGACCGGTGCGCATGGCAAGTGTTTCCAGGAGAGGTCTGCGCTGCGCCGCGGCGTCCGCGCCCTCACGCTTCTGCTCCTGATCCTGCTGCCGGTCACCGCGCGGGCCGAGATCGCGCCCGAGGTGCTGGCGCGGTTCGCCTCGACCAACAATGACGACATCCTGGCCGGCATCGATGGGCTGGCGGCGTCCGGCGACGCGCAGGCGCCGGCGATCCTGGACGCGCTCGGCGCCGGCCGGCTGGTCGCCGCGCCGGGCGGCGTCCTGGCGATCAAGACCGAGGCCGGCGGCTATGTCGATGCCGCGACCGGGGCGGCGCTGGCCGCGGAGCCGGCCGGGGGCAAGCCGGTCCGGGTCAACAACCGGCTGCGCCGCGGCATCGAGATGGCGATGGGGACGCTGACCCTGGTCTCGCCCGACCCGGCCAAGCGGCTGGACGCGGCCGCCTCGGTGTTCAAGTCGCGCGATCCGAATTCGCGCGCGGCGGTGGAGACGGCGCTGGCGCGCGAGACCGACCCCGCGGTGAGCCGAGCCTTCGCCGAGGCGCGGGCCGCCATCATCCTGGCCCATGGCGGCACGGATGACGAACTGCTGACAGCGATCGATACGGTCTCCGCCCGTGGCGACCAGGAGGCGCGGGCCCTGCTGGCTGGCGTGGCGAAGCCCTCCGCCGACGTCGCAGCCGCGCTCCAGGCCGCGATCGGACGGATCGACACAAGGCTGGCGATCTGGAACGGGGTGCAGAGCCTCTATTACGGGCTGAGCCTCGGCTCGGTGCTGCTGATCGCCGCCATCGGCCTGGCCATCACCTTCGGGGTGATGGGCGTGATCAACATGGCGCATGGCGAGATCGTCATGCTCGGCGCCTACACCACTTATCTGGTGCAGGAAGGGTTCCGGCAATACGCGCCGAACCTGTTCGACTATTCGCTGGCGGTGGCGCTGCCGCTGGCCTTCCTGGTCGCGGGCCTGGCCGGCGTCGCGATCGAGCGCACCATCATCCGCTTCCTCTACGGCCGGCCGCTGGAGACGCTGCTCGCCACCTTCGGCCTGTCGCTGCTGCTGCAACAGGCGGTTCGGACGATCTTCGGCCCGTCGAATCGCGAGGTCGGCAACCCCGCCTGGATGTCCGGCGCCGTCGACCTCGGCGGCCTAGCCCTGACCTGGAACCGCCTCTGGATCATCGTCTTCGCGCTGCTGGTCTTCGCCGCGCTGATGCTGGTCCTGCGATACACCGCGCTGGGCCTGCAGATGCGGGCGGTGACCCAGAACCGGCGCATGGCCGCGGCCATGGGCATCCGCACCGGCCGGGTCGACATGCTGACCTTCGGCATCGGCTCCGGCGTCGCCGGCATCGCCGGGGTGGCGCTCAGCCAGATCGACAATGTCAGCCCCAATCTGGGCCAGGGCTACATCATCGACAGCTTCATGGTGGTGGTGTTCGGCGGCGTCGGCAACCTGTGGGGCACGCTGGTCGGGGCGCTGTCGCTCGGCGTTGCCAACAAGCTGCTGGAGCCGTGGGCCGGGGCGGTGCTGGGCAAGATCGCGATCCTGGTCGGGATCATCCTGTTCATCCAGCGGAAGCCGCGCGGGCTGTTCCCGCTCAAGGGCCGGGCGGTGGAATCATGATCACGTCCCGCCTGCTCCGCGCCGGCTGGGCGCCGGCCTTCGCCCTCGGCTTGGTCGCGGTCGCAGTGCTGATCCTGCTGGCGAATGTGGCGCTGCCGCCGGACTCGGCGCTGTATGTGCCCGGCTATGCCGTCAGCCTGATGGGCAAGTACCTGTGCTACGCGCTGCTGGCCCTCGCCATCGACCTGGTCTGGGGCTATGTCGGCATCCTCAGCCTCGGCCACGGCGCCTTCTTCGCTCTCGGCGGCTACGCCATGGGCATGTACCTGATGCGCCAGATCGGTTCGCGCGGCACCTATGGCAACCCGGTGCTGCCCGACTTCATGGTGTTCCTGAACTGGCCGGAGCTGCCGTGGTACTGGCTCGGCTTCGACCAGTTCTGGTTCGCGGCGCTGATGGTGCTGCTGGTGCCGGGCGCGCTGGCCTTCGTGTTCGGCTGGTTCGCCTTCCGCAGCCGGGTGTCCGGGGTCTATCTCTCGATCATCACCCAGGCGATGACCTACGCCCTGCTGCTGGCCTTCTTCCGCAACGACATGGGCTTCGGCGGCAACAACGGCCTGACCGACTTCAAGGACCTGCTCGGCTTCAGCCTGCAGGCGGATGCGACGCGGGCGGGTCTGTTCCTGGCCAGCGCGGTGCTGCTGGCCGCCGCCTTCCTGCTGTGCCGCGCCATCACCCGGTCGCGCTTCGGCAAGGTGCTGATCGCCATCCGCGACGCCGAAAGCCGCACCCGATTCCTCGGCTACCGCGTCGAATCCTACAAGCTGCTGGTCTTCACCCTGTCGGCGATGATGGCCGGGGTGGCCGGCGCCCTCTATGTGCCGCAGGTCGGCATCATCAACCCCGGCGAATTCGCCCCGGCCAATTCGATCGAGGCGGTGATCTGGGTCGCGGTCGGCGGCCGCGGCACCCTGATCGGCCCGATCATCGGCGCGGTCACGGTCAATTTCGGCAAGACCGTGTTCACCAACCTGCTGCCCGAATTCTGGCTGTTCGCCCTGGGGGCGCTGTTCATCCTGGTCACGCTGGTGCTGCCCAAGGGCATCGTCGGCGCGGTCCAGTCGGCAGCGCGGTCCTGGCGCGACCGCCCCGGCCGGCGCAAGGCCGACGCCGTTGCCGCCGAGGTGCCGCGATGACCTCGCCCGACCCGCAGGCCGCCACCCAGGCGCTGCTGTATCTCGACGGCGTCAATGTCAGCTTCAGCGGCTTCCGGGCCCTCAACGCCCTGTCGCTGGTGATCGAACCCGGCGAGATGCGGGCGATCATCGGCCCGAACGGGGCCGGCAAGACCACCATGATGGATGTCATCACGGGCAAGACCCGGCCGGACCAGGGCGAGGTGCTGTTCCGCGGCACCCACGACCTGACCCGGCTGGACGAGACGGCGATCGCGGGCCTCGGCATCGGGCGCAAGTTCCAGAAGCCGACGGTGTTTGACAGCCACACGGTCGGGGACAACCTCCTCCTGTCCCTGGCGGGCCCGCGGTCGCCGACCAACCTGCTGTTCGGCCGCCTGCGGCCCGATGCGGCGGAGCGGATCGACGAGATCCTGGCCGTCACCCGGCTGGGCGCCCAGCGCGACCGCCTCGCCGGGGCACTGTCGCATGGCCAGAAGCAGTGGCTGGAGATCGGCATGCTGCTGGCGCAGGAGCCGGCGCTGCTGCTGGTCGACGAGCCGGTGGCCGGCATGACCGACGCCGAGACCGAGGCCACGGCGACGCTGCTGCGCGAGATCAACAAGACCCGGTCGGTGGTGGTGGTGGAGCACGACATGCATTTCGTCCGCGCCCTCGGGGTCAAGGTGACGGTGCTGCACGAGGGCTCGGTGCTGGCCGAAGGGCCGCTCGACGCCGTCAGCGCCGACGAGCGCGTCATCGACGTCTATCTCGGGCGCTAGACGATGCTGTCCGTCGAAGCCATCGACCTGTTCTACGGCGCCGCCCAGGCGCTGCGCCGGGTCTCGCTCGGGGTCGAGACCGGCCAGGTGACTTGCCTGCTCGGCCGCAACGGCGTCGGCAAGACCAGCTGCCTGCGCGCCATCGTCGGCCAGCAGCCGGTCGCCTCCGGCAGGATCCTGTGGGAGGGGCAGGACATCTCCCGGCTGCCGACGGCGGAACGGGCGCGGCGCGGCATCGCCTTCGTGCCCCAGGGCCGCGAGATCTTTCCCCTGCTGACGGTGAAGGAGAACCTGGAGACCGGCTTCGCCGTGCTGCCGCGGCGCGAGCGCCGCATCCCGGAAGAGATCTTCGAGCTGTTCCCGGTGCTGAAAACCATGCTCGGCCGGCGCGGCGGCGACCTCTCGGGCGGGCAGCAGCAGCAGCTGGCGATCGGCCGGGCGCTGGTGACCCGGCCGCGACTGCTGATCCTCGATGAGCCGACCGAGGGGATCCAGCCTTCGATCATCAAGGACATCGGGCGCGTCATCGCGATGCTGCGCGAACGCGGCACCATGGCGATCCTGCTGGTCGAACAGTATTTCGACTTTGCCCACGCGCTGGGGCAGCGGCTGGTGGTGCTGGATCGCGGCGAAGTCGTGGTGGACGGGGACAAGACAGCGCTCGATGAAGACAGCGTCCGTCGTCACCTTACGGTCTGACCCGCCAGCCCTCGCGGCGCCGGCGGCCGTGGCCGTCCCCTTGGCGCGTGCCCGCGGCCGGCTGAACCTTGCCTTCAAGCGGCGGGGGGCGGAGACGGTGCTCGATGTCCTGTTCCAGGAGGGCTGCGCCAAGGCGCGCTTCCCGCGGCAGGAGGCCGGGGCGCTGGCCGGCGCGGTGCTGCTGAACACAGCCGGCGGGCTGACCGGCGGCGACCGGCTGATCCAGTCCGTCCGCTGGGGCGACGGCACCGCGGCGACGGTGGCGGGACAGGCGGCGGAACGCATCTACCGCTCGCTCGGCGAAGCCGCGGTCATCACGACCCGGCTGGCGGTCGAGGCCGGCGCCACGGCGGAATGGCTGCCGCAGGAAACCATCCTGTTCGACCGCGCCCGGCTTGACCGCGACCTGCAGATCGACCTGCACGGCGATGCCGAGTTCCTCGGGGTCGAAGCGATCGTGTTCGGTCGGACGGCGATGGGCGAGACGGTGCGGCAGGGCGTCCTGCGCGATGCCTGGCGCATCCGGCGGGATGGGCGCCTGCTCTACGCCGACGCGCTGGCGGTCGACGGCGATCCGGCGGCGGCGCTGGACCGGCCGGGGCTCGGCCGCGGCGCGCGGGCGGTGGCGACCCTGCTCTTCGTCGCGCCGGCCGCGGCCGCCCTGATCGACCCGCTGCGCGCGGCGCTGGCGGAGGTGCAGGGCCTTGCCGGGGCCAGCGCCTGGAACGGCCTGCTTGTCGCCCGCTTCGCCGCCCCCGACGGCGCCGCGCTGCGGCGTGACCTGATCTCGGCGCTCGGCGTCCTGCGGGCCGGGCGCCCGCTGCCGCGCGTCTGGCAATGTTGAAGGCTGGGAGGAGTCTCCGTGAACCTGACCCCACGGGAGAAGGACAAGCTGCTGATCGCCATGGCCGCGATGGTGGCGCGCCGGCGGCTGGAACGCGGCGTGAAGCTGAATTATCCCGAAGCGATCGCGCTGATCTCCGACTTCGTCACCGAAGGCGCCCGCGACGGCCGCTCGGTCGCCGCGCTGATGGCGGAAGGGGCGGCGGTGCTGACCCGCGACCAGGTGATGTCCGGGGTGGCGGAGATGATCCACGACGTCCAGGTCGAGGCCACCTTCCCCGACGGCACCAAGCTGGTGACCGTCCACCAGCCGATCCGATGAGGACATCCACATGATCCCGGGCGAACTGATGCCGGCGGCGGGCGAGATCCTGCTCAATGCCGGGCGGGACAGCATCGTGCTGACCGTGGCCAACACCGGCGACCGGCCGATCCAGGTCGGCAGCCACTATCACTTCTTCGAGACCAACCCGGCCCTGTCGTTCGACCGGGCGGCGGCACGGGGCCGGCGGCTCGACATCGCCTCCGGCACCGCGGTGCGGTTCGAACCGGGGCAGAGCCGCGAGGTGCGGCTGGTGGCGCTGGCCGGCGCCCGCATCGCGATCGGCTTCCGCCAGGCGGTCATGGGGCCGCTCGATCCGGTCCAGGGCTAGGGGAGGCCATCCATGCCCGTTTCCATCTCCCGCGCCGCCTATGCCGACATGTTCGGCCCGACCACCGGCGACCGGCTGCGCCTGGCCGACACCGACCTGGTGATCGAGATCGAGCGCGACCACACGGTCTATGGCGAAGAGGTCAAGTTCGGAGGCGGCAAGGTGATCCGCGACGGCCAGGGCCAGGGCCAGGCGACCCGGGCCGAAGGCGCCGTCGACACCGTCATCACCAACGCCGTGATCCTGGACCACTGGGGCATCGTCAAGGCCGATGTCGCGATCCATGACGGCCGCATCGCCGCCATCGGCAAGGCCGGCAACCCCGACATCCAGCCGGGCGTCGACATCGTCATCGGCCCGGGGACCGAGGTGATCGCCGGCGAGGGCAAGATCCTGACCGCCGGCGGCATCGACTGCCACATCCACTTCATCTGCCCGCAGCAGGTGGAGGAGGCGATCGCCAGCGGCATCACCACCCTGGTCGGCGGCGGCACCGGCCCCTCCACCGGCACCAAGGCCACCACCTGCACCCCCGGCCCCTGGCACATCGCCCGCATGCTGCAGGCGGCGGAAGGGCTGCCGGTCAACCTCGCCATCTCCGGCAAGGGCAACGCCAGCCGGCCGGACGCGCTGATCGAACAGATCCGCGCCGGCGCCTCATCGCTCAAGCTGCATGAGGATTGGGGCACCACCCCGGCGGCGATCGACTGCTGCCTCGGCGTCGCCGACGCGATGGACGTGCAGGTGATGATCCACACCGACACGCTGAACGAATCCGGCTTCGTCGAGGACACCATCGCCGCCTTCAAGGGCCGCACCATCCACGCCTTCCACACCGAAGGCGCGGGCGGCGGCCATGCGCCCGACATCATCCGGGTGGCGAGCCTCGCCAACGTCATCCCGTCCTCGACCAACCCGACCCGGCCCTTCACCGTCAACACGCTCGACGAGCATCTCGACATGCTGATGGTGTGCCATCACCTCGATGCCGGGATCCCGGAGGATGTCGCCTTCGCCGAAAGCCGGATCCGGCGCGAGACCATCGCGGCCGAGGATATCCTGCACGACCTCGGTGCCTTCTCGATCATCTCGTCGGACAGCCAGGCGATGGGCCGGATCGGCGAGGTGATCCTGCGCACCTGGCAGACCGCGCACAAGATGAAGGTCCAGCGCGGAAGGCTGGCGCAGGAGACCGGCGACAACGACAACGCCAGGGTCAAGCGCTACGTCGCCAAATACACCATCAACCCGGCGATCGTGCAGGGGCTCAGCCGCCATGTCGGCTCGATCGCGGTGGGCAAGCTGGCCGACCTCGTGCTGTGGGACCCGGCCTTCTTCGGGGTGAAGCCGGACATGGTGCTGAAGGCCGGCACCATCTCGGTGGCGCTGATGGGCGACCCCAACGCCTCGATCCCGACGCCGCAGCCGGTGCATTACCGGCCGATGTTCGGCAGCTTCGGCCGGACGATGGCGGCCTCGGCCGTCACCTTCGTGTCCAAGGCGGCGCTGGAGGACGGCATCGGCCAGCGGCTGCGCCTGGCGCGCGAGGTGGTGGCGGTCGAAGGCACGCGGGGCATCGGCAAGGCCGACATGGTGCACAATTCCGCGACGCCGGTGATCGAGGTCGACCCCGAGACCTACGAGGTGCGCGCCGACGGCGAGTTGCTGACCTGCGAACCCGCCGCCGAGCTGCCGCTGGCGCAGCGGTACTTTCTGTTCTGAGATGGCTGTGATCGTGATGAAAGCCGAGCCCGCTCTCCTGAGTCCCCCCTCCCCTTGCGGGAGGGGGGTAGGGGGAGGGGGTTCTCTCGGTTTGCGCGGGTGTCCCAGGCCATTCGCGCGCGGACGCGCGCAGACCCCTCCCCCTACCCCCCTCCCGCAAGGGGAGGGGGGACAAGGAAAAAGGGGCCAACCATGAAGCGCTTCACCGCCGTCGTCCCGGCCGGGCGCTTCGACCCGGCTGCCGTCTCCGACCGCGTGGTCCTCGACTTCGACTCCCGGCACCGCCGCCGCATCGTGCTGTATGGCGAGGCCGGGACCGTGGTCCTGCTCGACCTGTCCGCGGCCGTCCATCTGCGCCACGGCGACGGCCTGGTGGCCGAGGATGACAGTATCGTCCTGGTCGCGGCGGCGCCGGAGAGCCTGGTCGAGATCCAGGCCGACAGCCAGGCCGAGTTGATCCGCATCGCCTGGCACCTCGGCAATCGCCACCTGCCGACCCAGCTGCTGCCGGACGCGCTGCGCATCCGCGCCGACCATGTGATCGAGGAGATGGTGCGCGGCCTCGGCGGCACGGTCATCGCGATCGAGGCGCCGTTCGACCCGGAGGGCGGCGCCTACGGTCATGGCGCCGTGCAGGGGCATTCCCATGGCTGACGGCGCGCTGTACCGGCTGATGGCCTGGCTGTCGCCATCCTACCCGGTCGGCGCTTTCAGCCATTCCAGCGGCCTGGAATGGGCGGTCGAAATGGGCTGGGTGGTCGACCGGGCGGGGCTCGTGGCCTGGATCGAGGATGCGCTGGCGCATGGTGCCGGCTGGAACGACGCCGTGCTGTTCACCCACGCCCACCGCGCCGCCATGGCCGGGGACGACGACCGGCTGGCCGAGATCGCCGACCTCGCCACCGCCCTGGCCGCCTCGCGCGAGCGCCAGGTCGAGACCATGGCCCAGGGTACCGCCTTCCTGACCATCTCGCGGTCCAGCTGGCCGGCGCCCGGGCTGGAGCGGCTGGCCGCGCGCATCGGCGAGACCGTGGCCTATCCGGTCGCGGTCGCCGCCTGCGCCGCCGGCCACGGCATCGCGCTGGCGCCGTCGCTCACCGCCTTCCTGCACGCGCTGGCCGCCAATCTGGTGTCGGCGGCGCAGCGGCTGGTGCCGCTGGGCCAGACCGACGGCCAGCGCGCCATCGCCGCGCTGATGCCGGCGGTCGAGGCCGCCGGCGCGCGGGCGCTGGCCCTGCCGGACGGCGATCCGTTCCGCCACTGCGGCGGCCTTGCTGTCGCCTCCGACATCGCATCGATGCAGCACGAGACCCAGTACACGAGGTTGTTCCGCACATGACCCGCACCCAGAACGGCCCGCTCCGCGTCGGCATCGGCGGCCCCGTCGGCTCCGGCAAGACGGCGCTGATGGACGCCCTCTGCAAGGCGTTCCGCGACCGCTACGACATCGCCGCCATCACCAACGACATCTACACCAAGGAGGATGCGGAGTTCCTGAACCGAGCGGGGTCGCTGTCCACCGACCGCATCATCGGGGTCGAGACCGGCGGCTGCCCGCACACCGCGATCCGCGAGGACGCCTCGATCAACCTGGCGGCGGTGGCGGAGATGCGGCGCCGCTTCCCCGGCCTCGACCTGGTGCTGATCGAATCCGGCGGCGACAACCTGGCCGCCACCTTCAGCCCGGAGCTGGCGGACCTCACCATCTACGTCATCGACGTCTCGGCCGGCGACAAGATCCCGCGCAAGGGCGGCCCGGGCATCACCCGGTCCGACCTCTTGGTGATCAACAAGACCGACCTGGCGCCGCTGGTCGGCGCCTCGCTCGAGGTGATGGACCGGGACTCCCGCAAGATGCGCGGCGAACGGCCCTTCGTCTTCGCCCGGGTGCGCAGCGGCGACGGGGTGGCGGACATCGCCAGCTTCATCGAGACGGCGGGCGGGCTGGTTCCGCGCGCGTAAGCAGGATCAGCGCGTGACCTCTCCCACCCGAGAGACCTTTTCAGAAATCCAACATCGTCATTGCGAGCGCAGCGAAGCAATCCATCGGGCCGCTCGTGCGGGCCCATGGATTGCTTCGTCGGCTTCGCCTCCTCGCAATGACGGTTTGGGGAAGGCATTCCGAGATGCCTCGCCAAGCGGAGAGGTGAAGCGACCGTCTATCGGATAATCGGCTTCAGCGCCTGCAGCCAGACCAGGACGGCGGCGGCGCCGGCGTCCGGCACGCCGATGGCGCGGTCGCCGAGATAGCTGGCGCGGCCCAGCCGCGGCCGCATCCGCGCCGTGGCGTCGGTGCCGGCCATCGCCGCCGCGACGCAGGCGGTCCAGGCCTCGGCCGGGGACTTGCCCGCAGCCACCGCGGCGGCGAAGGCCTCGGTGGCCGGGTGCAGCGCATCCAGCATGGTGCGGTCGCCCGGCTTGGCGCCGCCGAGATCGGCAATGGCCTGCACCGCCGTGGTGAAGGCTTCGCCCCAGGCGGCGGGGGTGGGTGTCGCAACGCCGGACAGGCGCCGCGATGCGCGCAGCAGGGCGGTGGCGTAGAACGGGCCGGAGCTGCCGCCGATCGCCCGGCGCAGCGCGTCGCCGACGGATTTCAGGGCGATCGCCGGCGTCGCCCAGGCGGTGCCGGGCAGGGCGCGGATCGCCTCGGCCGCGCGGACCATGCTGGCGCCGAGGTCGCCGTCGCCGGCCCGGGAATCCAGGTCGGTCAGATGCGGCTCGGCCTTCTCGAACGCGCCCGCCACCGCCAGCCCGGCGGCCTTCAGCGCGTCGGCGAGGGGTGAGGGTATCACCACGACCTCGGCGGTCGGTGCCGGGACCGGCGCCGCGATCCGGCGCTTCGGCCCGATCCGGCCGCCGCCCGGCCAGGCCGGGGCGCTCGCAGCCGCGTCCAGCAGGGCCAGCCGCGCATCGTCGAGCCTGAGCAGGCTGAGCGAGCAGCCCGGCATGTCCAGCGCGGTCAGGAAGTTGCCGGCCCAGGCCCGCTCCACCACGATGCCGCGGGCCGCGAGGTCGGCCAAGGCGGCGCGGGCGACGATCGACAGCTCCAACGGCGGGGTGGCGCCCAGGCCGTTGACCAGCAGCGCCAACCGGTCGCCGCGGCCGAGGCTGCGGTCCGACACGATGGCGTCCAGCATCTCGGCCACCAGCGTGTCGGCCGGCTGCATCGGCCCGCGCCGCACCCCGGCCTCGCCATGGATGCCCAGGCCCAGCTCGATCTCGTTGTCGCCCAGGGTGAAGCCAGGCTTGCCGGCGGTCGGCACGGTGCAGGCGCCCAGCGCCACGCCCATGCTGCCGAGGTCGGCGGCGGCGGCGCGGGCGATCTCGGCGACCTCGGCCAGGGGCTTGCCGGCCGCGATGGCGGCGCCGGCCAGCTTGTGGATCAGCACGGTGCCGGCGATGCCGCGGCGGCGCGCCACCTCGACCGTGTCGCGCAGCGCCACGTCGTCGGCCACCACCACGATCTCGACCGGGATGCCCTCGTCATGCGCCAGCTCCGCCGCCAAGCCGAAGTTCAGCCGGTCGCCGGTGTAGTTCTTGACCACCAGCACCGCCCCGGCCGGGCCGGCGGCGGCGCGGATGCCGGCCAGCACGGCGTCGGTGCTGGGCGAGGTGAAGACGTCGCCGGCGACGGCGGCGGTCAGCATGCCGGGGCCGACATAGCCGGCATGGGCCGGCTCATGCCCGCTGCCGCCGCCGGACAGCAGGGCGACGGGCCGCGAGGCCGGCACCGGCAGCTCGGCGCGGACCACCACGGCCTCCTCCTCCAGCAGGGCCAGGCCGGGATGCAGGTCGACGAACCCCTCCAGCATCTCGCGGAGGACATGGCGTGGATTGTTGATGAGCTTCTTCATGTCAAAGCCCCTTGCGGCATCGGGTGGGTCGAAATCAGCCGAATCTAAACCAACGGTGGATCAGCCCTGGTTGCGTTCCCAGACCTTGGCCAGCGCCGGGTCGGCGCGCAGCGTTCCGGCGATGGCGGCCAGCTTCGGGCATTCGGCGCTGAACCATTCGGCGCGCGGACGCCAGCCGTTCATCACCGCGATATAGACGTCGATGGCCGACCGGGTGTCGCCCAGGAACCAGGGCGCGCCGGTCACCGCCTCCATCTGCCGCCACAGCATCTTGCGGTGCGCGTCGGTCGAGGCCCGCAGCTCGGCCTTGGCGGCGTCGCCGGAGACCCAGCGGCCGGGGTCGTCGCCGAAGGTCCAGGTCGGGTACAGCGCGGCGACGATGAACACCAGGCGGCGCAGGAACACGGCCCGGCCCGGATGGCCCGGCGGCGGGGCCAGCCCGGCCTCCGGCGCCACATCGGCCAGATGCAGGGTGATCGCCGCGCTCTCGGTCATGACAGTGCCGTCGGGCAGCACCAGGACCGGCACCTGGGTCAGCGGATTGAGGCGCTGCAGCAGCTCGCGGTCGGTCGGGCTTTCCCAGACATCGACCGACTTGACCGCATAGGGCACGCCGGCGATCGCCAGCATGATCTCGCTGAGCGCGGAGCCGGTGCCCGGCGTGGCGTAGAGCGTGTACATCGTTTCCATCCCTTCGTCGCGGCCCCAGCACTCCTAACACGGCGGGACGGGTCGCGACATCGGCGAGAGCGGTGCGCAGGAACAGGGTTGCCGTCACCCCCGCCGCCTTGCTCAAATGCCGTCAAGAAACTGTAACATTGGAGGCTTTGGATGGCGCGATACGGTTCGGTCTCGGCCCTCACCCTGCTGGCGCTGGCCCTTCCGGCGGCGGCAGGCTCGGCCCAGGCGCAGCAGGGCCCGGGGCAGAACGACAACCTGAACGCGGTGCTGTGGGACCAGACCTCGGTCGAATTCCAGGCCAATGCGCTCGGAGCCTACGCGCTGGCCCGGATCCGGCTGGACGAGGCGCTGACCGACGCGTCGCGCACCGCGGCGCCGGCCGAACAGACCGGCGACTTCAAGACCTTCCCGCCGGCCGTCGTGCTCGACGTCGACGACACCGTGCTGAACACCTCGCCCTACCAGGCCCGCAACGTGGCGGAAGGCAGCGGCTTCGATCCGAAGACCTGGACCCAGTACGTCAAGGCCAAGATCGACACCCCGATTCCCGGCGCGGTCGAATTCACCCAATACGCCGCGTCGAAGGGGGTGAAGGTGTTCTACGTCACCAACCGCACCAAGGAGGAGGAGGGGCCGACGGTCGAGCACATGAAGGCGCTGGGCTTCCCGATGGGCGACAATGTCGACACCTTCCTCAGCGCCAAGGAGCAGCCGGACTGGACCTCGGCCAAGAGCACGCGCCGCGCCTTCATCGCCAAGGACTACCGGATCCTGCTGCTGCTCGGTGACAATTTCGGCGACTTCACCGACGCCTACAAGGGCACGGTGGCGGAGCGGCAGGCGGCGTTCGAGGCGGCCAAGGACCATTGGGGCCGCGACTGGATCGCCATCGCCAACCCGACCTATGGCTCGTTCGAATCGGCGCCGTACAAGGGCGACTACAAGCTGCCGGCGGAGGAGCAGCGCAAGCTGAAGATCGAGGCGCTGCAGCCCTGGAACGGGCAGTAGCACCGCCGCCGGGGCCGCGGTGGGTCAGGGCCTGTTTGAGAATGCGCTGGTGTGAGTCGGCTGGTGGTGGTGGTGTCGAGAACCGGCGCGCAGCGGACGTTTGAGTCCGTGAGCACCGGAAGCTTCGAGTCCGCCATCAGGCGGCCGCACCAGTAGCATTATCAGACAGGTCCTCAGAAGCCGCGGCCCTGGAACGGGTGGCCCGTCACCAGTGACACCAGGTGCGCCAGCATCAGGATCACCACCAGCGCCGCCACCATCATCACCGGGATCACTGGGAACAGGCGCACCTCGCCCGGCGGCGGCTTGCGCCAGTCGAGCACCACCATGGCCGCGACCACCGCCAGGGCCGCGGCGAGGATGATGATGGTGGTGGTCAGGTCGAACATCTCAGCCTCTGCGACGCGCAGGCCCTGCGGTAGCATCCGGGCGGGCGGAAATGGAAGCGCCGGTTGCTCCCTGCGAGCGAGACTCGACATGCGGGTTGCATCCGCGGCCGCGATTGCCGATATCGGCGCGGCGGATGCTGACGGGGTCGGGTGATGAAGCGCTTCTACAAGATCGTGACGGCGGTGCCGGCCGGGGACGGGTTCGGCGTCATGCTCGACGGCAAGCCGATCAAGAGCCCGGCCAAGGCCGCCTTCGTGCTGCCCAGCCGCGCTTTGGCCGAGGCGGTGGCGGCGGAGTGGGACGCGCAGGCCGAGGCGGTGGTGCCGTCCGCCATGCCGCTGATGCAGCTGGCCGCGACTGCGATCGACAAGGTGGCGCCGAACCGCGACCTGATCATCGACACCATCGCCCCCTATGGCGGCACCGACCTGCTGTGCTACCGGGCCGAGGCGCCGGCGGCGCTGGTCCAGCGCCAGCACGCGGTGTGGCAGCCGCTGCTCGACTGGGCGATGACGGCGCATGACGCGCCGCTGATCGTGACCGCGGGCATCGTCCACAAGACCCAGCCGGCGGCATCGCTGGCGGCGCTGCGCGCGGTGGTGGCGGCGCAGGACCACTGGCGGCTGACGGCGCTGCACCAGGCCACGGCGCTGACCGGGTCGCTGGTCATCGGCCTGGCGCTGCTGGCCGGCCGGATCGATGCCGACGCCGCCTTCGAGGCGGCGGAGCTGGATGCCAGCTTCCAGATCGAGCGCTGGGGCGAGGACGCCGAATCCACCGCCCGCCGGGCGGCGCTGCGGGACGAACTGCAGGCCGCGGCGCGGCTGGTCGACCTCGCCGCGCGCTGATTGTCAGTCCGCTGTATCGGTGTCGCCGGCTCGTGAGGCGGCCCGCCGCTCTTGCAGGGTGACTTCCCTCAGCCATCGTCGGGGATTTCCGCACATCCAGCAGGAGCACGCCGCAAGGTGATCGGCCAGCACGGCCGGACACTTCATCCCTGGATACAGCTTGCGGGCTTTGGCGACCAGACGCCGACGCTGGACGCGACGATAGGCGCGCCCCTTGTTCTTTCCCATGCCACTCGGTCCCGGCGCGGCCCCGCCCTATTGCGGGGCTAGCGTAGCGACCGGTCTGCAGACATAGGTTTCTCCAGCATGGAATGGCACGTGATCATAGCGGGTCCCGTGCCCATGTCGAATCCCTGCGGAGCGTGATCACCCCGCCTTCTTCAGCCGGGTCTCCACCAGCCGCGACCACAGCGTGGCGCCGACCGGCAGGATCTCGTCGTTGAAGTCGTAATGCGGGTTGTGCACCGGCACGCTGCCCAGGCCGTTGCCGATGAACAGGAAGGCGCCGGGCTTCTCCGCCAGCATGAAGGCGAAATCCTCCGACGCCATGACGATGGCGCCGTTGCTGTCGACCGCGTCGGCGCCCAGCGCCTCCGCCGCGGCCTCGGCCACCCAGGCCGTCTCGGTGTCATTGTTGATCACGGGGATCACCGTGATCCGCACATTGGGGTCGGCCCGGCCGCCGAAGGCGCTGGCGACGTCGCGGGCGACCGTCTCGATCCGGGCCTTCATCGCCTCCAGCACCGGCACCTTCAGCGCGCGGAAGGTGCCGCGCAGCACCGCCGTGTCCGGGATGATGTTGTAGGCGTCGCCGGCATGGATCTGGGTGACGCTGACCACCGCGGAGTCGAGGGCGGCGACGTTGCGGGCCACCACGCTCTGCAGGGCCGTGACCACATGGGCGGCGATCAGCACCGGGTCGATTCCGGTCTCGGGCAGCGCGCCATGGGCGCCGCGGCCGGAGATCTCGATGTCGAAGATGCCGCCGCCGGACATCGTCGGACCGGGCCGGACCATCACCCGGCCGGCATCCAGCGTGTGGAAGTTGTGCATGCCGAACACCGCCTCGCACGGGAACTGGTCGAACAGCCCGTCGGCGATCATCGCCTGGGCCCCGCCGCGGCCCTCCTCGGCCGGCTGGAAGATGAAATGCACGGTGCCTTCGAAGTTCCGGGTCGCCGCGAGGTAGCGGGCGGCGCCCAGCAGCATGGTGGTGTGGCCGTCATGGCCGCAGGCATGCATGGTGTTCGCGGTCTGCGACCGGTGGCCGAAGCCGTTCGCCTCCTGCATCGGCAGCGCGTCCATATCGGCGCGCAGCGCGATCGCCTTCGGGTTGTTGCCGACCCTGAGGGTGCCGACCACGCCGGTCTGGCCGATGCCGGTCGCGACCTCGCAGCCGAAACTGCGCAGCCGCTCCGCCACCAGGGCGCTGGTCCGGTGCTCCTCGAACCCCAGCTCGGGATGGGCGTGGATGTCCTGCCGCCATGCGGTCAGCTCGTCGGCGAAACCGGCGATCACGGGTTCGATCTTCATGGCGGGTCCTTCGCGGGAACGTCGGACGATATCAGGACCCAATGCCCACCGGGCTGGCAAGCCCCGATCTCGCCCAGCCTTGCGCCGCGTGCTATTGCAGGCGGATGACGCTTTGCGGACAGCCGCGGGGAGAGAATGCGCGAGATCCTTGAGGTGCTTGAGAAGAAGCGCGCGGCAGCGCGTCTCGGCGGTGGCGAAAAGCGCATCGCGGCCCAGCATGCCAAGGGCAAGCTGTCGGCGCGCGAGCGCATCGACGTCTTCCTCGATCCCGGCTCCTTCGAGGAATGGGACATGTTCGTCGAGCACCGCTCGCCGGATTTCGGCATGGCCGAGCAGAAGGTGCCGGGTGACGGCGTGGTCACCGGCTTTGGCACCGTCGACGGCAAGCTGGTCTTCATCTTCAGCCAGGACTTCACGGTGTTCGGCGGCTCGCTGTCCGAGGCGCATGCCGAGAAGATCTGCAAGGTCATGGACCAGGCGATGAAGGTCGGCGCCCCGGTGATCGGCCTGAACGATTCGGGCGGCGCCCGGATCCAGGAGGGCGTGGCCTCGCTCGGCGGCTATGCCGAGGTGTTCCAGCGCAACGTCCTGGCCTCCGGCGTGGTGCCGCAGATCTCGCTGATCATGGGCCCCTGCGCCGGCGGCGCGGTCTATTCCCCGGCCATGACCGACTTCATCTTCATGGTGAAGGACAGCTCCTACATGTTCGTCACCGGCCCGGACGTGGTGAAGACGGTGACGCATGAGGTGGTGACGGCCGAGGATCTCGGCGGCGCCATCACCCACACCACCAAATCCGGCGTCGCCGATTTGGCCTTCGAGGACGATGTCGAGGCGCTGCTGCGGCTGCGCGACTTCGTCGGCTTCCTGCCGTCGTCGAACCGCTCGCCGGCGCCGATCCGCCCGACCGACGACCCGGCCGACCGGCCGGAGATGTCGCTCGACACCCTGATCCCGGCCAACCCGAACAAGCCCTACGACATGAAGGAGCTGATCGGGAAGGTGGTGGACGAGGGCGATTTCTTCGAGCTGCAGCCCGCCTTCGCCGGCAACATCCTGATCGGGCTGGCCCGGATGCAGGGCCGCACCGTCGGCATCGTCGCCAACCAGCCGATGGTGCTGGCCGGGTGCCTGGACATCGATTCCAGCCGCAAGGCGGCGCGCTTCGTCCGCTTCTGCGACGCCTTCAACATCCCGATCGTCACCTTCGTCGACGTGCCGGGCTTCCTGCCGGGCACCAGCCAGGAATACGGCGGCATCATCAAGCACGGCGCCAAGCTGCTGTTCGCCTATGCCGAGGCGACGGTGCCGAAGGTCACGCTGATCACCCGCAAGGCCTATGGCGGGGCCTATGACGTGATGGCGTCCAAGCATCTGCGCGGCGACGTCAACTATGCCTGGCCGACGGCGGAGATCGCGGTGATGGGCCCGAAGGGCGCGGTCGAGATCATCTTCCGCGCCGACATCGGCGACGCCGAGAAGATCGCGGCGCGGACCGAGGAGTACCGCGAGAAATTCGCCAACCCCTTCGTCGCCGCGGCGCGCGGCTATGTCGACGACGTGATCATGCCGCACAACACCCGGCGGCGGATCTGCAAGGCGCTGGCGATGCTGGCCGGCAAGACGCTCGAGAATCCCTGGAAGAAGCACGACAACCTGCCGTTGTAGGCCGCCTTTATTCCGCCACGGCCGGATGGTGCTCTCCTTGTCGGGAGAGACCGATACCGAGACTGGAATGACGACGCGTTTTCGCGCCCTGACGACCCTTCTGGCCGGGGCGCTTCTGCTTGCCGGCTGTGCCACCGAGGCGGGGTTCCGCAAGGGGCTCGACCAGCTGATCGGCCAGCCGAAGGACCAGCTGGTCGTGCGCTACGGCCCGCCGATCTATGAGGGCACCACCGAGGACGGGCGGCGCTATGCCCAGTTCAACCTGTCCTGGGTCGAGACCGGCGGCGGCTACGTCAACAGCATTCCCCGCACCGAGACTGTCCGCGGCACCTATCGCGACGACGACGGCGACAAGCACCGCTACAAGGAAACGCGGACGGTCTATGACCAGCAATACGTGCCGCCCTACGCGATCGACCGGCGCTGCCTGACCACCTTCTACTTCAACCCCGCCAACCGGGTCGCCAACTACGCCTATGCCGGCGAGGGCTGCGTCGCCGTCGCGCCGGACTGATCACAGCAGCGGCCGCAGCGCCAGGTCGAGGCCGAGGGCGAGCAGCCCGAGGAAGAACCAGCGCCGGAACAGCTCCGGCCGCACCCTGAGCCGCAGCCACTGCCCGGCCGCCATGCCGAGCAGCGCGGGGGCCAGGGCCAGCAACGAGGTGCCGGCGGTGGCCAGCGGGAAGGCGCCGCCCTGGGCCAGCCCGGCCGCCAGCGCCAGGGTCGACACGGTGAAGGACAGGCCCAGCGCCTGGATCAAATCCTCCTTCTCCAGCCCCAGCGCCTGCAGATAGGGCACCGCCGGGATGACGAAGACCCCGGTGGCGCCGGTGACCAGGCCGGTGGCGGCGCCGACCAGCGGTGACAGCCAGCGCTCGGCCCGCGGTGGCACCGCGAAGCGCGGGCCGGCGAGGCCGATCAGGGCGTAGAGCACCAGCGCCGCGCCGAGGCCGATGGCGGCACGGCCGGCGAGGGCCCCGGTCAGCAGCCCGGCGCCGGCCCAGGTGCCCAGGCAGATCCCGGCCATCATCGCCCACAGCCGGCGCAGCAGCCCGCCGAAGCGCGGCCCGGCGAACAACTGCCACAGGTTGGTCACCAGCGACGGCACCACCAGCAGCGCCGCCGCCTGGGCCGGCGCCATGGCCAGGCCGAGCAGCCCCATCGCCACCGTCGGCAGGCCGAGCCCGAGCACGCCCTTGACGAAGCCGGCGAGCAGGAAGGTGAGGGCGATCGGCAGCAGAAAGATGAGGTCGGACATGGCAGGAACTTGCCCGCGCCCCGCCACAGCGACAATGTGGAAGGCCCGGAGCCAGCCTTCGGCTGAACCGAAGGCTGGTCCGCATTGGCGAGGGCCGCCCCGATGCGCTTCGACCTGACCGATCTGCGCCTGTTCCTGGAGGTTGCCGAGGCGGAAAGCATCACCGGCGGCGCCGCGCGGGCCAACCTGGCCCTGGCCTCGGCCAGCGCCCGCATCCGCGGCATGGAGGAGGCGGCGGGCACCGCGCTGCTGCAGCGCGGCCGGCGCGGCGTGACGCCGACCCCGGCCGGCCAGGCGGTGCTGCACCACGCCCGGCTGGTGCTGCAGCAGATGCAGCGGATGCGCGGCGAACTCGGCGACTACGCCCAGGGCCTCAAGGGCCATGTCCGCATCCTCGGCAACACCGCCGCCCTGACCGAATTCCTGCCCGAGCCGCTGGCCGAATGGCTGGCCGCCCATCCCCGCATCGATATCGACCTGGAGGAGCGGCCGAGCCACGCCATCGTCGAGGCGGTGGCCGCCGGGCTGGCCGATTTCGGCATCGTCGCCGATGCCGCCGATGGCGGCGGGGTCAGCCAGGGCGGGCTCGAAACCCTTCCGTTCCGGATCGACCGGCTGGTGCTGGCGGTGCCGCGCGGCCATCCGCTGGCCCGGCGGCGGCGCATCGCCTTCGCCGAGGTGCTGGACGAGGACTTCGTCGGGCTCGGACCCGGCAGCGCGCTGCAGGAGCATCTCGGCCGCCACGCCGCCCGGGCCGGGCGGGCGCTCAAGCTGCGGGTGCGGCTCGGTGGGTTCGACGCGGTGTGTCGGATGGTGGAGCAGGGGGTGGGGCTGGCGGTGGTGCCGGAGACCGCGGTCCGACGCTGCCGCCGCTCGATGGCGATCCGGGCGGTGTCGCTGTCCGACCCCTGGGCGCTGCGGCAGCTGACGGTCTGCGTCCGCCGCCTCGACGCGCTGCCGGCCCACGCAAGGCGGCTGGTCGAACACCTGGCCAAGGACGCGCCGCCGGCGCCGTGAGTCTGCGCCGCCACAAAGACATCAGGTTTCGAAGGCATTGGCGCCATATTGCGGCGCTATCCGGCATGAGGTCCATGGAACGGGGGGCATGCCGTGCGTCGAAGGAGGGTCGCAGCCATCCTGTCCTGCGTCGGCGTCGCGCTGGTCGCCGCCTGCGGAGGACCCGATCGCAAGGTCGACCGGCAATTGGCGGGCTATGTCGGAACGACGCGCGCCGCCGTCGAGGCCAGGTTCGGCACGCCCCTGACCGAAGAAACGGACGCCGCGGGCGCACGGCGGCTGACCTTCTACAGCAGCGGCTCCGTCCATGTTGACGGTGCCTATGAAAAGGTCGCGCAGCAGAGGCCTGTCGACTGCTCGTACGAACCGAGGCCGCCCTCCTGCCAGAGGGTCAAGGTCAAGGACGCGAAGGACTATTACCAGTCCACCGAGACGGAGACCTACTATGTCGACGGCGACTATATCCCGGCGCATGTCGCGGTGTGGTGGTGCAGCGTCGTCTTCACCCTGAACCGGGGCGGGACGGTCACTTCCTACGACTTCACCCGCTATTCCCCGGGCGAGAAGATCGATTGCAGCACCGTGCCCTGGCCGAAGCCGTGACATCACCCGGCGGCAGTGCCTCTACCGCTCCGGCAGCGGCAGCCTCTCGGTCTCGTCGGGGATCTCGCCGAAGCGGCCCTCGCGCCAGTCCTGCTTGGCCTGCTCGATGCGCTCGCGGCTGCGGGCGACGAAGTTCCACCACAGCCGGCGCGGGCCATCCAGCGGCTCGCCGCCGAACACCAGCAGGCGGGTCTCCTCCAGCGCCTCGACATCGACCGCCTCGCCCGGCCGCAGCACCAGCAGCCGCTGCGGCGCGAAATCGTCGCCGCCGATGCGGATGCTGCCGGAGATGACATAGACCGCCCGCTCCTCATGCTCCGGCGGCAGCGGCAGCACCGCGCCGGCCTGCAGCGCGGCGTCGAGGTACAGGGTCTCGGAGAAGGTCGCGACCGGCGACCGGGCGCCATAGGCCGACCCGACGATCAGCCGCACGGTCTTGCCGGCATCCTCGATCACCGGCAGGGCGTCGACGCCGTGATGGGCGAAGCTCGGCGCCACCTCCTCATACGGGGCGGGCAGGGCCACCCAGGTCTGCACCCCGAACAGGGTCGACCCGGTGGCGCGCGCGGCCGGCGGGGTGCGTTCGGAATGGGCGATGCCGCGCCCTGCGGTCATCCAGTTGACGTCGCCGGGGCGGATCAGCTGGCGGGTGCCCAGGCTGTCGCGATGGGTCTGCTCGCCGGCGAACAGGTAGGTCACGGTGGCCAGGCCGATATGCGGGTGCGGCGGCACGTCGATGCCGTCGCCGGCGCCGAACAGGGTCGGCCCGAACTCGTCGACGAAGACGAAGGGCCCGACCGACCGCTTCTGCATCGACGGCACGGCGCGCCGCACCTCGAAGCCGCCGATGTCGGCGGTGCGCGGGATCACCACGGTCTCGATCAGGGGGCCGGGCGTCTCGCCGGCAGTAGGGTCGGGGGTGGGTTGCCAGCTCATCGTCTCGAATCCCGGGCCACGAATCCTCCGGCGCGCCACCGGTCGCCATGGACGGGCGCCCGGTTCGACCGTACCCTTCGGCCCCGGCACAGCCAAGGGGGAGAGACGATGGCCGACACCACCCAGGACACCGCGGCCGGGGCCGCCGGCGAGACCACGATCTGGAAGATCCGCACCGCGCTGCGGGCCAGCGCCTATGGCTGGATCCTCGCCATCGTGCTGGCGGTGCTGCTCGGCCTGGTCGCGGGGCCGCTGGCCGCGGTGCCGATCGTGCTGGCGCTGGCCTGGACCGCCTGGCGTGCCCTGACCAGCTACGAGCTGACCAGCGAGCGGCTGATCATCCGCTCCGGCTTCCTGGTGCGGAAGCGCGAGGAGGTCGAGCTGTTCCGGGTGCGCGACTTCTCGATGTCGCGGCCGCTGCAATGGATGGTGCTGGGGCTGGGGACGGTCGGGCTGACCACGCGCGACCAGTCGGCGCCGAACATCATCATCGGGCCGATCGCCGGCGCCGACGCCAAGCTGGACGAGCTGCGCCGCGCCACCGTGGCGCGGCAGAACCGGGTGCGTTTCCGCGAGGTCGAGGTGTCCTCGGCCGGGGACGAGCAGCATGACGGCCATGGCGATCACGGCGGCCACGGCGCCGGGCCGCTGCCGGGGTAGGGAGGGTCATAGGGAGGCAAACTCCCTATCTGTCATGCCACGGCTTGACCGTGGCATCCAGGGGCGGCCAGAGCGGCTCTCGATGGCCCCTGGATTGCCCGGTCAAGCCGGGCAATGACAGAAAAGGGGAGATGCATCCTCAAGCTTACTCGTCGTTGAACGGCCCGATCATCAGCGGCTCGAGCTTGAACCAGTTGCCGAGCTGGCTGTAGGTCAGCTTCACCGGCTTCAGGTCCCAATAGACCTCGGACTTGGTCGGGCCGACGCACTTCATCTGGCCGGATTCGTCCTTCTCGCGTTTGCAGCCATCCTCGCTGTCGGCGTAGTAGATCCGGCCGTACAGACCGGCCTGGTTCTGCTCGACCGTGCCGAAGAAGGCATCGACATCGGCGTCGTTGTTCTCGCCGCCGAAGAACGCCTCCTCCGGCTTCACCACCGGCTCGTTGAAGCGCAGGTTGTAGTCGTAATAGCCGGTGTAGTTGCGGGCCTGCCCCTTGGCGTCGGTGAAGCTGCCCTCTTCCTCGACATAGCGGATCGAGCCGGTGACCTTGTCGGTGTAGGCCTGGTTGCCGATGGCATACTGGAAGCTGATGCCGTTGTTGTCGGTCAGCCAGTTGCCGAGCTCGTAGTCATAGTCGAGATTGCCCGTGACCCGGGCCTGCGGCAGGAAGGACAGCGGCCCGGCCGCCAGGGTCAGGCCCTGGAAGGACAGCGGGTCCGGGTTCTTGACCTGGATGGTCACGACCTTGCCGTTGACGGTGCGGGAATACAGCTTGTCCGCCGCCTTCGAGGCGCGGCTGATCTGCTCGCCCAGTTCCCACCACCGCGTCACCTCGCGGCCCTGGATGATGCCGCCGAACTTGCCGCTCGACTGCTGGCCCTTGACGATGTCGAGGCGCAGGTTGCCGGCCTCCGGCTGGTAGCGCCCGCCCTCGTCGATCGGCGTCTCGCCGCGCAGGATCGCCACTTCCTTGGCCACCTGGCTGGGGTTCTGCGGGTTGTTGACGTCCATCCTCAGGCTGTAGGTGATGGTGTCCTCCGGCTTGCGCTGGGCCGAGCCGGAATAGGCCATCAGGTCCGCCACCGTCAGAGTCTCGATGGTGTAGACGTCGAGGCCGTTGGTGTTGCGGACGCTGCGTGAATTGAAGTCGATGGTCATATGGCCGGTGACCTTGGCCCCGTCCGCCACCGTCTGCAGGCCGCGGTTGGTGCTCTGGGCCAGCGCCGGCGTGGCCGCGAGAATGGCGGCAACGGTCAAGGCGCTCGCGGTCATGCGTTGGTTCATGGTCTCCCCCTTGGAAATATCGACGGGTCGGGCTGTCTTCGCCGCCTCTGTTCTGGCACCACAGTATGGGGGGCGATCTCAGGGCATTTTGATGGCGAAGCGGGGACAGGGCGGCGACGAAACCACAAAAAGCGGGCTGACGGTCCGGCCGATGCGTCGTGACGCGGCCGAGATCGCGGCGGTGGTGGCGCTGGTCCGCGGCGCCTTCGCCGGCTATGTCGGCCGGCTCGACCCGCCGCCCAGCGCGGTGGGCGAGACGCCCGAGAGCATCGCCGAACTGCTGGGCCGCGAGCACGGGCTGGTGGCCGAGGCCGGGGACGGCATCGCCGTCGGCTGCCTGTTCCTGCAGCGGCGCGAGCGCGGCGACGTCTATGTCGGCCGGGTCGCGGTCACCGCCGGCCATCGCCGCAGCGGCGTCGGCCGGGCGCTGATGGCGGCGGCCGAGGCCGAGGCGCGGCGGCTGGGCGGCGTGCGGCTGACGCTCGGGGTGCGGCTGGCGCTCGACGGCAACCGCCGCTTCTTCGCGAGCCTCGGCTTCACCGAAGGCGCGCTGCACGCCCATCCCGGCTACGACAGGCCGACCTGGGTCGAGATGGCGAAGCCGCTCGGGTGAGGGGTGGCTGGTCCTCGGCTCAAGCGGGGCGGGTCTTCGTCAGCCGGCCGATGCGTTGAACACCGCCAGTTGGGCAGCGAAAGCCCGCTGGTAGGCGGGCCGCGCTTCGCCGCGGGCGACATAGGCGGAGATGTTGGGATACGCGTCCAGCAGATCCGATCCCCGCAACCGGAGCAGCACCGTCACCATCAGCAGGTCACCGGCGCTGAACCCGCCGTCGAGCCAGTCGGCATCGCCGAGCCGGCGGGAAAGGCCGTCCAACCGTTTCCGGATGCTGTCCTCGAGGGCGCGCAGGCGCTGCTCGTACCAGGGCTCGTCGCGCTCGAGGATCCTGGCGAGGGCGCGGTCGAAGACCGGCGGCTCCACCGTGTTGAGCGCCGCGAACATCCACGCGACCGCGCGCGCCCGGGCAGCAGCATCGTCCGGCAGCAGGCCCCCATGGCGCTCGGCGATGTGGAACACGATCGCCCCCGACTCGAACAGGGCGAGATCGCCGTCCTCGTAAGTCGGAATCTGCCCGAAAGGCTGCAGCGCGAGATGCGCGGGTTCCTTCATCGTCTTGAACGAAACCAGGCGAACCTCGTAGGGCAGGCCCGCTTCTTCCAGCGCCCAGCGAACCCGCATGTCACGCGCCAGCCCATTGCCGCGATCGGGAGAGCGTTCAAAGGCGGTGATCGTGATCGTCATGGGTGTCCTCCACAGCGTGTCTGCCTGGAAGACGATCGGCCAGACGCAGGCCCGACACCCATGCTCGAGATAATTCTCCCGGTCCGTGCAAATCCAGCCGACAGGATGCAGCAGGCGAAACGATGCCGGCGCGGCCTTCGGCAGGTTCAGGCGACCGCCGGGATTGACATCCGAGCGTCCGCCTGGGGACTTGGCGAGCTACGCGAATCGAAGATCCTGCGCGCCTCGTCGACCTCGCCGAGATGTTCGAGCGTCCAAGCGTAAAGCGCTTTGAACGGGTGTTGGAGCGAACGCCCGAGTGGGGTGATCTCATACTCCACCGCCACCGGCGAGACGGGGATCACGCGGCGCAATACCAGTCCGTTGCGCTCGAGCCGTCGCAGGCACTGCGTGAGCGCCTTTTGCGTCACCCCCTCGAGCTGGCGCTTGATCGCATTGAAGCGCATCGGCCCGGGGTCGAGCACCGTCAGGACCATCACCGACCATTTGTCGGCGATCTGATCGAACAGCAGGCGGCTGGGACAGTCGACCGCAAAACGCTGACGCTCACCGGACATGGTTTCCTCGACTATACCTAGGCGACTCAAGGTGCGTAATTGACGCTAAGTTTACGATGTATACCTATCCGGCTCCGACGACAACGGAGCTGCTTTGCATGTCTACCTCCTCCCCCGATGTCCTGTTCCGGCCCTTCAAGCTGGGGTCGCTCGCGTTGCCGAACCGGATCGTCATGGCGCCGATGACGCGCTCATTCGCCCCCGGCGGCGTGCCCGGCCCAGCCAATGCTGCCTATTATCGCCGGCGCGCCGAAGGCGGCGTCGGCCTCATCCTGTCCGAAGGGACGGTGGTCGATCGCCCGGCATCGCGAAACGACCCCGGCATTCCCTTCTTCCATGGCGAAGCTGCCCTTGCCGGTTGGCGGGGCGTGATCGACGCAGTGCATGACGCCGGCGGCCGGATGGGCCCGCAGCTGTGGCACACCGGCGCGGTCAAGAGCTTCCTCGCGGACTGGACGGCCGACGCCCCGGTCGAGAGCCCATCCGGCCTCGATGCGCCCGGCGTGGAACGCGGCGTCGCGATGAGCGATGCGGCGATCGCCGACACGATTGCAGCCTTTGCGAAGGCGGCGGCCGAGGCCAAGCGGCTCGGCTTCGACACGATCGAACTGCACGGCGCCCATGGCTATCTGATCGACCAGTTCTTCTGGGCGGGCACCAACCGCCGCGCGGACCGCTATGGCGGTGCCACCATAGGCGAGCGGTCGCGCTTCGCCGCCGAGGTCATTGGGGCGGTTCGCGCCGCGGTCGGGCCCGACTTTCCGATCATCATCCGGCTCAGCCAGTGGAAGCAGCAGGATTTCACCGCCCGCCTGGCGGAAACGCCTGATGAGATGGCGGCCTGGCTCCGGCCCCTGGTCGAGGCTGGCGCCGATGCGCTGCACTGCTCGCAGCGCCGTTTCTGGGAGCCGGAATTCCCTGAGGTCGACGGCGAACACGGCCTCAACTTCGCGGGATGGGCAAAGAAGCTGACAGGGGCTGCGACAATCAGCGTGGGCTCGGTCGGCCTGTCTGGAGACTTCATGGCCGCCTTTGGCGGAGAGGGTGCGACGAAGGCAGGCCTGGACCGGCTGGTCGCACGGATGGAGCGCGACGAGTTCGACCTGATCGCAGTCGGGCGGGCGCTCCTCAGCGATCCGCAATGGGCGGCGAAGGTGCGCAAGGGCAACTCGGACGCCCTGCACGGCTTCGAGGCTTCCGCGATGGCCGAACTCGTCTGACGGGCTCCGCCAGCAGCGCGACAATACCACCGCCGGTCGTCGAACCGGCGGTGGTGAATGGTCCAGGATCATGGTCAATCCAGATTGACGCCGCTTTGCGCGACGTCCGCTTGCGAGGGGCCGGCCCAATGTCGCCTTATTGAATTGCGGTGTGAATTACGGTGACAGTGCACGAATTGGTTGGCGACCAGACCTTACTTCATGGCGGGCAATGATAGAGCTCGCTAAAAGTGCACTGTCACCGTAATGGCCCACCGTAGTGGCTGCCTGTTTCTGCAGCGGCGCAAGCGCGGCGACATCTATGTCGGCCGGGTGGCGGTGGCCGGCGCGCATTGCTGCGGCGGCGTTGGCCGGGCGCTGATGGCGGCAGCCGAGGATGAGGCGCGGCTGGGCGGGGCGCGGCTGACGCTCGGCGTCCGCTTGGCGCTGGATGGCAACCGCCGCTTCTTCCGCTCGCTCGGCTTCACCGATGGCGCACTGCATGCTCATCCGGGCTATGACCGGCCGACCTGGGTGGAGATGACGAAGGCGATCGGGTGAGGCCCGGCACGCGGTAGCGCTCTCGCAGTTGGCTGTCCCAGGACCATTCCGGGGTTCCGGCTTGCGAATACCTCGAAGGACGTATGGCCATCCGGAAAGGGGAGGCTGAGTCGGATATCGGGCGGACGGCCCGTGCGAAGGCTCTCCCATTGGGCCAGTCGCGATCATCCGGGCAATGAGTCATGGTCCGGTGGTCCGCCGCTAATATTCCCTGCCGAACATTGTCGGACGATCGCGCGCTCCGGATGGAGGCATCCCGCCGCGCGGCATTGGATCAAGCCGGTTGCACCCGGACCGGGCGCCGGAGAGACGGATTCGTAGCGCGAAAGATCCGGGAAGCCGGCGAGGAGGTCGGGTGAACTCTCTGGCCAACGAGGTGACGTGGCGCCATGGCGGGCTGATCGATGCCCGGGGCGCCGTCCGTTGCGCCGCCGCGGCGCTGCTGGCATGCGCTGTGGCCGGCTGCTCGACCTTGGACGATCTGGGCATCGGCTGGGGCAAGTCGACCCAAGCCGATGCGCCGGCCGCATCTGTCTCCACCGTCCTGGCCCCGCCACCCGGACCCGCGGTCGCGGTGCCCGCCGTTATGGTTGCCACCGTGACGCCGGAAGGGTCCGGCACCGCCGGCGTCACGGCGGACGACGATCCGGCCGCGCAGGTTCCGCTGCCGGACGGCGCCTCGGCCGAGCTGCGCGAGCTGGTTCGGAGGGCTGAGGCCGGCGATGCGCTCGCCGAATATGGGCTGGGCTCCCGCTTCGCAAACGGCACGGAACTGCCGCAAAGCCCGGAACGCGCCGCGTATTGGTACCGCCGCGCCGCCGACCGGGGCAATCCCGACGCGCTTTATGCCCTGGGCGTTGCCTACCGCGACGGCATCGGCGTAACGGCCGACGCGCGGGAGGCGATGACCTGGTTCCGCAAGGCGAGCCTCGCCGGCAGGCCGCACGGCGCGTATGAGGTCGGTCGTCTCTATGAGGTCGGTCAGCTCGGGCCGCCCAATCCGCGCATCGCCGCCGGCTGGTACCGGATCGCTGCCAATGGCGGTGACGAACCGGCCAAGGAGGCGCTGGCGAAACTGCAGGCGGCCCCGGGCGCCGGTGCGCCGACGGTGTCCGCTCAGACCAGCCGGGCCCCGTCCAGCCCGAATCGGAGTGTCGCCAGCCGCGCGACGCCGCCGAGGGCCGCAGCGCCATCGAATGTGCCCGCCGTGCAGTCCGCAGCGATACCCGAGCAGCCGGCGACGGAGGCTGAGATCAGGGAGATCCAGCAACTGCTGACGAGCCTGAACCTCGATCCGGGCCAAACCGATGGCCGGCTACGGCCCAAGACCCAGCTCGCCATCGCCACCTTCCAGCGGAGCCAGGGACTGCCGGTCACGGGCCAGCCCTCAGCTGAGGTGCTGGAGGCGCTCCGCTCCGCCACCGTGGTGCCTCGCTTCGATTGACGGGGCTTGTCCTATCCCCGAAAACTGCGGCGGAACTCGCGCGGGGTCATCGCCTTCAGGCCGCGGAACTGGCGGTTGAAGTTGGCGATGTTGGGATAGCCGACCTCGTCCGCGACATGGGCGATCGGCCGGTCGCTGTTGATCAGCAGCGAGCAGGCTTGGCCGATGCGCAGCTGGGCGACGTAGCGCGACACCGTCAGCCGGGTGTGCCGGCGGAAGAAGCGGTGGAAGGCGGACGCGCTGAGGCAGGCCAGGCCGGTCAGCGCCGCGATCGGGATCTCGTCGCGGTAATGCGCGTGGATATGGTTCAGCACCCGGTCGATGCGCTGCTGCTCCGGCGCCGACAGCGTGGCGGGCAGGGGGGCCGGGGCGGCCAGCGGCGCCCGGCCGTCGTCCCGCGCCAGGGCCGACAGCACCCCGATCAGCCGCAGCAGCCGGGCCGCCGGGTCCAGGCCCGGCATCGCCTCGATCGCCGGGCGCACCGCAGCCGCGGCGGTGGCGGAGAAGGCGACGCCACGGCCGGACTCGGCCAGCAGGCGGCCGACCGGGCGCAGCTCGGCCAGGGGCTCGACCAGCCGCGCCGCCCAGTCCGGCGAGAACCACATCACCAGCGCGACATGCGGCCGGGCCGGGTCGATCCGCTCGCGCGAGCACCAGGTGTGGGGCAGGTTGGGGCCGACCAGCACCAGATCGCCGTCGTCGTAGTGGCCGAGGTGGTCGCCGACATGGCGCTGGCCACGGCTGTTCAGGGTCAGCGTCAGCTCGAATTCCGGGTGGTAGTGCCATTCGAACGGGATGGCGTCGTCCAGCCGGCGGTTCAGGAGCGTCCAGGACGCGTCCCCCGGCACCGTGACCTTCTCGAAGATCGGCTGCATGGCCCGAAACTGATGCTCAAGGGCGGCTGCTCTGCCACCAGACGCGACTCTAGTATCAGTTTTCGGCAGCCGGCGGCAACATGGCGGGCGAAAGCCGGGGTAGAGTCTCATCCATCGACGGCCGAACGCCGCCGCGCCGATCAAAGAGTCTGGCTCGAAGTTCGTTCCGACGAGTCAGATGGCGTGGTTTTCGAGAACCGGAGCGCAGCGGACGTTTGAGTCCGTGAGCACCGGAAGCACAGAAACCGCGTCAGGTGGCCGTCGGGGCGAAGTTCGGGCCAGACTCAAGGGGAAGACGCCGAGATGGACCGCTTTCAGTACGGGGACAACCGGCCGGGCAACGCCTCGGTCTCCTATACCTTCGACACCCAGCTCAAGGACATCGAGAAGACGCGGCCGCTGCGCGTGCTGTCCGAGGCCGATTGGCGACACTGGATCACGTGGGGCTATGTCGTCGTCCCCAACGCAGTGCCCGCTGAGAATGTCGAGCGCACGGTCGACCTGCTGTGGGAGTTCCAGGAGCTGGACCGGACCGACCCGGAGAGCTGGCACAAGCCGCAGCTGCGCGACCATGCGATGAAGGAGCTGAACAACAGCGGCATGGTCGAGATCTACAATCACCAGCGGCTGTGGGACAACCGCCAGCACCCGCGGATCTACGACGCCTTCGTCGACATCTGGGACACCGAGCGGCTGTGGGTCACCATCGACCGCGCCAATCTGAACCCGCCCAACCGGCAGGCGCGCGGCTTCAACGGCTTCATCCACTGGGACGCCGACACCTCGCTGACGCCGCTGCCGGTGAACTGCCAGGGCGTGCTGTCGCTGGTCGACACCGATGCCGACACCGGCGGCTTCCAATGTGTGCCCGAGCTGTTCCGGACGCTGGAGGAGTGGCGGAAGACCCAGCCGGCCGACCGCAACCCCTGGGCGCCCGACACCGCCGGCTTCGAGATCAAGAACATCTCGATGAAGGCCGGGGACCTGCTGATCTTCAACAGCCTGCTGGCGCACGGCATCCGGCCGAACCGGTCGCAGGACCGGGTGCGGATGGCGCAGTACATCTCGATGACCCCGGCCGACGAGGGCAACGCCCAGCTGCGCGACTGGCGCATCCAATCCTGGCGCGACCGCGAGCCGCCGCAGGGCTACGCCTTCCCCGGCGACCCGCGCGAATGGGAGAAGACCCGCTACGACCGCGCCACGCTGACCCCGCTGGGCGAGAAGCTGCTCGGCCTGGCCTCCTGGGAAGAGTAGGCCCGAACCGCCGCGCGGCGCGTCAGCTGGGCCGTCGCCCCGCCCGGCGGCCGGCCTTACTTCGCGGCCGGCAGCTTGGTCAGATAGGCGATGATCGCGCCGACATCCTCAGGCGCCACCGGGGCCTTGTAGGTGTTGATCATCTTGTTGACCTCCGCCGTCCAGGCGGCTTCGGACAGGGTGGGCTGGGTCAGCACCATGCCGGCGGAATGGCAGGCCAGGCAGTTGTTGTTGATCGCGTCCGCCTCCGGGCCGCCCGGAAACATCCGGTCGCTGTCCGGCAGGTCGACCGAGACCGATTTCAGCTCGAAGGGCGGCGCCGCATGGGCGGACCAGGCAACGAGGGCGAGGCCCAGCAGGCCGGCGGCGGTGGACAGGGTGCGAAGCATGGCTGCGATCCCCCTCAGGCCGCCACGAGGTCGGTCGTCTCGATGACGTTGCGCATGAAGCCGGACGGGTTCCAGTTGGACGTATCCGGCTGGGCCAGGCCGCGGCTGTTGGTGCAGCGCACCGACACGGTGCATTTCCCCGGCGCCGGCGGCGTGATCTCCGCCTCCCACTGCCGGAAGCCGTACTGGCCCTGGTCGGGGCCCAGCTTTGCCGGTTGCCAGCTGCCGCCGCCGTCGATCGAGACATCCACGGCCGAGACGCCGCAATCGCCGCCGAAGGCGATGCCGCGCAGCGGCACCGGCTTGCCGGCCGGCACGGCGGCGCCGGCGGCGATGCTGGTGACGAAGGACCGCGGCACCATGCGGTTGATCGGGACCACCGGCACGCCGGTCTGGCCCGGCTTGACGTCAGCGCGCGGCGTGTCGGGGATGGTGTAGGCGGTCTTGGTCCAGTAGTTGGTGTCGGGCTGGTCCAGCACCTCGATGTCGCTCAGCATCTTGACCCAGTAGGTCGCGTACCAGCCGGGCACGACCAGCCGCAGCGGGAAGCCGTTCACCAGCGGCAGCTGCTCGCCATTCATGGCGTAGGCGATCATCACCTCGCCGTCCCGCGCGTGATCGATGTCGAGCGACTTCATGAAGTGCGGCGCGTCGTCGACCACCGGCTCGTCCAGGCCACGCAGGCGCACCTGCACCGCCCCGGGCTTCACCCCGGCCCGGTCCAGCACGTCCTTCAGCCGCACGCCGGCCCACACTGCGTTGCCCATGGCGCCGTTCGCCCATTGCGCCCCCGGCACGCGCGGCTGGTAGAAGCCGCGGGAATTGCCGGAGCACTGGTTGACCGCGGCGAGTTCGACCCGCGGCAGGCCATGGAGCAGGTCGCTCAGCGACAAGGACAGTGTCTGATTGACGTGGCCCCGCACCGCGAGCGTGAACGTGCCGACATCGATCGCCGTCGGGATGACGGCCCAATGCCAGCGCACGTAGAACTGGTCATTGGGCGTGAACACGCCCTTGTCGAAGACCTCCCAAGGGGTCTCCAGCAGCGGCGGTCGCGTCCGCTGCAGGATCATGGGTCCCTTCTGGGGAAACCCGGTCGTGATCGATCGCGCCTGCGGCCCACCGGGCAGGGGCAGATCGACCATCGCCTGCGCCCAGGCGGGGGCGGACATCATGGCCAGGCCGCCCAGCCCCGCGGAGCCGAGCAGGCGCCGGCGCGTCATCGCGTGCCGATGCGGTTCGTCTTCCAGCTTCGCAGGCATCGTCGACCTCCATGGTCCGCGGTGATCATCTCACGTCATCCGGTGGTGCGCGGCACGCCTGGGCCGATCGGAGACGTGTCTGACAGTCATCGGTGATCGTCGGGAACGATGACAGGCGGACCATCCATCGGTCCAACGGATTGATTCGATTGTTCCGATCGCACGAGGCGATCGATGTTCGGAGCCCAACGAGGTTATCGTCAGCCGGGGGAAGCCCGTGGTCATTCCGCCGCCGCGGCTCGCCCGCCGGCAGCTTCCCCCTCGGCCGCGATCAGCTTGGCCAAGCGGCGGCGGAAGCGCGTCGGCCCGGCATCGATCTTGAGGTCGAGATTGGGCGTGCGTTTGGTCGCCATGCCGCGATGCACCGCCTGCAGCACGGCCGCGTCCTCCTCGAAGGCGCCGCGCACCGAGGCCGCGAATTGGCGCGAGACCTCGACGTCGTCGGGGGCGAAGTTCCGCATCTGGAACCAGGTATAGCGGGTCCGGTTCTCGTCGATCGGGGTCATGAAGTTGTAGCTGTCCATCAGGAAGACGTCGGGATGCGCCGGCCGGCCCTCGCCGCCGGTGCCGGCCGGGGTGAACACCGCCCGGATGATGGCATGGCCGGGATAGCGCACCTCGTAATGCTGCTTGCGGTCGCAGTGGCCCTGGAACTTCAGGAAGGGCGCGTAGAACGGGGCGGGCTCGGCATCCAGCAGCCAGCGCCACACCGTGACCCCGTCCGCGCCGACCGTGGTCTGCAGCGGCGTCTCCTCGCAGCCCGCGCCGGCGAAGGAACCCTGGTGCACCCAGGCGACGTGCGACGGATCGAGCAGGTTGTCGGTCATATAGAGGTAGTGGCATTCCAGCATCATCGACTCGCCGCGGTTCAGCCCCCAGGCTGGGTCGCCGTAATGCTCGACCTGAACGATCAGCGCCGGGTCGGCCTTCGCCGCCTCGCCCATCCAGATCCAAACCAGGCCGTAGAGCTCCTCGACCGGATAGGACCGGACGCGGGCGACGTGCGGGATGCGCTCGGCGCCGGGTACCCGGGTGCAGGCGCCGCTGCAGTCGAAGGTCAGCCCGTGATAGCCGCATTCGACCTCGTCGCCCTTGAGGCGGCCCATCGACAGCGGCAGCTTGCGGTGCGGGCAGGCGTCCTCCAGCGCCGCCACCGCCCCGTCCTGCCGGCGGTACAGCACCACCCCCTCGCCGAGGAGGGTGACGGGGGTGAGGTCGCGCCCGACCTCGTGGTCCCAGGCGGCGACGTACCAGGCGTTGCGCAGATACATGGTGTTCCCCTTCCGGGCATGGCCCGTGGCGGCTTTTTGAGCTGCCCGATTGTGAGCCTCTGCAGGGCCGGGACAAGCCGGCTTCGCTTGCGTTCTGATTTAGGAAAACTAAAATGTCGCCGCGATATCACCGGGTGGATACGCGTGGAAAAGCTGCCGCCCTTGCGGGCCCTGCAGGCGTTCGAGGCGGTCGGCCGGCGCGGCAGCGTCACCGACGCCGCGGCCGAACTCGCGGTCTCCCCCGGGGCCGTCAGCCAGCAGATCCGGCGGATCGAGGATGCGCTCGGGGTGCGGCTGCTCGAACGCAGCGGCAAGGGCGTCGAGCTGACCCATTGGGGCCGGCTGTACCATGGCGAGATCGTGCAGGGCTTCGACCGGCTGCGGGCCGCGCAGGAGACCCTGACCCGGGCGCGGACCCGGAGCGGCCTGGTGGTCAGCTGCCTGCCCTCGGTCGCCAGCAAATGGCTGGGCCACCAGCTGTTCGACTGGCAGGACCGCCATCCCGGCGCGCCGATCCACCTGATCGGCACCGAGGTCGAGCCGCGCATCGGCGCCGACCAGACCGATTTCCGCATCACCTATGGCGACCAGGTCCGGCGCTTCGACCACTACGCCGAGCTGTTCACCGACTGGATCGTGCCGGCCTGCGCCCCGGCCCTGCTGGCGGGCCGGGTCATCAAGAGTCCGGCGGACGTCCTGGCGCTGCCGCTGCTCGGCATCGACTGGGACCTGTCGCCCGATGCCCTGCCGGCCTGGCCGGACTGGGCGCGCAGCGCCGGGCTGGAGGCGGTCGAGGCCCGCAGCGACCTGACCTATTCGCTGTCGGGATCGGCGATCGACGCGGCGGTCAGCGGCCGTGGCGTGGTGCTGGGCCAGCTGGCGATGATCGCCGACGACGTTGCGGCGGGCCGGCTGGTGATCCCGGTGGACCACCGCATCCGGCTGCCCTTCCCCTATTTCCTTGCCTGGGACCGCGCCGTCCTGGCCAAGCCCTTCGGCCCCGAATTCCGGTCCTGGATCGTCTCGATCGCGAAACGGCAGGGGGTGCTGTCCGCCCCACCGGCCGCGACCACCTGACGCGATCGCGCGGGAGGCGCATGCCGAGGCTGCGACCGTCATGTGGTCTCTGGCATGCTGTCGCCGTCGCACCGGAGTCGCCATGATCCGCCTGCCGCGCATTGCGCTTGACCCGATCCATCTGCGCCAGGCGGCGCGGGCCGCCATTGCCGCCGTCGTGGCCTATGCCCTGGCCGATGCGCTGGGCCTGTCCAAAGGCTACTGGTCGGTGCTGACCACGGTCATCGTCATGCAGGCCAGCCTGGGCGCCACGCTGGGCGCGGCCTTCGACCGGCTGCTCGGCACGCTGCTCGGCGCCGTGCTCGGGATCGGGGGCGCGATGCTGTCGGGCCCGTCGCCGATCCGCACCGGCGCGGTGCTGCTGGTGGTCATGCTGGTCACCGTCTACATCGGCGCGCGCAAGCCCAACCTGCGGCTGGGGCCGGTCTCGGCCGCCATCGTCATGCTGGCCGACCCCACCCATGCCGACCCGCTGGGCGCCGCCTTCCAGCGGGTGTCGGAGATCGGGCTGGGCGGCGTGGTCGGCGTGCTGGCGGCGCTGCTGGTGCTGCCGGCCCGGGCCGGCGACCATCTGCGCGACAGCGCCGCCGAGGCGCTGGGCGACTGCGCCGCCCTGCTGACCCTGCTGGCCGGGCGGCTCGGCGGGTCGGGCGCCGACCCCGCGGCCCTGAACCTGCGCCTGCGCAAGACACTGGCCAAGGCGGACACCCAGATCGGCGAGGCCCGGCGCGAACGCGTCGGCACCCTGATCGGCCCGGCCGACCCGGCGCCGATCATCCGGTCGGTCCGCCGCCTGTGGCACAGCGAGATCATCCTGGGCCGCGCCTCGGAGGCGCCGCTTTCGGCCCCGGTCAAGGCGGCGCTGGGGGCGACGCTGGACCAGGCGGTGACGGCGGCGACCAAGCGGATGACGGCGCTGGCGGCGGCGGTGGAGGCGAAGGCGACGCTGGGCGACGGCGCCGCGCTCGACCACGCCGTCGCGGCGCTGCAGAGCAGCGTCGACGCCCTGCGCGGCGCCGGCGGCGACCTGGACGGGCACGAATTCGGCCAGGCCTTCGCCATCGCCTTCACCTTCGCCCAGATCCGCGACAACCTCGCCGATCTGGCGGAGCGGCTGCGCGAGCAGGCGGGGGAGGGCGCGGCCAAGGAATGACGGCCGGTGGGCGTTTCCCCGATTGCGTCCCGGCACGATCGGCGACACGCTCGCCGCATTGATCGTCATCGGTTTCAGGAGGGGTTTTGAACCACACCCATTGGATGCGCCGGCCCGCCCGCATGGCGACCGCCGGATTGATGCTGCTGCTCGCCGCCTGCGGCGGCCGCATGCAGACCGCCGACAACCCGAACGCGGTGGTCGACGGCCAGAAGCCGGACGGCACGGTCGAGATGCACCAGGTCCAGGCCGCGTTCATCGGCAGCGGCGACGCCGGCAGCGGCACCCTGCGCTACCAGGGCCGCAGCTACCCGTTCAAGGTCGGCGGGCTGGGGATCGGCGGCATCGGGGTGTCGACGATCGAGGCGAATGGCGAGGTCTACGGCCTCAAGAAGGTCGAGGACCTCTCAGGCGCCTATGTCCAGGGCCGCTACGGCTTCGCCTTCGGCGACAAGAGCGGCGGCCAGCTGTGGCTGAAGAACGACAAGGGCGTGATCCTGCACCTGATGGCCAAGCGCACCGGGCTGATGCTCAGCCTCGGCGGCGACGCTGTCGTCATCACCCTGGGGCGCTGACCGGGCCTGTCCGCCCGGTTGTGTGTCGCGACGCTGGGGCCGTTGGGACCGCGCTGACAGTCAGCGTCATAGATTGCCTCTCCCGCCTGGCGGGAGAGGCAACGCGTGATTTGGTCCTTCCGGTGGGACTTGACCCAAAATCATCCGCCTTCGGGCTGCGCTACGTCTAATTCCGCAGCACGTTGGACAGCTCGCGCATCTGAGTGCGGGCCCGCAGCAGGAAGAAACCCTGGGCCGCCAGGTGGTTGGGCTGGAACATGGCGTCGGCGCGGCCATTCATCACCACCAGCGGCTGCAGCTCCGCCGCCTCGCGCAGGTTGTCGACCATCTCGGCCCAGATCTTGGTGGCGCCGGACTGGGCGAGGACGCCGTCGAAATCCTGCCCCAGCGCGCGCATCACCAGGAAATAGGCGTAGAGCCTTCCCTTGGTGGAATAGAAGATGTCATCGGCCCGGGTGTCGATCAGCCAGCCGCGGCTGGCCTCGATATGGTCGGCGATGACCGAGGATTGCGAGCCGAGGTCGGCGGCGAAGCGGTCGACCGTCTGCAGCAGGTTGTCGGCCCGCCGTTCGAACGGCGCGGTGCCGGCGGCGACCCGCTCGTTGTAGCTGCGCAGCGCCCGGGCGGCGGCGCGGTACTGCGATTCCGACGACGCGGTCGGCGCCCAGGAGGTGCTGAGGTCGAACAGCCAGATGGTGCCGGGATAGCGCAGCAGGCCGGTGGCGCGGTCGAGGTCCGGGTCCACCTGTGACGAGCCGCGGGACCGGCCGATCTGGTCGCCCATCTCGGCGGTGAAGCGCGACAGGGCGTAGATGATGCCCTGCTGGTAGTTCGGCATGTTGTCCAGCAGTGATCCCGGCAGGAAGAACGGGTCGTTGGCGGTCCAGCGATGGGCGTCGCCGGTCTCGCGCTCGATCAGCGCCGCGGCGATCTCGACCGCCTTGCTGCCATTGGCCAGGGGCGAGGCCACGGCGAAGTCCGGATCGTCGTCGACCGTGTGCACCACGAAGGCGCCGACCGCCATGTACAGCACGAACAGGATCACCAGGCCGCCGACGCCCAGCAGGATGGTGCGGCGCCAGCGCCCGCCGCCACCGACGGGGGGCGGGGCGGCCGCAGGCGCGCGGCGCCGGAACAGGCCACCCAGCCGGGCGCCCCAGCCGCGCCGCGCCGGCGCGACGCCGGATGCGGCGAGATCCTCCTGGAACGTGTCCTCCGGCTTCTGACTCACATTCGCCTCATCGCTTGGTGATCCCATGCGACAGAATGGCGATGGCGACGCTTTGGTGCCAGCCCCCCGCTGTCTGGCGTCATCCCCCCGGAGTAACCGTCACCAGGATGCCGGTGAAGTGCAGGGCGCTGCCGGCCAGCACGAACAGGTGCCAGATCATGTGGTTGAACGGCAGCCGCTCCCAGACATAGAAGGCCACGCCGGCGGTGTAGGCCAGGCCGCCGGCCAGGATCCAGCCGACCCCGGCGCCGCCCAGCGCGCTCCAGACCGGGCCGATCGCGACCAGGATCAGCCAGCCCATGGCGAGATACAGCGGCACCGCGATGCGCTTGCCATAGCCGCGATAGGTCAGGCGCAGCGCCACCCCCGATATCGCCAGGACCCAGATCACGCCGAACAGCGTCCAGCCCCAGGGGCCGCTGACGCCGAGCAGCAGGAACGGCGTGTAGGTGCCGGCGATCAGCAGGTAGATCGAGGCGTGGTCCAGCAGGTTGCAGGCGTGCTTGAAGCCGGGGGAGCGCGCCGCATGCAGCAGGGTGGAGGCGACATAGGTCAGCACCAAAGTCGCGCCGTAGATCGCGAGGCTGACGATCTCGAGCGCGCCGCCATAGAGGCTGGCCAGGACCAGCAGCACCACCAGCCCGGCCACGGCCAGGGCGGCGCCGATGCCATGGGTGACCGCATTGGCGATCTCCTCGGCCAGGGTCTCGGTGTGGGCAGTGATCCCTTCGGTCATGGCATCAATCTAGCATCGGATCCCGCCGTCGCCACGGGGCGCGATCCGCCATGAGACGCGTCGATCGCCGCGGCGAGCCCCCCGCCCTTCGGCAAGCTGCCGGACAAGGAAAACAAGAGTGATGATCGGAAGCAAACGAATCTAATTTCGAACAATATTGAATAGATCTCAATATGTCGTTTTTTGATCCAGCAAATCCGCTTGTCAGATTTCGTTTCATTTGTGATGGTAAAGATCAGATTCGAATCTTAGGATCGGCGCTTCGCCGCAGGATCCATAGATTTCGATGTTTCCGAGATCGAATAGTCCAGGGGAGGCGAACTTGCATCCATGCCTGCGTCGATCGTGCAGCATGTCCTTCGTGAGTTCGTCCGCCTCCCCTTGAGATTTCGTCCGGGAAAGACCGGGACGTCGCCGATTCCGTCCTGAGACCGGATCGACGACGCGACCCCTGTCCTCGACAGACGTGCCGAAAGCCAACCCAATCAAAAAGGAGTCGGTCGTGAGAACATCTGCAACGACGAGATTATCGGAGCGCGTGCGGCAGACGACACTTCGGTATTCAAAGCAATTGGCGCTGGCGCTGGCCCTCGCGATCTCCGGCGTGGGCCTCGCCCATTCGCAGGATCTGGCGCAGGACCTGGCGACGCGGGCCAACCAGACGGCCTTTGGCGGCCGGATCGGCGTCCCCCTCAAGCAGGGCGACTTCGTCTATCTCTCGGCCGGATCCACCGTCACGGCCTGGGACTACCGGAACCCAGAGGCGCCGCGGCTGGCGGGCGACACGCGCCGGCAGCCGCTGGCCGGCGTGATCAGCTCGATCGCGTCGCGCGGCCGGTATCTCTACGCCGGCTGGCGACGACAGGACGGCACCTCCGGCCTGGCGATCTATTCCCTGCTCGATCCGGCGCGCCCGCGCCTGATCGATGGCGGCACCCTGCGGAAGAACGCGGCGGCCGAAGACATCTCGGCGATCGCGATCGACGGCGATTTCCTCTACGCGTTCGACAACGCGCGCGGGCTGGTCGTCCACTCCCTGGCCGATCCGCTGTACCCCCGGGCCATCCGGGTGGTCGAGAGCGGCCCCGCCGATGTGGTCGGCATTTCCGGTGGCCGCATCTTCACCTCTGCCCGGACGATGATCGACGACACCCTGCTGCAGGTGTTCGACAACAGCCGGAAGAATCTGCCCAAGAGGGTGACCAGCGCGAATCTGGACGGGTTCGAGAATTTCCGCCTGCAATTCGCCTGGCCGCTCGCGGTCGGGTTCGGACTGAGCGTCAACCTGTACTACCTGCCGCCCTGGGGCGGTCCGCCGCTGCTGTGGGGCAGCGCGGGGCCGGACGAGGCCCTGTTCAACGGCTTCGTCGCCGGCGACAAGGCCTATGGCTTCGGGGCCTCCGGCGTCAGCGTCTGGAGCCTGCGCGTTCCGGTCCGCCGGGTCGGTCGCGCCGACTTCGCCAACGCCTTCGCCGCGGAGACCACCACGGTGCATGGCCAGCTCGGCTGGGTGGCCACCACCACCGACCAGCTGGCGCTGTTCGACACCGGCAAAGCGGCCTCCCCGCGCCTGGCCAGCGTCGTCGACACCCCGGGCGGTGCCGATGTCCGGGACGCGGCCCTGATCGACCGCAGCCTGGTCCTGCTGCAGAACGGCTATGGGCTGAGCGCGGCCGATGACGCCGACCTGACGCCGACGGGACGGTTCGACGCCGACCTGCCGAAGGCCAAGCAGGCCCGCGCCTTCGAGGACATGGCGGTCGACGGCCGGCGGGCCTATCTGGCGGCCTGGGGCTACGGGCTGATCATCGCCGATCTCAGCAACCCGTCGGCGCCGCGCGAGCTGGGGCGCCTGCCGGCTGAATTCTCCTCGGCGATCGCGGGGAAGGGCCGGCAGGTCTATCTCGGCACGGCCACCAATGGCGGGTCGGTGACGTCGGTCGACGTGTCGAACCCGGCCCGCCCGGTGGTGCGCAACGCGGTTGCGGTGGACACCCGGGTCGAGCGGCTGCAACTGGCCGGACGGTTCCTGTTCGCGGCCACCGCGGCGGACAGCGCGGGAGGTCCTCCGGGGGGCTTGCGCATCTTCGATGTCGGCAACCCCTCGCAGATCCGGGAGGTCGGGCGCTACAGCGACGATTGCGAATTCGCCAGCGACCTGGCCCTCAGCGACGACGCCCGGACCGTCCATCTGCGCTGCTCGACCGGCCTGCACATCCTGGATGTAAGCCAGCCGAGCCGGCCGGTCCGCCTCGGCTTCTACGCGGCCGGCGGGGGTGACCGGGCGATCGCGCTCGGCTCTGGATCGGTGTTCGTCGCGGCGGACGGCGATGTCGAGGAGGTCGATGTGCGCAATCCGCGCCAGCCGACCTCGCTGAATCGATATCAGCTTCCGGCCCAGGCCAACCGGCTGCGGGTGATGCCGGGTCGCCGGCTGTTCGTGTTCACAGGGACGGGCGGCCTGCAGATCATCAAGCTCTAGCGAGATCTTTTCAGAAGGCCCGTTCCCTCGCCGTCATTGCGAGGAGGCGAAGCCGACGAAGCAATCCAT
This sequence comes from Inquilinus sp. 2KB_23, assembly GCF_052115705.1. Classification (NCBI taxonomy): domain Bacteria; kingdom Pseudomonadati; phylum Pseudomonadota; class Alphaproteobacteria; order Rhodospirillales; family Rhodospirillaceae; genus Inquilinus; species Inquilinus sp. 2KB_23. The sequence continues at coordinate 131,300 of NZ_JBFRHF010000012.1, read as the reverse complement.
CGGTCCGCATGAGCGGATGCATGGATTGCTTCGCTGCGCTCGCAATGACGGTGTTCGGAAAGCCGCCCGAAGGTCAGGCGCGCCAGAACGGCTTGCGGGACTCTTCCTCGACATCGCCATGAGTCAGGCCGACATCGGCCAGGATATGGTCGTCGAGGCTGGAGAGGTGGCGGCGCTGCCGCTCACGGTCCTGCCAGTCCAGCAGCCGGTCGACCAGACGCATGACCAGGCCCGGGGCGGGAAGGTCGCGGCGGGAAGCGGTGAGCGGAACTCCGATGACGGACATGACAGGTCTCCTTCAGTTCTCTGAGGCGGGACATTTCTGCGTGGGTTGCGTCCTGCCTCACGTTCATAAGTGTGCTTTCGGTCCGGCTTCGACAAATGACGCTTTCTCGTGCTAAGACTTAGAAAATCTATCGCGTGAGGGAGCCGAACCGATGGCGCGCCGCCTGCCTCCGCTCAACGCCCTCCGCGCCTTCGAAGCGGCCGCGCGCCACCTCAGCTTCGTCGATGCGGCGGACGAGCTCGCGGTCACCCCGGCGGCGATCAGCCACCAGGTCAAGGCGCTGGAGGCGCATCTCGGCCTCGCTTTGTTCCAGCGCCTGCCGCGCGGCCTGGTGCTGACCGAACAGGCGAAGGTGCTGGCGCCGCAGCTGACCCGCGGCTTCGACCGGTTGGCCGAGGCGGTGGCGCGCACCCGCGGCGACGGGCTGCAGACCGTGGTCTCGGTCACCGTGCTGCCGTCCTTCGCCGTACGCTGGCTGCTGCCGCGGCTGCCCTCGTTCCGCCGGCTCAACCCCGGCGTCGAGATCGAGGTCCGGGCCCAGCACACGCCGGTGGATTTCCGGCGCGAACGGGTCGACATCGCCTTGCGCTACGGCCGCGGCGGCTGGCCCGGCCTGCATGTCGAACGCTTCCTCGACGACGAGATCTTCCCGGTGTGCAGCCCGGCGCTGCTGGAGGGGCCGAACGGGCTGCGCCGGCCGGACGATTTGCGCCGCCACACCCTGATCCACGACGTGCTGACCGGCGACGACGAGCCGTGGGTGACCTGGCAGCACTGGCTGGTGCATTTCGGCCTCGACGAGGTCGACCACCGGCGGGGGCCGCGCTACAGCGACAGCCACATGATGCTGGAGGCGGCAGTGGCGGGCGAAGGCATCGCGCTCGGCCGCAGCTCGATCATGGCCGACGACCTGGTGCGCGGCCGCCTGGTCCGGCCGTTCCCGGACGTCCAGGTGGCGGACTACGCCTATTACCTGCTGTGCCGGCCGGATGCGGTCGACCGGCCGGCGATCCGGGCCTTCCGCGACTGGCTGGTGGCCGCCGCGGCCGAGGCCGGGGGGATTTCCAGCGACGTCGTGCCGTCGGCCGCGGCCTCCGCGGCCGAGCGATAATAATACTGATTTTCAGCGCGAAAATATGCTTTGACCGTTTGGTCAGGTTTTCGTTACGGTTCGTCCCCAGGAGAGGCGGCGCTGCTCTCAATCCGGCGGAAACCCGGGTGCGGCGCCACGGGATCTAAGGCTTGCGGTTCGTCGTCTTCCGACGCTGTCGGGATCGAGCCCCTGGGAGACATGATGACGACGGCATCCGATGTCGCGGCGCCGCGACCGCCAGCCCGCCCGGGCGGCCTCTCCATATCCATTCCATCCTGTGCATTCGGTCCTGTGCCGCCGAGGCCGCAACCGGCTCACGGCGCTGGCGCCCCATGCGCATGGCAGATATGTTCTGACACTTGGTTTGACAGGGAGCGTCGTTCAACAATGAAAAACCTTCTTTCCGCCCTCGCCCTCTCCACGGCGCTGGTCGCCGGTGCCGCCTTCGCCGACGAGGTGAAGCCGGCGGTGGTCTTCGACATGGGCGGCAAGTTCGACCGCTCCTTCAACGAAGGCATCTACAACGGCTCGAAGAAGTGGTCCGACGAATCCGGCGTCAAGATCGCCGAGTTCGAGGTGACCAACGAATCCCAGCGCGAGCAGGCGCTGCGCCGCATGGCCGAGAACGGCGCCAATGTCGTGATCGCCGTCGGCTTCGCCCAGGCCCCGGCGCTGGAGATCGTGGCCGACGAATTCCCCGACGTGAAGTTCGCGATCATCGACGCGGTGGTCGAGAAGCCGAACGTGCAGTCGATCGTGTTCAAGGAGCAGGAGGGCTCGTTCCTGGTCGGCGTGCTCGCCGCCATGGCGTCGAAGACCGGCTCGGTCGGCTTCGTCGGCGGCATGGACATCCCGCTGATCCGCGCCTTCGGCTGCGGCTATGTCCAGGGTGCGCATTACATCAACCCGAAGATCACCGTGCTGCAGAACATGACCGGCACCACGCCGGCCGCCTGGAACGACCCGACCAAGGGCGGCGAGCTGGCGCGCAGCCAGTTCGATCGCGGCGCCGACGTGGTCTACGCCGCCGCGGGCGCCACCGGCCTGGGCGTGCTGCAGGCCGCGGCCGACGCCAAGAAGCTGTCGATCGGCGTCGACAGCAACCAGAACATGCTGCATCCCGGCTCGGTCCTGACCTCGATGGTCAAGCGGGTCGACGTCGCCGCCTACAACGTCTTCAAGACGGCCCAGGACGGCAAGTTCAAGCCCGGCGTCAACGTGCTCGGCCTCAAGGAGGACGGCGTGGGCTGGGCCGCCGACGAGAACAACGCCAAGCTGATCACGCCGGAGATGAAGGCCAAGGTCGACACGGTGTCGAAGGGCATCATCGACGGCTCGATCAAGGTCGTCGACTACCGCACCGACAACTCCTGCCCGATGTGACGGCGGTATCCGACCGCGATGAGCAATGATGGCGTGACCCGCGCCGCGACGGTAGGCGGAGCCCCCAACGGGGCCCCGCCGGCCATCGAGTTGCGCGGCATCAGCAAGAGCTTCGGCCCGGTCAAGGCCAACCAGGACGTGTCGCTGACCATCGCGCCCGGCACGATCCACGGCATCATCGGCGAGAACGGCGCCGGCAAGTCGACGCTGATGTCGATCCTCTACGGCTTCTACGAGGCCGACAGCGGCGAGATCCTGGTCAACGGCGCGGTGAAGCGGATCACCTCGTCCAGCGACGCCATCGCCGCCGGCATCGGCATGGTCCACCAGCACTTCATGCTGGTCGAACCCTTCACCGTGCTGGAGAACGTGATCCTGGGCGCCGAGGGCGGCGCCCTTTTGGCAGGCGGCAAGGCCAAGGCCCGGGCCGAGCTGCAGCGGCTGGAGCGCGAATACACGCTCGAAGTGCCGGTCGACGCCGTGGTCGGCGACCTGCCGGTCGGGCTGCAGCAGCGGGTCGAGATCCTGAAGGCGCTGTACCGCGGCGCCGACACCCTGATCCTGGACGAGCCGACCGGCGTGCTGACGCCGCAGGAGGCCGACCACCTGTTCCGCATCCTCGCGGCGCTGCGGGCGCAGGGCAAGACGGTGATCCTGATCACCCACAAGCTGCGCGAGATCATGGCGATCACCGATGCGGTGACGGTGATGCGGCAGGGCCGCGTCGTCGCCAACGTCGCCACCAGGGAGACCAGCCGCGAGCAGCTGGCCGAGATGATGGTCGGCCGCAAGGTGCTGCTGCGCGTCGACAAGACCCCGGCCCGGCCGGGCGAGACCCTGCTGGAGGTGCGCGACCTCGACGTGGTCGACGGCCAGGGCGTGCGGCGGGTCAAGGACGTGTCGCTGACCCTGCGCGCCGGCGAGATCGTCGGCATCGCCGGCGTGTCCGGCAACGGCCAGTCGGAGCTGCTGGCCGCGATCGCCGGCATGGTCAAGCCGGCCAAGGGCGACATCGTGGTCGGCGGCAAGGCGCTCTCCAGTCTGCCCCGGGTCGATGCCCGGACCCTGCGGTCCCTCGGCGTCGGCCATGTGCCGGAGGATCGGCACCGCGACGGGCTGGTCACCGCCTTCAGCGCGGCGGAATGCTCGATCCTCGGCCATCACGACGACCCGGCCTTCAACGGCGCGGTCCTGACCGACGGCCGCAAGGTGGTCGAGAATTGCGGCCAGCTGATGCGGGACTACGACGTCCGGCCGCCGAACCCGCATCTCAAGGCCGCCAACTTCTCCGGCGGCAACCAGCAGAAGATCATCGTCGGCCGCGAGGTCGAGCGCGACCCCAAGGTGCTGCTGGTCGGCCAGCCGACCCGCGGCGTCGATATCGGCGCGATCGAGGCGATCCACCGCCGCCTGGTGGCGCTGCGCGACAGCGGCAAGGCGATCCTGCTGGTGTCGGTCGAGCTCGACGAGATCCGCTCGCTGGCCGACCGCATCCTGGTGATGTTCGACGGCATGATCGTCGGCGAGGTCGCGGCCGAAGGCGCCTCCGAACAATCCCTTGGCCTGATGATGGCCGGGGTCCAGCAAGAGGCGGCGGAATGAGCGTGCTCGGTCGCCCGGCCGATGTGCCGCGCTGGGTGTCGATCGGCCTGATCCCGGCGGTCAACCTGGTGCTGGCCTTCATCGCCGCCGGGCTGGTGGTGCTGCTGATCTACTGGGGCCAGTATTCCGCCGGGACGCTGAGCGGGGCGGAGTTTCTCTACACCCCGGTGCGGGCGGCCGGGCTGCTGCTGAAGGGCGCCTTCGGCAACTTCCCGAACTGGAGCTACACGCTCTACTACACCACCAACTTCATCTTCGCCGGGCTGGCCGTGGCCGTGGCCTTCCATGCCGGGCTGTTCAACATCGGGGTCGAGGGCCAGGCCTATATCGCCGGGCTCGGGGCCGGCCTGGTCTGCCTGTACCTCGATTTCCTGCCTTTCGTCCTGGTGCTGCCGCTGGCGATCATCGCGGCCGCACTGTTCGGCGCCGCCTGGGCCTTCATTCCGGCCTATCTGCAGGCCAAGCGGGGCAGCCACATCGTCATCACGACGATCATGTTCAACTTCATCGCCGCGTCGCTGATGGTCTATCTGCTGGTGCATGTGCTGATCGCGCCGGGCCAGCAATCGCCGGAAAGCCGGGCCTTCGCCGCCAACACGACGCTGCCGACCATCACCGAGGTGATGGCCTGGTTCGGGGTGAAGCTGCGGCGCCTGCCGCTGAACCTCTCTTTCCTGTGGTCGCTGGCCTGCTGCGTGTTCGTCTGGATCTTCATCTGGCGCACCCGCTGGGGCTATGCGCTGCGGACGGTGGGGCTGAACCCCCGCGCGGCGGTCTATGGCGGCATCTCGGTCGCCGGCGTGATCATCCTGGCGATGTGCATCTCCGGCGCCCTGTCCGGCTTCATCGCCCTGAACGAGATCATGGGGGTGCAGCGCCGCATCCTGCTGAACTTCGTCGCCGGGGCCGGCTTCGTCGGCATCGCGGTGTCGCTGATGGGGCGCAACCATCCCTTCGGCATCATCTTCGCCTCGCTGCTGTTCGGCGCGCTGTACCAGGGCGGCGCCGAGCTGAACTTCGACATGCCGGAGATCACCCGTGACATGGTGGTGGTGATCCAGGGCCTGGTGATCCTGTTCGCCGGCGCGCTGGAGAACCTGTTCCGGCCGAAGATCGAGGCACTGTTCCGGCGGCGCACGCCGGCGCTGCAGCCGGCAGGGGGAAGCGCCGGATGACCCTGCTCGACGTCATCGCCCTGCTCGATGCCACCCTCCGGACCTCGACGCCGCTGGTGCTGGCCGCGCTGGCCGGGCTGTTCGCCGAACGGGCCGGGCTGGTCGATATCGGGCTGGAAGGCAAGATGCTGGCCGCCGCCTTCGCCTCGGCGGCGATGGCCGCCTATTCCGGCTCGGCCTGGGCCGGGCTGGGCATGGGCGTCGTCGTCTCGGTCGTGCTCGCCCTGCTGCACGGCTACGCCTCGATCACCCATCGCGGCAACCAGGTGGTCTCCGGCCTCGCCATCAACATCCTGACTTCGGGCCTGACGGTCACGCTCGGCATCGCCTGGTACCAGCGGGGCGGCCAAACCCCGCCGCTGGAGGGCGATGCCCGGTTCCAGCAGATCACCCTGCCATTCGCCGACGCCCTGCGCGACGTGCCGGTGGTCGGGCCGATCTGGTCGGACCTGATCTCCGGCCATTCGATCCTGGTCTATATCGCCTTCCTGGCGGTGCCGCTGACCGCCTGGGTGGTCTATCGCACCCGCTTCGGCCTGCGGCTGCGCGCGGTGGGCGAAAGCCCGGCCGCGGTCGACACCGCCGGCATTTCGGTGGCGCGGCTGCGCTACCAGGCGATGATCCTGACCGGCGTGCTCTGCGGCATGGCCGGGACCTACCTGTCGGTGGCGCAGAACGCCTCCTTCGGCCGCGACATGACGGCGGGCAAGGGCTATCTCGCCTTGGCCGCGTTGATCTTCGCGAAGTGGAAGCCCTGGCCGGTGATGCTGACCTGCCTGCTGTTCGGCCTGCTCGACGCGCTGGAGGCGCGGCTGCAGGGCACCATCATCCCCGGCTTCGGCGAGGTCCCGGTCCAGCTCATCCAGGCGCTGCCCTATGTCCTGACGGTCGTCCTGCTCGCCGGCTTCATCGGCCGGGCGACGGCGCCGAAGGCCAGCGGCGTGCCCTATGTCAAGGAACGCTGAGCCCATGTCCGATCCCGGCTTCGAGGCCCTGTTCCAGGCGGCGACCGCCGCGCGGGCGCATGCCCATGTGCCCTATTCGCACTTCCCGGTCGGTGCCGCGATCCGCACCCCGGACGGCCGCATCCATGCCGGCTGCAATGTCGAGAACGCCGCCTATCCGCAGAGCCAATGCGCCGAGGCGACGGCGATCGGCGTGATGGTCGCGGCCGGCGACCGGGCGATCGCCGAGATCGTGGTGATCGGCGGCGAGGCCGGCGACACGCTGCTGTGCACCCCCTGCGGCGGCTGCCGCCAGCGCATCCGCGAATTCGCCCGCGGCGACACGCCGGTGCATGTCTGCGGCCCGGAAGGCCTGCGCCTGACCACCACCCTGGACGCCCTGCTGCCGCATTCCTTCGGGCCGGAGAACCTGCAGGACTGACGTTTCAGAAGCGCGCTGGCGTCCCCGCCGTTCCCGTCCTAGTAAGAAACCAACCGCGTCCAAGCGGATTCGCCCGAGGGGTGTCGCCATGTCCCAGATCCTTGCCGGGCGCCTGCGCCGGCCTGCCGCGGCCCCGTCGACGGGGTGCCGCTGACATGGCGCTGCTGCCGCAGGAGATCATCCGCCGCAAGCGCGACGGGGCCGAGCTGGACGCCGCCGAGATCGAGGCGATGGTGCGCGGCGCGGTCGATGCCAGCGTCACCGACGCCCAGATCGCCGCCTTCGCCATGGCCGTGTTCTTCCGCGGCATGACCATGCCGGAACGGGTGGCCTTCACCCGCGCCATGGCCCAGTCCGGCCGGGTGCTGGACTGGTCCGGCGCCAACCTGCCCGGCCCGGTGCTGGACAAGCATTCGACCGGCGGCATCGGCGACAAGACCAGCCTGATCCTGGCCCCGATCGTCGCCGCCTGCGGCGGCTTCGTGCCGATGATCTCCGGCCGCGGCCTGGGCCACACCGGCGGCACGCTCGACAAGATGGATGCGATCCCGGGCTATATCAGCCAGCCCGAGACCGAGCAGCTGGAGCGGGTGGTGCGGTCGGCGGGCTGCGCCGTGGTCGGCGCCACCCGCGACATCGCCCCGGCCGACCGCCGCATCTACGCCATCCGCGACGTCACCGGCACGGTCGAATCGATCGACCTGATCACCGCCTCGATCCTGTCGAAGAAGATGGCCGCCGGGCTGGACGGGCTGGTGATGGACGTCAAGTTCGGCACCGGCGCCTTCATGAGCGACATCGATGACGCCCGCGCCCTGGCCCGGTCGATCGTCGACGTCGCCACCGGCGGCGGGCTGCCGACCACGGCGCTGCTGACCGACATGAACCAGCCGCTGGGCCGCACCGCCGGCAATGCGGTCGAGGTCCGGGAATCGATCGAGCTGCTGACCGGCGGGCCCCGCGACGAGCGGCTGTGGGAGGTCACGGCGCAGCTGACCGCCGAGCTGCTGGTGATCGGCGGGCTGGCTGCCGACACTGCGGCGGCGCGGGTCAAGGTCGAGCATGCCCTGGCCAGTGGTGCTGCGGCGGAGCGCTTCGCCTGCATGGTCGCGGCGCTGGGCGGCCCGGTCGACATCCTGGAGCGGGCCGACCGCCATTTGCCCGCGGCGCCGCTGGTCCGGCCGATCCTGGCGGACCGCGCGGGCGTGGTCGCCGCGGTCGACGCCCGCGCCATCGGCGTCGCCATCGTGGCGCTGGGCGGCGGCCGCACCCGGCCGGAGGACGGCGTCGATCACGCCGTCGGCCTGACCGGGATCGCCGCGATCGGCGAGGCGGTGGGGCCGGGCGGCCGGCCACTGGCCCTGCTGCATGCGCGGGACGAGGCGTCGGCGGCCCGGGCCGAGGCGGCGATCCGCGCCGCCATGGCGGTGGCCGAGATTGCGCCGGCGCAGCCGCCGCTGGTCGCCGAACGGATCGCCTGAAGCCATGAACGCACAGGCCCCGACACGCCAGCCGGTCGCCCGGCAGTCAGCGGCGCAGGGCATCGCCCTCTATGCCGGCGGCGTGTTCATCCTGTGCATCATGGACGCGATGATCAAATGGCTGTCGGCGGATTATCCGATCGCCCAGATCGTGTTCTTCCGGGCCTCGATCGGGCTGGTGCCGACCCTGGTCATGCTGCTGCGCCCGCCGGGGCTGCAGGCGCTGCGCACCCAGCGGGTCGGGGCCCATCTGCTGCGCGGCCTGGTCGGCGTCATCGGCACCTTCGGCTTCTTCTGGGCCTTCGCGGTGATGCCGCTGGCCGACGCCTACGCCATCGGCTTCGCCGCGCCGATGTTCATCACCGCGATGTCGGTGCCGATCCTGGGCGAGAAGGTCGGGACGCGGCGCTGGCTGGCGGTGCTGGTCGGCTTCGCCGGGGTGCTGATCATGATCCGACCGGGCGGCGGCGGAACCTTCGGCGGCGGCGGCGCCATCGCGTTGCTCGCCACCGCGGCCTACGCCCTGTCGATGGTGCTGGTGCGCCTCTACAGCCGGACCGAGAGCAACGCCTCGCTGATCTTCTACGCCACCCTCGTCATCGTCGCCGTCGCCGGGGTGCAGATGCCCTTCGTCTGGGTGACGCCGACCTGGGCGGATGCCGGCCTGCTGGCCGTGCTCGGGCTGCTCGGCGGCATCGGCGCGATCATGATGGCGCAGGCCTATCGCGTGGCCACGCCGTCGATCGTGGTGCCGTTCGAATACACCGGCATGATCTGGGGCGTGGGCTTGGGCTTCCTGATCTGGGGCGACATGCCCGATCTGTGGATCTGGGTCGGCTCGGGCATCGTCATCGCCAGCGGCCTCTACATCGTCCACCGCGAGACCCGGCACAAGGCACCGGCCTCGCCAGCCGGCGCCGCGGCCGACCCGGCGGGCGAGAGCGGGGCGCCGGCGTCATGAGCCCAGGATTGTGAGTAAGGAGACGGCGATGCTGCCGAAGGCGGAGCTTCACCTGCATCTGGAAGGGGCGGCCAGCCCGGACCTGGTCCGCCGCCTGGCGGCGCGGCACGGCATGGCCCTGCCGGCGGATCTGTTCACGCCGGCGGGCGACTTCGCCTGGACCACCTTCCTGCATTTCCTGAAGGTCTATGACGCCGCCAGCACGGTGATCCGGACCGAGCAGGACTACCGCGACGTCACCTACGAATACCTCAAGGCCTGTGCCGCCGAAGGCGCGATCTATGTCGAGCTGATGTCGTCGCCCGACCATGCCGCGGCGGCCGGCCTGTCCTACCAGGGCCATCTCGACGGCATCGTCCAGGGCATCGAGGATGCGCGGGCCGAGACCGGCATCGAATCCCGCATCATCGTCACCTGCGTCCGCCATCTGGGGGCGGAGCGGGCGGTCGAGGTGGCCAAGGCCGCGGTGCGGCACCAGCACCCGCTGGTCACCGGCTTCGGCATGGGCGGCGACGAGGCCGGGTTCCCGCCGCAGCTGTTCGCCCAGACCTACCGCATCGCCCATGACGAGGCCGGGCTGGCCTGCAACGTCCACGCCGGCGAGGCGGCGGGGCCGGAAAGCGTGTGGGCGGCGCTGCGCCTGCCGGTCGGCCGCATCGGCCACGGCGTGCGCTCGATCGAGGATCCCGCCCTGGTGACGGAACTGGCCGACCGCGGTATCGTGCTCGAGGTCTGCCCCACCAGCAACATCGCCACCAAGGTCTATCCCGACTACCGCGCCCACCCCTTGCGCAAGCTGATGGAGGCGGGGGTGAAGGTGACGCTGAACAGCGACGACCCGCCCTATTTCGCCACCACCATCGGCCATGAATATGCGGTGGCGGAACGGCATTTCGATCTCGACGACGCGGCGCTGCGGCAGGTCACCCGCACCGCGCTGCAGGCCGCCTTCGTCGACGAACCCACCCGGGCGCGGCTGCTGGCCCGCCTGGAGTCCTGATCAACCCTGAGGAAGAAGGAAGAACCGACATGACCATCAAGCGCATCGGCGTCGGCCCGCGCATGAGCGCCGCCGTCATCCATGACGGCCGCGTGTTCACCGCTGGCCAGGTCGCCGACAAGCCGACCCCTGATGTGACCGACCAGACCCGCCAGATCCTGGCCACGATCGACGCGCTGCTGGCCGAGGCCGGCACCGACAAGACCAAGCTGCTGACCGCCAACATCTGGCTGGCCGACATCGCCGATTTCGCGGCGATGAACGCGGCCTGGGACAAGTGGGTGTCGCCCGGCAACACCCCGGCCCGCGCCACGGTCGAAAGCAAGCTGGCCAGCCCGGAATACCGGGTCGAAATCCAGGTCACCGCGGCGATCTGAGTTTGCTCTGAGGCGAGGTTGGGTTCCCACAGGGAACCCAACCCGCTGAATTCACCGATCGATCGGTCAATCAATGGCCGACAGGAAGCGGTCGAGGCGCAGCCCGGACGGCCAGGTCCAGACTGGCTGCGACCGCCGGCCCAGGTCCCAGGACGCCACCACCGCCTCGGCCTTGCCGACCAGGTCGCCGACCGGCAGGAAGCCGACGCCGCCGGATGCGACCGACAGCCGGCTGTCGGCGGAATCGTCGCGGTTGTCGCCCATCACGAACAGGTCGCCGACCGGCACCGTGACCTCCGGCATCTCGTCCAGCGGCGCGTGTGCGGCCAGCTTGAGGATCGGGTGGCTGACCCCGCCCGGCAGGGTCTCGACGAAGCGGGCGGCGGGGCCGGTGGTGCCGTTCTCGCGCTCGACCCGGCCGTCGCCGTCCGGCCGCAGCCCGACCGGCTCGCCATTGATCCACAGGCGGCCGGAATGCATGGCGATGCGGTCGCCGGGCAGGCCGACCACCCGTTTGACCCAGGTCTGCGAGGGGTCGCCGGGCCAGCGGAACACCACGACGTCGCCGCGCGCCGGCACCCGGCCGAAGATACGGCCGTCGCCGGCCAGGGTCAGGCCGAAGGGCAGGGACGCCGTGCCGTAGCCATAGGGATATTTCGTGGCGATCAGCTCGTCGCCGATCTGCAGGGTCGGCTCCATCGAGCCGGAGGGTACGTAGAACGGCTCCGCGATCGCCGTCTTGGCGGCGGTGATGAGCAGCAGCAGCGCCGCCAGCTCACCGATGCCGCGCAGCCAGCGCCGCGCCGATCCGCCGTCCTGCGATGCCGTGTCGATCGCCATGTCCCGCACCTCCGAAGCCGAGCGCCCGACCTTCGCGCCGCGCCCGGCTTCGGTAAAGTTACGAATGGGACAGGATCTTTTGGCCGCAGCCGAGGCCCGGACAGCAAAAAGGCCCGCCGGGGCGGGCCTTGTGCCGTGCCGAAAAGCCGGGCCGTCAGGCGGCCAGCTTCTCCTCGGCATCCAGCGTGGCGGCCACGGCGTGGACCACCGAGGCGATGCGGATGATCGCCTGGACCACGTCTTTGCCGACGCCCTTCTTGGCCACGACCTGCTCATGGCTGTCCATGCACATGCCGCAGCCGTTGATCGCCGAGACCGCCAGCGAATACAGCTCGAAATCGACATGATCGATGCCGGGATTGGCGATCGCGTTCATGCGCAGCCGCGCCGGCAGCGTCGCGTAATCCTTCTCGGACACCAGATGGGTGAAGCGGTAGTAGATGTTGTTCATGCCCATGATCGCCGCGGCGGTCTTCGCGGCGGTCTGCGCCTCGGGCGACAGATGCTGCGCCGCCTCGGCGGCGATCGCCTTGATCACCGTGACGTTGCGCGAGGCGAAGGCGCTGGCCAGCGCGGTGCCCCAGATCTGCTGCGCGGTCACGCCGGGCGGGGTCAGGACCGAGGACAGGTTGAGCTTCAGGTCCTTGGCGTAGTCGGGAAGGGCGGCCTTCAGCGTGTCAATCGACATCGGGTGCTCCGGCGGACAGGGAAAAGACAGGCGGCCGACCCTTTCGGGTCGGCCGTGGGAAGAAGATCAAGGGGCCTGGATCAGGCGGCCTTGAGGGTCTCCTCGCCCTTCTGCCAGTTGCAGGGGCACAGCTCGTCGGTCTGCAGCGCGTCGAGCACGCGCAGGACCTCGGCCGGGTTGCGGCCGACCGACATGTCGTTGACCGAGACGAAGCGGATGATGTTCTCGGGGTCGACGATGAAGGTGGCGCGCAGGCACACTTCCTCGTTCTTCTCCAGGATGCCGAGGGCGCGGCTCAGATCCTTGCGGATGTCGGCCAGCATCGGGATCGGCAGGTCCTTCAGGTCGGCGTGGTTCTGGCGCCAGGCCAGGTGCACGAACTCGCTGTCGGTCGACACGCCGTAGGTCAGCGCGTCGCGGTCGGCGAAGTCGCCGGCCAGCTTGCCGAACGCCGCGATCTCGGTCGGGCAGACGAAGGTGAAGTCCTTCGGCCAGAAGAACACGATCTTCCACTTGCCCTTGCTGGCCGTGCGGTCGATCTGCGTGAAGGCGTCCTTCGGGCTGGTCGAGACGACGGCCTGGAGCGAGAAGTCCGGGAAGGTGTCGCCAATGGTGAGCATGGGCATGGGAAGCTCCGTGGGGTTCTTCGTGGGATTTTTTGTGCGGCGCAACAGGGTTGCTACCGCAGTGCAGCAAGGGGATAGCAAGCCTAAGTCCGACAATCAAATCGATTGTTCTGACAATTATGATAGGCTGAGCCTATGAACCAGCCGATCACCCTGAGGCAGCTCCGCTATGTCGTCGCCGTCGCCGACACGCGCCATTTCGGCCGGGCCGCCACGGCCTGCCATATCAGCCAGCCCTCGCTCAGCGCCCAGGTCCAGGCGCTGGAGGAGATGCTGGGCGGGCCGTTGTTCGAACGGTCGAAGCGCCGCATCATCCTGACCCCGCTGGGCGAGGCCATCGTCGCCAGGGCCCGGCGCATCCTGGCCGAGACCCAGGACCTGCTGCTGGCCGCGCGCGACCAGGCGGCGCCGCTGGCGGGGGATTTCCGGCTCGGCGTCATCCCGACGCTCGGCCCCTACCTGTTGCCGCGGCTGATGCAGGCGCTGCGCCGCACCTATCCCGACCTGCGGCTGTACCTGCGGGAGGACCTGACCGACCGGCTGGTCGAAAGGCTGCGCCGGGGCGAGCTGGAGGCGGCGCTGCTGGCCCTGCCGGCCGACGACCCCAAGCTGGAATCGCTGGCGGTGTTCGACGAGCCCTTCCTGCTGGCGGTGCCGACCGGCCACCGCCTGGCCCGGGCCAACCGGGTCACGCCCGGCGACCTCTCGGGCGAACATCTGCTGCTGCTCGAGGACGGACACTGCCTGCGCGACCAGGCGCTGGAGGTGTGCCGCAGCGCAGCACGAACCGAGACGGACACCTTCGGCGCCACCAGCCTGTCGACCCTGCGCGAGATGGTGGCCGGGCGGATCGGCATCACGCTGCTGCCGGCGCTGGCCTGCACTGCGCCGACCACGGCCGACGGCGACATCGCGGTCCGGCCGTTCGACGCGCCGGTGCCGTCGCGGCGGATCGGCCTGGTCTGGCGGCGCGGCGCCGCTCGGCGCGGCGAGATCGAGATGCTGGCCGAATTCCTGCGCCAGCACCTGCCGGAAGGGGCCGTGCCGATCGCGCGGGAGGATGCCCCGGATCTGTCCGAACTGGCGGTCGGCAAGGCGGCGGCCGGCTGAGGCCGCTGCCGTTCGCACCAGCCGTCAGTAATCCCACTCCATGGTCACGCCGAGGCCGCCGCCGCTCTGGCCGCCGGCCTCGGCCTGGGCCTTGATGTTGGGGGTGATGTCGAGGGTCACGGTGGCCTTGGTGTCGCCGGCATCGATGCCTTGCTCCACCCCGACGCGGACGCCCTTGGTCAAGTAGCGGCCGATGCCGACCGAGGACGCGCCGGCGGCATTGGTGTTGAAGTCGAGCTGGTCGAGGCCGAGCGACTTCTGGATGCCGCTGAGCAGGCCGGAGCCCGGCGTGCCCACGCCCGCCAGCTCCGCCGCCGCCTGGGCCAGCTGGATCGCCTGGGTCGGGCTCAGCTGGCCGGTGGCCTGGCCGAACAGCAACCGCGACAGCACCTCGTCCTGCGGCAGTTCGGGCGACGAGCTCAGAGTCAGCTCCGGCTTCGAGGCATAGCCGGCGACCTGGATGTGGGCGGTGACGTCGCCGGCCTTGGACGAGGCGAGGAAGTCCAGCCGCGGGTCCATCACGCCGCCGTCGAAGGTGATGCGGCCATGCTCGAAATCCAGCCGCTGGCCGAATTTCGCGATGTAGCCGCGCCTCATCTCGAAGTCACCCTGAATGTCGGGGGTCGAGGTGGTGCCGACGATGTGCAACTGGCCCTGCAACTCGGCATCGATGCCTTGGCCGCGGACATAGATCTGGTTCGGCGCGTCGACGGCGATGTCCAACGCGATCTGCGACGGCGGCCGCTGCGGCTGGTTTGAGGTGCGCTTCGGCGCCGGCCGGGCGGCCGGCGCGTTCGCCTTCAGCCGGGCGGCGATCTCCGGCGGCACATTGATCTGGCGCACCGGGATCGGCGTCACCGACACCGGGAAGCTGTCCGGGATCTGCAGGATGGCATTGCGGATCTTGATCGAGCCCTTCAGCAGGGCGTCGGCGGACAGGTCGCCGGACATCGTCAGATCGCTGTCGGCATGGACCGTGGCGAGGTCGCTGGAGACCAGCAGGGCATTGTTGGTCTGCAGCCGGATGTCGACCGGCAGGCTGCCGCGGGGGCCCAGCGTCACGCTGCCGCTGCCGCTGATGGTGCCGCCGCCCGGCGTCTTCGCCGCCAGGCTGGTCAGGCGGAAGCTGTCGCCGGCGCCGGTCACGGTGGCGTCGATGTTCTGCAGCCGCACACCGTATTGCGAGTTCTGGTAGATGCCGTTGCGCAGGGTGATGGTGCCGGAGGCCTGGGGTTTGTCGGCCGTGCCCTCGACCTTGACGTCGAGCGACAGCGGCCCGCCGATACGGTCGGCACCGGCGCCGAGGAGGTCGTTGAACATCCCCAGCTCGACCTGGCCCTTGGCCGAGGCCGAGATCGCGCCGCCGCCCAGCGGCACCGCGCCCTGCAGGTCCAGCCGCGCCTTTCCGGCGGTGACCCGGCTGGTGACGGTGACGCGCTGGCCGGCGATGGTGCCGTCGGCGGTGGCGTCCACCGGCGGCAGCCCGGCGGTGTCCAACCCGCCCATCCTGGCGCCGGTGACCTTCAGCGAGAACTTGCCTTCGGGATCCGCGGCGCTGCCGGTGATGGTGGCATCGCCGTTCAGCTGGCCCTGCAGGCCCAGGCCGGGGCTGGCGATCTCGGCCAGGCCGAGCGGCAGCCGGGCGATCCTGGCGCGCAGGTCCAGCGTGTCGCCGGCCTTGCCCGACAGGGTGACGCTGCCGCCGCCGCTGACCGCGAGGTCGATGGTGCCGAGGTCGACGCCGGCGGCGCCGGCCCGGATGGTGGCGGGCCTGGACAGCGTGACCGACTGACCGGCCTGGCGGACCGTCAGGCGCTTCAGGCCGACCACCGTCTCGGCCCCGCCCAGCCCGACATCGGCGGCCATGTCGGCGGTGCCGTATCCGGTGGCGGCCTGCAGCTGCAGCGCCAGCTGCTGCATGGTGCCGGCGACATTCAACTCGGCGCGGCTGATCGGGGTGCCGCCGGCATTGGCGCCGGTGATCACCAGCTTGCCGTCCTGGATGCGGCGCCCATCCGCCATCGGGTCGACCACCAGCCCGGTCAGCCGGGCTTCGTCGACCGTGGCGGTGGCGCCATAGGCGACGCGCCGGGCGGTCAGGTCGATCCTGGCGCCGCTGGCGGGGTCGAGCGCCAGGGTGGCGTCGACCTGGCCGCGCAGGGTCTGGCCGATGAAGGCGCCGACGACGCCAAGATCGGCGACGGCGAGCTTGATGGTGCCGCCGATCGGGCCGCCATTGGCCGCCATGGTGGCGTCGCCGTCCGCCTTGACGCCGGCGACATCCAGCGCCAGGCCCTTGATGTCGAAGCCGCCATCCGGCCGTTGGCCCAGCGTGGCGTTGCCGGTGGCCGGCTTGCCGTCGACCGTGCCGGCCAGCTTCAGCGTGCCGGCGGGGGCAGAGGGCAGGCCGGTGGCGTCGATGTCGGCAGTCAGGGTCTCGATGGTGTGCCCGGCGCTCTTCACCCCCTTGGCCACGACCTGGCCGCGGACGCCCAGCGCGCCGATGCTGCCGGACAGGATGGCGTCGACCGACACCGCGCCCTCGACCCCGGGCGACACCGCGGCGATCGAGCCGAGCGACGCCTTGATCGCGCCGGTGATCGCCTCGCCGTCCAGCGTGCCGGAGGCGGCGAGCGAGGCCTTGTCGCCGTCGATCTTGACATCGGAGATGGTGATCTTGCCCGCGGCGCTGCGCTCGATCCGACCGCTCAGCGTCGCCTGCTTGCCCAGCACGGCGGCGGTCGGCGTGGCCTCGGCATTGGGTTCGCCGATGGTGCCGGCCCACTCCATGCTGCCGGAGCCATCCGCCTGCAGCGCCGGCTTGACGGTCAGGTCGAGGGTGCCTGAGATCTGCTGGTCGACCAGCCCGGACACGCGGCCGAGATCAATGGCGCTCAGGTGCAGCGTGCCGGCGCCGGCGGGCGCCATCGCGTCGCCCTGGCCGCTGGCGGTCAGCACGGCGCCGTCGAGCCTGGTCTCCAGCCGGTCGATCACCACCTTGCCCGATTGCGTGGCACTGCCGGCCAGCTGCAGGTCGACGGTCCGGCCGGCGGCGGCCTCCAGCTGCGGGTCGCCCAGCACGATGCCGCCGACCGACCCGGTGGCGCTGAGCCCGATCGGCGCTTCGGGGTCGGACAGCTTGCCCTGCGGCGTCGCCGTCAGGTCGAAGGCGGCGGTCTGGGCGCCGTAGACGCCCTGGCGCAGGCCGGTGCCCTGGATCGCGGCGGTGGCCACTGGTGCATCCAGCGCACCTTTGGCGGTGCCGCTGACGGTCAGCGATTCCCAGCCGGTGCCGGGCGGCAGCAGGGCGGTGAAGCCGGCGGCGGCGCCGGCCTGGACGCGATAGGCCAGGTCGACCGTGTTGCCGACGGGATTGGCGCTGCCGTTGACCGAGACGCTGCCGGCCGCGGTGGCGGCGTCGAACTGCCTGATCGTGATCGGTCCGGCATCGGCAACCGTGGCCTCGGCCTTCAGCGTGGTCCTGCCCTGCAGCAGCGGGGCGATGCTGGCCGGCACCAGCCGGGCGGCATCGGCGTTGAGGTCCAGGGTCAGGCGGCGGCTGCCCTGGCCCGGCTCGATCCGGGCGGTGCCGTCGATGCCGCCGAGGTCGCCGGCGCGGCCGGTCAGGGTGGCACGCCAGTCGGACAGGGTGCCGGTGCCGTCGAGCTTGAGGTCGACCGGTGGCTGCCCCGGCAGCTGGGCCATGCTGGCGATGACGCCGCCCTGCGGCTCCTGTACCGACACCGCGACATCGAGCTGTTCGGTCGACGGGGTGAAGGCCAGCTTCGCCGTGACATCGCCGGCGGTGCCGTCGAGGCGGTGGACGGCGAAATTGGCCCGCAGCCCCTGCGACGGGCTGCCCAGCCTGGCGTCGCCGGCCACGCTCAGCTTCGCCGCCATCCCAGCCACGTCGGGGCCCAGCGCGATCTGGTCGATCCGCAGCCGGTCGAGGCGGATGTCGACCGGCAGCTGGGGCAGGGAGAAGCCGCCGGAGCTGGGCTCGGATTCGGTGGTGCCGCCGGCGGGCAGCCGGTCGACGGTGATGGTGCCAGCCTCCACCGCATCGATCTGCAGCACGCGGCCGAACAGCGCCGTCGGGCTCCAGGCCAGCCGGGCATGGTCGACGGTGACCAGCGGGCCCGCGGGGTCGGACACGGCGACGTCGCGCACCGTCATGTCGAAGGGCACCAGCCCCTCGATCGCGCCGATCGACACCTGCATCTCGGGCGTGCTGGCCAGCCCGCCGGCCTGGTCGGCGATGAGGCGCTTGCCGGGGCCGGTCTGGGCCAGGCCGAAGCCGATCAGCAGCAGCGTGATCGGCAGGCCGATCACCACCGCGAGGACGATGAGGAGGATCCGGATCGCGCGCATCAGAAGGCCTGCCCGATGCTGATGTAGAGCTGGAAGGCGTCGTCGTCCTTGCGCTTGTTCAGCGGCACCGCGATGTCCGCCCGGATCGGCCCGATGCCGGTGTAGTAGCGGGCGCCGATGCCGGCCGCGTATTGCAGGTCGCTGCCGAAGTCGGGGACGCTCTTCTCATAGACGCCGCCGGCGTCGAAGAACGGCACGATGCCGATGCTGTCGGTGATCTTGTAGCGCAGCTCGAGGCTGCCGATCAGGGAACTCAGGCCGCCGGTCGGGTTGTGGTCCTTATCCTGCGGGCCGATGCTCTGGTACTTGTAGCCGCGCACGCTGCCGCCGCCGCCGGCATAGAGCCGCTTGTCGGGCGGCACGTCGGCGATGTCGGGGCCGGCGATGCTGCTGATGCCGAGCTGCCCGGCGATGATGATGCTGCCATCATCCGACAGGTCGAGATAGGTCGACGCCAGCGCCTTGGCCACCACCATGTCGACCGAGGATCCGAGGAAGGTCGGGTAGGGGGTCAGCGACAGCTGCGCCCGGTAACCCTTGGATGGGTTCAGCAGGTTGTCGGTGGTGTCGATCTTGGCGCCGAGCGGGATGCCGACGAAGGTGTAGTCCCAGGTGCCCTCGTCGTTCTCGACATGGCCCTTCTCGAAGCTAAGGCCGGCCAGCAGGTCGATCTGCTTGGTGTAGTGGTAGGTCGCGATGCCCTGCACCAGGCCGCGCGTGCTGGTGTAGGCATCCAGCACCTCGTGTACCGCCTCGGCCTTGGCATCCAGCGTGGTCTTGCGGTCCAGGAAGCCCGGCACCGTCAGGGTGACGCCGAACTTGTAGTTCGGTTCGGTCCCGCTGCCCTGGCCGCCGCCCACCCCGCTGAGTTCACCGTCGACCCGCAACTGCTCGGCCCCGCCCCACAGGTTGCGATGGCCCCAATAGGCGTTGATGCCGGCGCCGTAATTGGTCTCGTATTTGGCACCGAAGCCGAAGAAGCGCAGCGGCCGCTCCTGCACCGTGATCGCCACCGGCACATTGCCCTGGGGGTCCAGCGCCGTCGCGGTGGTGACCCGCACATTGCTGAACACCCCAAGGTCGGCCAGGTCCTTGCGCAGGTCCTGGATCTGGGACGGGGAATAGACCTGGCCGGGCACGAAGGGCACCCGGCTCAGGATGAAGCTCTCGTCGACCGTCTTCTCGCCCTCGACCGACACCGCGCCGAATCCGGCCTTGGGGCCGGGATCCAGCACCTCGGTCAGGTCCATGGTGTTGTTACTATGGTCGACCACGGCGTCGCGCGACGGCACCTTGGCCAGCGGATAGCCCTGGTTGTTCATCTGGGACACCATCGCACCCTCGGCGCTGAGGATGGTGCCCGACAGCGCCGGCTGGCCCGGGTCGAGACCCAGCGGCGTGCGGTCGATCACCAGCGGCAGCTGGTCCGACCCCTTGGTGTCGGTCAGGCGGACGGTCTTGAACTTGTAGCCGGGGCCGAGGTCGATCTTGATCGAGACCTTGACCGGGTCCCTGCTCTGCCGCGCCGTGAGCTGGTCGATCAGCCCGGGATCGTTCAACGGCTTGCCGTCGATGGTGATGCCGACCGTGGCGCCGTAATAGGACAGGGCGCCCAGCGCGCCGTACAGCCGGTCCTGGTCCGCCAGCGCCCGGCGGATCAGCCCGACCGGGCCGGCGGGTGGGCTGGACTGCAGCGTGATCAGGTTCGAGGCGCCGGTCAGCGCCGCGGTCGCGCTGTCGTCGGACACCGGCTCCAGCGTGGCGACATAGGCAATGGCGTCCGGCAGCGGAGTCGCCGCAGCGGCCGCGTCGGCCGCGGGCTCGGCCGGATCGCTCTGCGCCAGGACCGCCGCAGGGGGCACCAGGGCGGCGAGGACGCCGAGCCATGTCAATCCGTGCCATCTCAGTCGCAAGCCCATCCCCCCTAGCCCGACGCCCCGCGGCATCGTCCACGGTCCGCGCTTCGGTTGCCACCCCTATCGCAACACCTGGAATAAGGGTTTCGTTGCCGCAAATTTTCCTTCGACTTGTCAATGTGTTGCTGGAGTCGGCTTGCACTTGCCGCAGATCTCCCTATATTCCGCGTCGACGGCGGTTGGGGCGTTCGCAAGGCGCCCTGTCCGCCGTCCTTCGTTTTGCCCGCACCTTGCGCTCGCCTCGGACCGACCATGGAAATCCGGAACATCGCCATCATCGCCCATGTCGATCATGGCAAGACGACCCTGATCGACGTCCTGTTGCGCCAGTCGGGGGCCTTCCGCGACAATCAGGTCGTGGCCGAACGAATCATGGATTCGAACGACCTCGAACGGGAACGCGGCATCACCATCCTGGCCAAGTGCACGTCGCTGGTGTGGAAGGACGTCCGCATCAACATCGTCGACACGCCGGGCCACGCCGATTTCGGCGGCGAGGTCGAGCGCATCCTGAACATGGTCGACGGCGTGGTCGTGCTGGTGGATGCGGCCGAAGGGCCGCTGCCGCAGACCAAGTTCGTCACCGGCAAGGCGCTGAAGCTGGGCCTGCGGCCGATCGTGCTGGTCAACAAATGCGACCGGCCGGACGCCCGCGCCCACCAGGTGCATGACGAGGTGTTCGACCTGTTCGCGGCGCTCGACGCCAATGACGACCAGCTCGACTTCCCGACGCTGTTCTCCTCGGCCAAGCAGGGCTGGGCGGCGGAGAGCCTTGAGGCCGAGCGGACCGACATGTCGCCGCTGTTCGACCTGGTGCTGAGCCACGTGCCGGCGCCGAAGATCGAGGAGGACCAGTCCTTCCGCATGCTGGCCACCACGGTCGAGGCCAACCCCTATCTCGGCCGGGTGCTGACCGGCCGCATCCGCTCCGGCTCTGTCCGCCCGAACATGACGGTCAAGGCGCTGTCGCGCGACGGCACGACGATCGAGACCGGCCGCATCAGCCGGGTGCTGGCCTTCCGCGGCATCGAGCGCCAGCCGATCGACAGCGGCGAGGCCGGCGACATCGTCGCCATCGCCGGGCTGGTGACCGCGACCGTCGCCGACACCATCTGCGACCTGAACGTGACCGAGGCCTTCGCGGCCCAGCCGATCGACCCGCCGACCATCGCCATGACCTTCTCGGTCAATGACAGCCCGCTGGCCGGCACCGAGGGCGACAAGGTCACCAGCCGCGTCATCCGCGCCCGCCTGCTGCGCGAGGCCGAGGGCAATGTCGCGCTGAAGATCACCGAGACCGCCGAGAAGGACGCCTTCGAGGTCGCCGGCCGCGGCGAGCTGCAGCTGGGCATCCTGATCGAGACCATGCGCCGCGAGGGCTTCGAGCTGTCGATCAGCCGGCCGCGCGTGGTCTACCAGTCCGACGAGTCGGGCAACCAGCTCGAGCCGATCGAAGAGGTCACGATCGACGTCGACGAGGAGCATTCCGGCGTCGTCGTGCAGAAGCTGTCCGAGCGCAAGGGCGAGCTGCTGGAGATGCGGCCCTCGGGCGGCGACAAGCAGCGCCTGGTCATGCTGGTGCCGACCCGTGGCCTGATCGGCTACCAGGGCGAGTTCATGACCGACACGCGCGGCACCGGCGTGATGAACCGGATCTTCCACGACTACGCCCCGCACAAGGGCGCCATCGCCTCGCGCCACACCGGCGTCTTGATCTCCAACGCCCAGGGCGAGGCCGTGGCCTACGCGCTGTGGAACCTGGAGGATCGCGGCCCGATGCTGATCGAGCCGCAGGTCCGGGTCTACCAGGGCATGATCATCGGCGAGCACACCCGCGGCAACGACCTCGAGGTCAATGTGCTGAAGGGCAAGCAGCTGACCAACATCCGCACCACCAGCAAGGATGAGGCGGTGCGCCTGACGCCGCCGATCCAGATGACGCTGGAGCGGGCGCTGACCTACATCAACGACGACGAGCTGGTCGAGGTCACGCCGAAGACGGTGCGCCTGCGCAAGCGCCTCCTCGACCCGAACGAGCGCAAGCGCCTCGACCGCCAGAACAAGGCCGCGGTCTGAGGCGACTCAGGACGCGGTCAGGTCGTCAGGCCTGACGCTCCGGGCGCTGCCGGCAGCACCCGGGGAGGCACCGGCGGCAATGCCGTGCCCGGACGCTCCGTCGCGATGATCGTGGCGTGGACCGCCTGGACCACGAGCTTCTGAAGAAAGTCCCAATCCTCGGGCGCGTTGTTGCCGGTCAGGCTGAAGGCCGTCACCGCTAGCGTGTAGCGGCCGATCACCGTCTGGCCGGAGACGGAGCGTGTCGTCACGGTCATGGCGGGGGGAAGCCCGCGCGAGGTCATCTCGAATCCGTCGTAGACGGCATCCTGATCCGACCCGAGGTAGCGGAGGTCGCTGACGGTCGTGCTCTTCTTCAAGGCATCCGGGATCTGGTCCCGCAGTCCTGGAACCACCCGCTGATTCAACAGGTCGGTGAGCTTCGGATTCGCCATGATTGCGAGATAGACCTGCCGGTCGCCGGCAGAAGTCATCAGCCTGGTCTCAAAGACGAGCCGAACCTTATGCCAGGGCTTGGCGGAGCCTGGCTCCGGCCCGATCTCGGCGCAGGGACGGAAGGTCGCCAGGATCTGCGAGCCCGGCTGGGCGACTTGGCCGATCGTTCTATAGACCCTCGGCGCCAAAGGATCCGATTCATCCGACAGGCAATAGCCGGCAGGCGCGATCGCCTGGAAGGGCGGCGTGCCCGGTTGCGGGACAAGCGGTTTCGGCGGCTGCGAGACGCAGGCCGACAGCAACACCAACAGGGCGCCTAGCCCAGCCCATCGCGTCATGAAGTCCCCCCTCGTTGCGGGAACTCTAGCGCGACCGGCCTCGTGCCGCGAACCGGATTTCGCCGGGGCCGGGCCTTTGCGCCGAAGCCCTGGATGTGTGCGGAGCGACCCCGGTTACTCCATGTCCTCCAGCTCGCGCCCGCGGGTCTCGCGCACCGCGCGGGCGACGAAGATGAAGGACAGCACGGCCATCAGGGCATAGATGCCGTAGGCGATGCCCAGCCCGGCGGAGGCCAGGGACGGGAAGGTCTCCGAGACGAAGAAATTGGCCACCCATTGCGCCGCCGCGGCCACGGCCAGGGCATAGGCCCGGATGCGGTTGCTGAACATCTCGCCCAGCAGCACCCAGACGACGGGCCCCCAGCTGACCCCGAAGAACACGACGTAGAGGTTGGCGGCGACCACCGCGACGACGCCGGCCTGGCCGGGCAGCACCGGGACCAGGGCGCCATTGACCATCTCGGTGGGGGCGGTGCCGAAGATATAGGCCATCGTCCCCAGCGCCAGGGTCATGCCGGCGGACCCGATCAGCAGCAGCGGCTTGCGCCCGACGCGGTCGATCAGTGCGATGGCCACCAGGGTCGTCAGGATGTTGGTGACCGAGGTGGCGACGGTGATGATCAGCGAGTCGGCCTCGGTGAAGCCGACCGCCTGCCACAGCACCGAGGAGTAGTAGAAGATCACGTTGATGCCGACGAACTGCTGGAACACCGACAGCAGGATGCCGGTCCACACGATCGGCAGCAGGCCGGCCGCAGGGCCCAGCAGATCGCGCAGCGACTGCTTGTTCTCCCGGTCGATGCTGTGCTCGATCTCGGCGATCTTGACCTGGGGCGGCGGCTTGTTGCCGACGAAGCGCCGCAGCACGTCCGCCGCCTCGGCCAGGCGCTTCTTGCTGACCAGGAAGCGCGGCGATTCCGGGATGATCCCGGCCAGCACCCCGTAGATGACCGACGGCACCGCCATCGAAATGAACATCCAGCGCCAGGCCTCGAGCCCGAACCACAGGATCTTCTCGGCGCCGCCGGCCGCCGCGACCAGGGCATAGTCGCACAGCAGGGCGACGAAGATGCCGACGACGATGGCCAGCTGCTGCAGCGAGCCGAGCCGGCCGCGGATATGGGCCGGCGAGACCTCGGCGATATAGGCCGGGGCGATGACGCTGGCGGCGCCGACCGCCAGCCCGCCGAGGAACCGCAGCGCCGTCAGCGACCAGATGCTCCAGGCCAGGCCGGACCCGACCGAGCCGATCAGGAAGATGACCGCCGCGATCTGCATCACCGCGATCCGGCCGTAGCGGTCCGCGACCGGTCCGGCGAACCAGGCGCCGACCGCCGAGCCGAGCAGGGCGCTGGCCACGGAGAAGCCGAGCAGCACCTCGCCGGCCCCGGACCAGGTGCGGATGGCCGCGACGGCGCCGTTGATGACCGAGGTGTCGTAGCCGAACAGGAACCCGCCCATCGCCGCCGACAGCGCGATCAGGAAGGTCTTGCCGATGACGAAATCATCGCCGCTGGAAGAGGTTGCAGCGCTGCCCCTGGGCGCGTTGCCTGCCGTCGACATGTCCGACCTCCGTCATATCCATGAGGACGTTGAACCTGTCGGCGGCCTATTCCTATCCGCGAAATCGGGACGTCTGCATGGCGGGTTCGGCATGGAACCGTGGGGCGGTGCTGTGGCGGCCAGCGATCCCGGCGTGGCGTCAGCTCGGCAGCGGATCCAATCGCCAGCTGCCGCCCTGGCGGGCCAGGCGCGGCTGCAGCCAGGCCAGGGCCTCGCGCAGCGGCTCCTCCACCCCCCAGGGCAGGTTGGCCAGGATCAGGCCGGACCCGTTCAGCCGGGCCGGGAACAGGCTGTCGAACAGGGTCAGCTCGGCGGTCCAGGCGCGGGGCAGGGGCGGCAGCGCCGCCAGCATGGCGTCGACCGGCGGCCGGTCCTTGATCGGGTACCAGGCGGCGATGATGCCCTCCGGCCAGCGCCGATGGGCCGCGCCGATGGCCTGCGCCATGCGCAGCTGCTCGCCCTGGACCTCGAAGGGCGGGTCGATCAGCAGCAGCCCGCGCCGGGGCTGCGGCGGCAGCAGCCCGCGCAGCGCCTCCCAGGCGTCGCGGTGATGGATCGCAACCTGGCTGTCGCCGCGGAACTCGGCCTGCAGCCGGGCGTGGTCCTCGGGATGCAGCTCGACCAGCGCCAGCCGGTCCTCCGGCCGCATCAGGGCCCGGATCAGCCGCGGCGATCCCGGATAGATCTCCAGCCTGCCGGACGGGTTGAAGCCGCGGACCAGGTCGAGATAGCGGGCGACCACGGGCGGGGCGTCGGTCGCACTGTCGATCCGGCCGATCCCGTCGATGTATTCGCCGGTCCTCGCCGCCTCGGCCGCCAGCGCGTAGCGGCCGATCCCGGCATGCAGGTCGAGTGCGAAGAACGGCTTGGCCTTGCCGCGCAGCGCCTCGACCAGCGCGACCAGCACCACATGCTTGACGACATCGGCCTGGTTGCCGGCATGGAAGGCGTGGCGGTAGTTCATGACGCCCGCAGCACCGCGACCCAGCCGGGCAGCGGCGTCCCGTTCTCGCGCCGGGCCCAGGCGCCTTCGACCTCAACCACGGCGAAGCCGGCCGCCGCTGCGGTCGCCGCGAGATAGCCGGAGGAATGGAGGTAGCGGTGATGGTCGCCCAGGCGCCAGCCATCCGCGTCATGCGCCTCGGCGGTCAGGGCGAACAGGCCGCCCGGTCGCAGCACGTCGCGGGCGGCGGCGAAGAGGGGGCCGAGATCGCCGATATAGACCGCGACGTCGGCGGCCAGCACCAGGTCGTAGCGCTCCGGCCAGTCCGCCAGCACGGCCGCGATCTCGCCCGGCTCCAGCCGGTCGTAGATCCCGCGCGCCATCGCCTGCAGGATCATGGCGGGCGACAGGTCGATGCCGTCCAGCCGGCGGCGGCGGTCGGCGAAGGCGGCGCCGGCCAGGCCGGTCCCGCAGCCGAGGTCGAGGATGTCCAGCCACCCCTCCGACATCACCCGGTCGACGGCACGGCGCAGCAGTTCCGGCCCGCGATAGCCCAAGGCGTCGACCAGCGCGGTGTCGAAGCGCCGGGCATACTGGTCGAACAGGGTGCGGACATGCGCCTCGGGCAGCTGCGCCGGGGCCGGCGCGGCGCCGATCAGCGCCAGCCGCACCGCGGCGCCCATGCGGTCGTCCGGATCCAGTTGCAGGGCTGTGCGGTAAGCCGCCTCAGCGGGCTCGCCCGCCGCTTCCAGCGCCTGGCCGAGCGCGTGCCAGGTCTCGGCGTCGGCGGGGTCGATCTCGATGGCGGCGCGGATGGCTTCGGCGGCCTCGGCCGGCTGCCCGTCCGCCAGCAAGGCGAGGCCGATCTCCAGGCGCCGGCGCGCCCGTGGATCCGGAAGGACGAGGGGAAGGGTCATGGGGCGCAGGATCCGAAGCGTCGCGGCGGTGCCGTGATCGCGCCGGGCTTATAGTCGATACGACCCCGGATCGTCGATAGGTGTGCTCAGGCCCCGACCGGATAGATGAAGCCGTCGGCCTCGTAGACTCCGCCATAGGCGTTGGTGTCGGGGTTCCAGAACCGCACCGCGGTCCAGTCGTTGCCGGAGGAGACGTCGACCACCGACTGCTCGCGGTAGATCCGCCGCCGGGTCGGGCCGTTGTTGCCCCAGTTGGTGTGCGACACCGTGATCTCGCGCGAGTTGCGCACCGTGACCACCACCGAGATGTGGCCGCTGCTCAGCCGGTCGGACTGACCGAGCACCAGCACGGCGCCGGAGCTCGGCGTGCTGCCCTTGGCGTAGACGCCGTCGGCATGGTCCCACCAGGTCCAGGCATCGCCGCTGAGCTGGATGCCGGAGACCGAGCGGGCATAGGGCACGCATTCCTCGGGCGCATTGGCGGTGACGTAGCGGGCGACGCCGGTGCTGGCGGGGTTGCGCACGATGTCGGGCCCGCCGCCGCAAGCGGCCAGGACCAGGGCGATCGACAGCACCCAGATGCGTCGTGGCATCGCTTGCTCTCAACCAATTAGTCAGAAAAGCCCCTCAATGCACTGGAAGATAGGGTGTTTTGGGATGCCAATCAAGTCTGAGTTGAGGCGATGCAACCCTCGCGAGTAGGAAAGGTGCCGGATTCTCAGATTGATTGGGAACATCATCTCTGTCTCGCCGTCAAGCTCCGGGATCAGCCACCTTTCGAGCCAACAAGCCGACGCTCAAGGACCCCGACAAGATCTATCCCGGCCAGGTGCTGCGGGTGCCGCCGCTGTCTTAGGAGCGTCGGCCTGACCTGATCGCATTGGCTTGAATTCCGGGCCGGGCAGCACCGCGTGACGCTGCGCCGCGCCGGCCCGCTTTCCCGTGTCGCGACGCCTGCGCTTGCTGTATCAGCAGTCGCGGAGCGTTGGGATGCGGGAGGTCGCAGGCGTGGCCAATGTGCTGTTCATCACCGCCGACCAGTGGCGCGGCGACACACTGTCGGCGGTGGGGCACCCGTGCATCCGCACCCCGGCGCTCGACGCGCTGGCGGCCGATGCCACGCTATTCCGGCGCCACTACACCAACGCCTATCCCTGCGGCCCGTCGCGCGCCACGCTGCTGACCGGCCTGTACCCCCACACCCATCGCAGCGTCCGCAACGGCATGCCGCTCGATGCCCGCCACGGCAACCTGGCACAGGAGGTCCGGCGCGGCGGGTGGGAACCGCTGCTGTTCGGCTACACCGACACCTCGCTGGACCCGCGCGGCCGTCCGCCTGGCGACCCGGCGCGCGACACCTATGAAAGCGTGGCGCCCGGCTTCACCCCGGTGATGAACCTGTCGGAGCTCAGCCGTGGCTGGATTGCCGACCTCCTGGCCAAGGGCTACGACATCGCCGAGCCGGGGCAGGGGCGCGAGCCGCTCTACGATCCCGACCCGGCCGGCGAGACCGCGCCTGGCGGCTTCGGCCCGACCCGGATCCGGGCCGAGGACAGCGAGACCGCCTTCCTCACCGACCAGGTGCTGCGGCACCTCGCGGTGCGGCAGGGCCAGCCCTGGTTCGTGCATCTGACCTATGTCTGCCCTCATCCGCCCTTCGCCGCGCCGGCGCCCTGGCACATGGCCTATGATCCGGCAGCGGTGCCGGCGCCGCTGCGCGGTCCCTCGGCGGCGGCGGAGGGCGAGCAGCATCCGCTGCTGGCCGGGCTGCACCGGGCGGTGCCGCTGTCCAAGTTCCTGAACCATGCCGAAGGCCCGGCCTCCGCCCTCGACGCGGCCGGGGTGGCGGCGGTCCGCGCCGCCTATTACGGCCTGGCCTCGGAGGTCGACCACCATCTCGGCCGGGTCTTCGACTTCCTGCGGCAGAGCGGCCAGTGGGACGACACGCTGATCGTCTTCACCTCCGACCATGGCGAACAGCTCGGCGACCACCACCTGTTCGGCAAGCTCGGCTATTTCGACCAGTCGGCGCACATCCCCCTGATCGTGCGCGACCCCCGCGCCGCCGCCGATGCCGGGCGCGGCCGGCAGGTCGACGGCTTCACCGAATCGGTCGACATCCTGCCGACCATCCTCGGCTGGCTGGGCCTGCCCGTGCCGCGGCAGTGCGACGGCCGGGCGCTGCTGCCGTTCTGCCACGGCGAGACGCCGGGGGATTGGCGCGACGCGGCGCATTGGTTCTATGATTTCGGCAATGTGCGCGAGCGGATCGAGAGCGAGCACGGCCGGCTGCAGGGCAACGAATGCGGTGTCCAGGTGATCCGCGACGCCAGGCGCAAATATGTGCACTGCACCGGCCTGCCGCCGCTGTTCTTCGACCTGGAGCGCGACCCCGGCGAGTTCGAGGACCGCAGCCGCGACCCGGCCTATGCCGGCGAGGTGCTGGCCTATGCCCAGAAACTGCTGTCCTGGCGCATGCGGCACGAGGACCGGACGCTGAGCCACATCACCCTCGAAGGCGGCTATTTCGAAGAGGAGCCGTCATGAACACGGCCGGTATCCAGGGCATCCTGTTCGACAAGGACGGCACGCTGATCGACTATGCCTCGACTTGGACGCCGCTGAACCGCGAGGCGGCGCTGTTCGCCGCGGCCGGCGATCCGGAGCTGGCGCGGCGGCTGCTGGCGGTCGGCGGCGCCGACCCTGATACCGGTGTGGTCCGCGCCGACACGCTGTTCGCCGCCGGCGCCACTCCGGAGATCGCGGCCGCGTGGATCGCCGCCGGCAGCCCCTATGATCTCGACCTGCTGGTGCCGGAGATGGACCGCATCTTCCAGGGCGCCACCTCGACCGCGATCGTGCCGACCGTGGCCGATCCGGCCGGGCTGTTCCGGCGGCTGCGCGACCGCGGCCTCAAGCTCGGCGTGGCCTCCAGCGACGGCGAGGTGGCGATCCGCAACACCCTGGCGATGTTCGGGCTGGACGACCTCGTCGACTTCGTCGCCGGCTACGACAGCGGCCACGGCCACAAGCCGAACCCGGGCATGGTCTATGGCTTCTGCGACGCCACCGGCCTGCCGCCCGGCGCCGTCGCCATGGTCGGCGACAACCGGCACGACATGGCGATGGGGCGCGCGGCCGGGGTCGGCCTGTGCGTCGGAGTGCTGACCGGCACCGGCACCATCGAGACCCTGGCCGGCCTGGCCGATCTCAGCCTGCCCGACATCGGTGGGCTCGAGGCGCTGCTCGAGCGGGGCGGGCGTCCACTACAGGCCTGATGGCGCCGGTCGGATTTTCGATTAAAGTCCCGCAAAATCGAGTCGGCCGAGGAGGGTAACGTGCCCGGTTTTCCGATCGTCGACAGCCATGTGCACATCTATGACCCCGCAGCGATGCCGTATCCCTGGATGGACGGGGTGCCGGTCCTGAAGTCGCCGCACCTGCCGGCCGACTACGACCGGCAGCGCGACGGGGTGGCGATCGACCGCTATGTCTTCGTCGAGGTCGCCATCGCCACCGCCCAGAGGGTGGAGGAGGCGCGCTGGGTCGGCGCGCTGGAAGACCCCCGCCTGGGCGCCATCGTCGCCTCGGCCGCGGTCGAGGACGGCCAGGCGGTGCGCACCGAGCTCGACGCGCTGCAGGCCGCCACCCCGAAGCTGCGCGGCATCCGCCGGCTGATCCAGGGCGAGGCGGTGGATTTCTGCATCCGCCCGGGCTTCGTCGAAGGCGTGCGGCTTCTGTCGGAATACGACCTGTCCTTCGACCTGTGCATCTTCCACCCGCAATTCGACAGCGCGCTGGAACTGGTGCGGCGCTGCCCGGAGATCCGCTTCGTCCTCGACCATATCGGCAAGCCGGGGATCAAGGACGGGATCGACCAGCCGTGGCGCGACCAGATGCGCGCCCTGGCGGCACTGCCGAATGTCTGGTGCAAGGTCTCGGGCGTGGTCACCGAAGCCGATCATGGGGGCTGGACCCGGGCCCAGATCGAGCCGTACATATGTCATACGATTGACTGCTTCGGCTTCGACCGCACCATGTTCGGCAGCGACTGGCCCGTCTGTGAGTTGGCCTCCAGCTATCGCCGCTGGGTCGACACGTTGGACGCCATCCTCTCGGACGCGTCGGAGGCGCAGCTGCGGCAGCTCTATCGCGACACCGCCACCGCCTTCTACCGGCTCGGCTGAGCCCAAGACGCTTGAGAGAGGACCGCCCGTCCATGGACCCGATCGCGACCCGTCCGCTCGGCAAGAGCGGCGTACCCGTCACCCAGCTCGGCTTCGGCGGGGCGCCGCTCGGCGACTTCTACCAGAAGCTGCCGGACGGGCAGGCGACCCAGACCATGGCCCGGGCGCTGGAGCTCGGCGTCACCCTGGTCGACACCTCGCCGCTTTACGGCTTCGGCCTGTCCGAGCACCGCTTCGGCCAGGTGCTGCGGCAGCGGCCGCGCGACAGCTATGTGCTGTCGACCAAGGTCGGCCGGGTGTTCGAGCCGCCGAAGCGCGGCGCGGCGGTGGACCATGGCGGCTGGGCCGGCGGGCTCGAGTTCAATCCGGTGTACGACTACAGCTACGACGGCGCCATGCGCGCCTTCGAGCAGAGCCTGATGCGCCTTGGCATCCCCCATGTCGACATCCTGCTGATCCACGACGTCGACATCTGGACCCACGGCTCTCGCGACGCCTATGAGCAGCGGCTGAAGGAGGCCCTGGCCGGCGCCTACAAGGCGCTGCTCAGGCTGCGCGAGGAGGGCGTGGTCAAGGCGATCGGCGTCGGCGTCAACGAGGTCGAATCCTGCATGCGCTTCGCCGAGGGCGGCGACTTCGACTGCTTCCTGCTGGCCGGGCGCTACACCCTGCTGGAGCAGACCGCGCTCGACGAGTTCCTGCC
Source organism: Inquilinus sp. 2KB_23 (assembly GCF_052115705.1). NCBI lineage: Bacteria > Pseudomonadati > Pseudomonadota > Alphaproteobacteria > Rhodospirillales > Rhodospirillaceae > Inquilinus > Inquilinus sp. 2KB_23. The sequence goes on along the minus strand of NZ_JBFRHF010000012.1, from coordinate 99,843 downwards.
GCTGTGCCAGCGCCGCGACATCGGCATCATGCTGGGCGGGCCGTACAATTCCGGCATCCTGGCCACCGGCGCCGTGCCGGGCGCCAAGTACAACTACGCCGACGCGCCGAAGGAGATCCTGGAGCGCGTGGCCCGGATCGAGGCAGTGTGCAAGCGCCATGGCGTGGCCCTGCCGGCGGCGGCGATCCAGTTCCCGCTGGCGCATCCGGTGGTGGCGTCGATGATCCCGGGCGCGGTGAAGCCGGAGGAGGTCGAGCGCAACCACGCGCTGATCGCCACCCCGATCCCGGCCGAGTTCTGGGTCGAGCTGAAGCGCGAAGGCCTAGTCCGCGAGGACGCTCCGGTGCCGGGCTGAGACGGGCCGAACCCCCGCGGCTCAGACCAGGTTGGTGATGGGGTCGGCGCCCAGCAGCGCCCGCCCGTAGATCTCGCTGTTGATCTCCGGGTTGACCATGGCGTGGCGGCTGGCGACCTCGGAATCGCGCCAGATCCGCTGCAACGGGCAGGTTTCGGCAAAGGCCGAGGCGCCATGGGCCGAGCACAGGATGCGGATGGCCTCGCGCGCGGTCTCGGCGATATAGCCGGTCTCCATCCGGATCCGCGCGCGTTCGACAAGGCTCAGCGTCCGGCCGGCCCGGGCCGCCGCGTCGATGTCGGCGGCGGCGCGGTCGGCATGCAGATGCGCCGTCTCGATCAGCATGGCCGCCCTGGCGATGGCCAGTTGCACCGTGGGGGCCGCCGCCTGGGTGTCGTAGCTGGTGTAGGCGATGCCGCGCCGGCCGGCCTTCTCCATCACGAATTCGAGGGCGCTGGTGGCGAGGCCGAGCTGCGGCCCGATCAGGATCAGGGCCGCGACGGGCACGAAGGCGGTGCGGTACAGCGCCTCGCTTTTGTGCGGCGTCGGGTGGTCGCCGGCGAGCAGGCGGGACAGGGGCAGGATGCGGTGGTCGGGCACCGTCACGTCCCGGGCCACCAGCGTGTTGCTGCCGGTGCCCTTCATCCCGGCCACGAACCAGGTGTCCTCGATGCCCAGCTCCGGCATCGGGATCAGGGCGAGGCCGCGATCGACGACCGTGCCGGCCGCATCGACGATCGGCACGCCGACCAGGCCCCAATCCGCGTGCTGGCAGCCGCTGGACCAGGGCCATCGGCCGCTGACCACCAGCCCGCCATCGACCCGGCGGCTCTGCGCCTCGCCGGCGAGGGCGCCGGCCACGCGGGCATCGGGATTCTCCGCCCACACATCCTGCTGCAGCCGATCGGTGCCGATCCCCGTGATCCAGGCGCAGGCATTGATCAGCGACAGCACCCAAGCGGTCGACCCGCAGCCCATCGCCAGCTCGCGGGCCACCGCGATCGAGGTGCGGATGTCGGTCTCCGATCCGCCGAAGCGCCGGGGCACCATGATCCGGAACAGGCCGGCGTCCTGGATGGCGCGGATGCTGTCGTCCGGGACCCGCCGGTCGGCCTCGGTGCGGGTCGCGTTGCGCGTGAGCAGCGGCACCAGCGCCCGGGCGCGGTCCACGAGGTCGGCCCGCAGCGTCCCGGCTGTCGGTGAGGCGGGCGCGCCGCCGTCACCCCCGCCGCGGCTGCCGAATGACAGGCCGGTGATGTGTTCGAAAGCCTCGCGCATGGCGCTTCCCAGTCCGCGTTTGTGGGCGCCCATCGCGCGGTCCGGCTGGTCGCGACCGTCGTGCCGGAGCCGGCGAGGTGCCCGTGGCAATGGCGGAACGCTAAGGCCACGGCATTGCAGCCCGATTGCGGTTGCGCGGGGGTCGGGCTACGGACGCAATTCAGGAGGGCTCAGAGCAGGCCCAGGCTCTTGAAGCTGGAATGGCCCTTGCGGCCGATGATGACGTGGTCGTGCAGGGTCACGCCGACCGCCTCGACCGCCCGCGCCACCGCCTTGGTCATCTCGATGTCCGCGCGCGACGGTGTCGGGTCGCCGGAGGGATGGTTGTGGACCAGAATCAACGCGCTGGCGCCCAGCTCCAGCGCCCGGCGGGCCACCTCGCGCGGATAGATCGGCGCCTGGTCGACCGTGCCCTGGGCCGGGATCTCGTCGGCCAGCAAGGCGTTCTTGCGGTCCAGGAACAAGAGCCGCACCTGCTCGGTGGCGCCGAACTTCATGGCGACGCCGAGATAATCCAGCAGCGACTGCCACGATCCGATCACCGGACGGTCGGCCACCTGCTCCTTCAGCATGCGCTCGGCCGCCGCCTGCACCACCTTGAGCAGGGCGACGCTGCCGTCGCCCAGGCCCCCGCGCTGGGTCAGCTGGGTCGGGGTGGCGGACAGCACCGCGCCCAGGCTGCCGAAGGTGGCGATCAGCTGCTTGGCCAGCGGCTTGACGTCGCGCCGCGGGATGGCGGCGAACAGCAGCAGCTCGATGATCTCGTAATCGGCCAGCGCCGGGGCGCCGGCGGTCAGCAGGCGCTGCCGCAGCCGGTCGCGATGACCGCTGTGGTGGGGCTCACCACCGGAGGACGGGACGGTGTCCGTCGCATCCGGCGGCGCGGTCACGGCAGCAGTCCGATCATCAGGCGGGGCCCATCACGAGACCGGCCCGATCACGGGATGAGGTAGGGCGGCTGGGTCAGGCCGGCGGGGGACAGGGTGAAGATCTCCACCCCATCGGCCGTCACGCCGACCGTGTGCTCGAACTGGGCCGACAGGCTGCGGTCGCGGGTCACCGCGGTCCAGCCGTCCGACAGGATCTTCACCGCCCAGTGGCCGGCGTTGATCATCGGCTCGATGGTGAACATCATGCCTTCGCGCAGGGCCAGCCCGTCGCCGCGGCGGCCGTAATGCAGGATGCTGGGCGGGGCGTGGAACACCTTGCCGACGCCATGACCGCAGAAGTCGCGCACCACCGAGAAGCGGTGGCCCTCGGCATAGGCCTGGATGGCGTGGCCGATGTCGCCCAGCGTGGCGCCAGGCTTGACCACGGCGATGCCGCGCATCATCGCCTCATAGGTCACCTCGATCAGCCGCTTGGCCTTCACCGTGACCTTGTCGCCCGCAATGTACATGCGGCTGGAATCACCGTACCAGCCGTCCAGGATCGGGGTGACGTCGATGTTCAGGACGTCGCCGTTCTCCAGCTTCCGGTCGCCCGGGATGCCGTGGCAGACGACATGGTTCAGCGAAATGCAGCTCGATTTGGGATAGCCGCGATAGCCCAGCGTCGCCGGCACCGCGCCATGGTCGCGCATGAAGCCGTCGCACAGCTTGTCGAGCTCGTCGGTGGTGATGCCCGGCTGCACATGCGGGGTGATGAAGTCGAGGGTCTCTGCGGCCAATCGGCCGGCACGGCGCATCGCCGCGAAGCCGGCCTCGCCGTGCAGGGGGATGTGGCCTTCCTCGCGGGTCTGGGGTTCCACCTCGGTCACGCTTTCTATCCTGTCTCGCATCGCCTCTAGGCTATAGCATCGCTGTCGGCCGGTCGTCATCCGACCCGATATGGGGCGGAGCGACCGGAATCCGATGGGCAGGACCGCATGACCGATACGCGCATCGTCACCGCCGCCGTTCTGGTGATCGGCGATGAGATTCTCTCCGGCCGCACCAAGGACGCCAACATGGGGTTCCTGGCGGAACGGCTGACCGAACTGGGCATCCGCCTGCGCGAGGCGCGGGTGGTGCCGGATGTCCCCGACGAGATCGTGGCCGCGGTCAACGCGCTGCGCAGCCGCTACGACTACGTCTTCACCACCGGCGGCATCGGCCCGACCCATGACGACATCACCGCCGAATGCATCGCCCGCGCCTTCGGCGTGCCGCTGCTGCGCCACCCCGAGGCGGTGCGGCGGCTGGAGGCGCATTACGAGGCTGGCCAGTTGAACGAGGCCCGGCTGCGCATGACCAATGTGCCGGAGGGCGGCACGCTGATCGACAACCCGGTCAGCGCCGCGCCCGGCTTCCGCATCGGCAACGTCCATGTCATGGCCGGGGTGCCACGGATCATGCAGGCGATGTTCGACGGCATCGCCCCCACTTTGACCGGCGGCGACCGGGTGCTCAGCCGCACCGTGACCTGCGACCTCGGCGAAGGGGTGATCGCGGCCGGCCTCGGCGCCATTGCCGCCGAGTACCCGGACCTGTCGATCGGCAGCTACCCGTATTTCCGGGCCGGCAAGTTCGGCACCAGCCTGGTGCTGCGCGGCACCGACGCCGACCGGCTGTCGGTGGCGACCGAGGCTGTGCGCGCCCTGGTGGTCTCGCTCGGCGGCACCGCCGGCCTGGATGTGGCGAAGACCGAATAGGCCAGCCCGATCAGCAGCGCGATGCCGAGCCAAGCGGCGGCATAGGCCAGGCCATGACCGCCCCATCCGCGCCGGAACGCGGCCGGGGCCACCAGGATGATGGCGGCGGCCAGCCAGGCGAGTCGGATCCAGTCGAGGTCGTGCATCTCTCCGAGATGAGAGATCGGCGGGCCGGTTGCAAGGCGCATTGCGCTTGCGCGCCGCCCGGTCTCAGGCGATAGACGGAACCCGTGCGGACGTGGTGAAACCGGTAGACACAGCAGACTTAAAATCTGCATCCCTCGGGAGTGCGGGTTCGAGTCCCGCCGTCCGCACCAATTTTCCCCCAACCGTGCCACGGCCCTTGGCGGCCCAGTTGGCCTGTCGGTCGAACGCGACCCCTTCTTCGAGGCCGGCCGGCCGCTGGGCCGTTACACCAACGAAGCGCAGCGGCTCGGGATCACCCGTGTGCGGATGTCCGCTTACGGGGAGGCGGGCGGAATGCCTCCTGATCGCTCCTCTCACCCGCCCTGGCCGGCGCATGCCTACGGGTACGCGCGCAGGAGTTCGCCCAGCATCCGCGTGGCGTCCTGCAACCTGCGCTCGTCCGAACCGCCGAAGCCGAGCAGCAGCCCGCAGCGGGGCACCGTGCTCGCGTAGCAGGTGGACAGCGCGGTTGCCGTCAGGCCGCGATCGCCCATGCGCCGAACGAGATCGGTGTCATCGAATCCATCAGGCAGCAGCACCGCGACATGCAGCCCGGCGTCGGCATTGTGGACGACCAGGCGGTCGCCGCAATGCCGCGCCAGACCGTCGAGCAGCGCCGCGCGCCGCGCCTGGTACACGCCACGCATGCGGCGCAGATGCCGCACGAAATGCCCGCCGTCCAGGAACTCGGCGAGCGCCGACTGGTAGAGCGTGGGCGGGAACAGATCGAAGGCCAGGCGCGCCCGCAAGACATCCTGCAGCAGCGGCGGCGGCACCACGAGATAACCGACCCGCAATGCGGGAAACATCACCTTGCTGAAGGTGCCGACATAGATCACCCGTCCATGCGCATCCATGCCCTGCAGCGCGCCGAGCGGCCGGCTGACGTAGCGGTACTCGCTGTCGTAGTCGTCCTCCAGCACCCAGGCGCCTTGGCGCCGCGCCCAGTCCAGCAGCGTCAGCCGCCGCGCTGCGGTCATCGACATGCCGAGCGGATATTGATGCGAGGGCGTGACATAGGCGGCGCGCGCCCCGCCGGCGCGCCGCAGCGCGTCCACGTCGATGCCGCCCTCGTCGACCGGGATCGGCAGCAGCCGCGCCCCGCCGGCCGCCAGCGCGGCGCGGGCGCCGGGATAGCCCGGCTCCTCCACCGCCACGGCGTCGCCGGGGGCAAGGATCGCCGCGGCGGCGATGCGCAGCGCCGCCTGCGAGCCGGAGACGATCAGGACCTGCTCGGCGCTGCAGCGGACCCCGCGGGCGGCGCGCAGATGGTCGGCGATCGCCGCGCGCAACGCCGGCAGCCCCGCCGGATCGCCATAGGCCATGTGCGCCGGCGGCAGCCGCTGCGCATGCCGCGCCACCAGCCGCGCCCAGGCGACATGCGGAAACCGGTCCAGCGCTGGCAGGCTGGTGCGGAACGGACCAAGCCCGCCATAGTCGCTTTCCGGCGGGACCCGGGGCGCCGGCCGCGCCCCATCCGGCACCGGCTTCGATTGCAGCAGCTCGTCGGGCAGCGCCTGGCTGACATAGGTGCCGGACCCCGCCCGCCCCTCGAGATAGCATTCGTGCAGAAGCTGCTCATAGGCGGCCAGCACCGGCAGGCGCGACACGGCCAGGTCGAGGGCCAAGGCGCGCGTGGACGGGATGCGCTGGCCCGGCCGCAACGCGCCGGCAAGGATCGCCCCGCGGATGCCGTCATAGATCTGCCGGTGCAGCGGCAGGCCGCCCGACCGGTCGAGGGGCAGGTGCAGAGTGGTCATGGCATTCAGGCGCCAAGTGGTAATTTCACCATGACCACCCTGCACCTAGATTGGCTCACCATCCAGATCCGGGAGAGCCCCATGCCGGCAGATCCGACGTATCGCCCGATTTTCGCAGGCCTGCTGGCCTGCGCGTTCCTGTTCCCGCCGCCGGCGGTGGCGCAGACGGCGGCGCCGTCATCCGACGGCCAGCATGATTTCGACTTCGAGATCGGCACCTGGAAGACCGAGATGAAGGTGCTGGCGGAGCCCCTCAGCGAGACTCCGGACCAGTGGCTCGCATTCAACGGCACGTCGACGGTCCGCAAGGTGTGGGACGGCCGCGCGAACCTGCTGGAGCTGGAAGCCGACAGCGCCGCCGGACACCACATCGAGGGCCTCAGCCTGCGCGTGTACAACCCGAAAGCGCGGCAATGGAGCGTTCACTTCTCCAATGCGCGGGTCGGCACGCTGACGCCGCCGGTGTACGGCCGGGTCACGAATGGCCACGGCCTGTTCCAAGGCCAGGATTTCCTCGACGACGGTCGCGCCGTGCTGGTGCGCTTCGAGATCCTGCCCCAGGCGCCCGATGTGTACCGTTTCGTGCAGTCCTTCTCCGCGGATGGCGGCAAGACCTGGGAAGAGAACTGGATCGCGACCGACACGCGGATATCGAGCTGAAGAGGCGCCACGCCGCCTGGTCCCCGCCGGCCGGCGTCCATCCGCGGGGGCCAGGTGCTTCCCCCCGGCCTCGGCCAGGACGGGCCGAGGGGGATCGAGTGGAGGCGCGCCCGGGCGGACTTCGGTCCGAATCCCGGGCTCGTCTCCGCGTGAAGCTTGGGGGTCAGACCACGGAGTCGCGTTCCGGCACCGGCTCGCCGCGCGCGACATGGGCGATGTTGCCGAACATCTGGTTGACGGCCTTCTCGAAATTGTCGGCCGCGATCGCCGCCAGATGCGGGGTGACCACCAGATTGTCCAGGCCCAGCAGCGGGCTGTCCGACGGCAGGGGCTCGATCTCGAACACATCCATGGCGGCGGCATGGATCTCCCGCGCCTTCAGCGCCTCGATCAGGTCGGATTCCACCACGACGCCGCCGCGCGCGACATTGACCAGCACGGCGGTTTTCTTCATCGCCCGGATCGCCGCCCGGTCGATCAGCCCTGATGTCTCCGGCGTCAGCGGGCAGTTCAGCGTGATCACGTCGGACTGGGCCAGGATCTCCGGTACCGTGGCGAAGCGGGCGCCCAGCGCGGCCTCCTCAACCGCCGGCAGCTTCGTGCGCTTGGAATAGAGGATGGTGCAGCCGAAGCCTTTCAGCAGCTTGGCGACGGTCTGGCCGATGGCGCCGAAGCCGATGATGCCGACGGTCTTGCCCGACAGCATGTAGGTCTGCATCGGCATGGCGGTGGCGGTGCGCCAGTGGCCCTTCTTCAGCTCGGCATGGCCGAAGGCGATGCAGCGCAGCGCCGCCAGGGTCAGGCCCAGCGTGAATTCGGCGACCGGCACGGCGTTGCTGCCGGTGGTGCGCGCCACCTTGATGCCGAGCTGGCGCGCCGTGTCGACATCGAGGTTGTCGACGCCGACGCCCCATTTGTGCAGCAGCTTCAGCTTGGGCGCGGCGCGCAGCACGTCGCCGTTGACGCCGACCTGGCCGGCGATGGCGTATTCGGCCCCGGCGATGATCTCCTTGAGATGCTCATCGCCACGCGCGGTGCCATGGGTGAGGACAAGGCCGGGCGGCAGCAGGGACCGCAGCCTGGCGGCGCTGTCTTCGCTGATCGGATCCAGGACGACGACGGTTTCGGTCACGGCAGGCACACTCCAGTCGGGTAACGGGTCAGATGGTGAAGCGGACGCCGGCGCGGGCCAGGCCGCCGGAGATGGCGACCGGCGTGCCGTCGGCGCGCCAGCAGGCGGCGCCGGTCAGGGTACCGTCCGGGTCGAAGCCGATCGCGTTCATGCCGCCGGCGATGCGTGGCATGCGCACGATGTTGTGGCCGCGGGCGGCCAGGTCCTCGGCCACCGCCTCGGGGAAGGCCTGCTCCAGCTCCAGCACGCCGCCTTCGGTCCACACCCGCGGGGCCTCGACCGCCTCCTGCAGGCTCATGCCGTGGTCGATCAGGTTGACGATGGCCTGCAGCGCCGACGGGAAGATGCGCAAGCCCCCGGGCAGGCCCAGGGCGAAGGCGAGCTTGCCGTCGCGCAGCGCCATCATCGGCGCCATCGAGGTGAAGACCCGCTTGCCCGGCGCGATCGACAAGGCGCGGCCGGGATGCGGGTCGAAATTGTACATGTAGTTGTTGGTCAGCATGCCGGTGCCGGGGATCTGGGTGCAGGCGCCGAACAGGCCGTTGATGGTCTGGGTGGTGGCGACGACGTTGCCGGCAGCGTCGGCCACGGTGACATGGGTGGTGTTGGCCGATTCCCCGCCCGCCAGCCCGGCGGTCCAGGCCTGGGTCCGCCGCAGGTCGATGCGGGACCGGCGCTCTTCGGCATAGGATTTGGCGATCAGGCGGTCGACCGGCACAGCGACGAAGGCCGGGTCGGCGGTGGCGACGGCGCGGTCGGCGAAGGCGATCTTCAGCGCCTCGGCCAGCAGGTGCACCGCGTCGGCCGAACCGAAGCCCAGCCCGCCGATGTCGTAGCCCTCCAGGATGTTCAGCATCTGCACGATGTGCACGCCGGAGGAGGAGGGCGGCGGCGGGCCCAGGATCTCAAAGCCGCGATAGGTGCCGCGCACCGGTTCGCGCTCGATCACCCGGAAGGCGTCGAGATCGGCCTGGTCGATCAGCCCGCCATGAGACGCCATGAAATCGGTCAGCGCGGTGCCGAGCGGCCCGTCATACAGCGCGGCCGGACCGCGCTCGGCGATCAGCCGCAGGCTGCCGGCATAGTCGCCCTGGACCAGCCGCGCGCCCGGCCGCAGCGGCTGGCCGCCCGGCAGGAACAGGGCGGACAGGCCGGGGTCGCGGGCCAGGTCGGCGGCGCAGTCGGTGACGCAGTCCGACAGATAGGGGCTGACGATGAAGCCGCGCTCGGCCAGCCGGATGGCGGGGGCCAGCACATCGGCCAGCGCCAGGGTGCCGAAGCGCGCCAGCGCCTCGCACCAGCCGGCCAGCGCGCCGGGAACGGCCACCGCCTTGGGCCCGACCTGGTTCTCGCGGTCACGCACGTCGCGGGACTTGCCGACCTCGTCGGACAGCGCCTCGTACATGGTGGCGCTGCCCCGGCCCGGCGCGGTCGACAGCCCGTCGAGCACCAGGTGCCGGCCGTCGGCGAGGCGGAGATGGGCGACGCCACCGCCGAGCACGCCGACCATCATCGGCTCGACCACGGTCAGGGTGAACAGGGCGGCGACGGCCGCATCGATGGCGTTGCCGCCAGACAGCAGCATCTCCGACCCGGCGGCGGAGGCCAACGGGTGGTTGGTGACGACCATCCCGCGCGACCCGGTGGCCGGCCGTTTCTCGCAGGAGAAGTCGGTGATGCGGGCGGCTCTCGGCGGGATGTTGGTCACGATGCTGTCCTCGGCGATTCAGTCTCGGCCATCGCAGTGTCAGCCATTCTGCCCCAGCGCCTCCAGCACCATCCTGGTGGCGCCGGAGATGTCGCCCAGCTTCTCGCCGGCCTTGACCCGCTCCTGGCTGCGCTCGCCGCGCTCCTGCCGCACCAGCGCGGCGTCGGCGATCGCCTCCGCCTCGCCGGCCGGCAGCACCAGCACGCCGGATTCATCCGCCAGGATGACGTCGCCGGCCCGTACCGGCACATTGCCGCAGGAGATCGGCAGGTTCAGCGTGCCGCCGAGATTGTATAGCCGGGTGGTGATCGGCGACATGCCGCGGCACCACATCGGGAAGTCCGAATCCTCGATCTCAGCCAGGTCGGTGCAGGGTCCGTCGACGATGCCGCCGACCGCGCCGGCCGCCTTGGCCGCGATGGTGACGCCGCCGCCCCAGCAGGCGTGCTTGTCGTCGCCCAGCCGGTCGACCACCAGGATGTCGCCCGGCCGCAGCAGGCCCAGCGCGTGGTGCAGCAGGGTCGAATCCTGGCCCGGGATGGCGAGGGTGACGGCCGCGCCGGCGATGCGCTTGCCGCGCAGCAGCGGCTGGATGCCCCGGTCCATGAAGCCCCAATGCTGGGAATGGCCGATGGTCGCGGTCTCGACCCGGCGCAGCTTCTCCACCAGGGCGGCGGGGATCTGCGGCGGCATGGCGGCGATGCGATAGTCTGGCATGTGGCTTTCCCTAGTTGCCGACGGCGCGCGCGACGCCGACGAGACGTTCGACCAGAATGACGACGAGAAGGGTCGCGGCGATCAGCACGACCGACAGGGCCGCGACCATCGGGTCGGTGCGGCCTTCGACGTAGCGCACCATCTCGACCGGCAGGGTCGAGGCGCGCGGCCCGGCGATGAACAGCGAGATCACGGTCTCGTCGAAGGACAGCAGGAAGGACAGCGCCCCGCAGGCGACCAGGCCGGGCGCGGCCAGAGGCAGGGTGACCCGGCGCACCACCCGCCACGGCGTGGCGCCCAGCGTGGCGGCCGCCGCCTCGATGTCGTCGGGCAGGGTCGAGAAGGCGGTCGTCATCATCCGGATGACGAAGGGCAGGGTCACGATCATGTGGCCCAGCACCAGGCCGGGCAGGGTGGCGGTCAGGTGCAGCGGCGTGAAGAACAGCAGCAGCGCCAGGCCGATGATCAGCGTCGGCAGCAGCAGCGGCGCCAGGAAGAAGCCCTGCAGCGCCTCGCGCCCGGGGAAGCTGCCCTTGTTCAGCGCCAGCGCCGCCGGCACGCCCAGCAGCAGGGACAGCGCCATGACCACGCAGGCGATCTGCGCGCTCAGCAGCAGCGCGTCCAGCAGCGGCGCGTTGCCGGCCAGCGCCTGGAACCAGCGCAGCGAATAGCCCGAGGGTGGGAAGACGATGAAATCGTCGGCCGAGAAGGCCAGCGCCACCACCACGACGATGGGCGCCAGGATCATGGCGTAGACGATGCCGGCGAGGGTGGAGAGGGCGCGGCCGGCGCCGTTCATCGCTGCAGCCTCCGCGCCACCAGCCGGGCGACGACGGCCAGCGCCAGCAGCAGCACCAGGGTGTAGATCGCCAGCACCGCGGCCACCGGCCAGTTGGTGTTGGTGGTCGCCTGCTCGTAGATCTCGGTCGCCAGCACGAAGATGCGGCCGCCGCCCATCAGCCTCGGCGTGATGTAGGACGACATCGACAGCACGAAGCCGAGGCCTGCGGCCAGGGCGATGGCGGGCAGGCTCAGCGGCAGGGTGACGCGCAGGAAGCAGCGCAGCGGCGTCGCCCCCAGGCTGCGCGCCGCCTCCTCCAGCGTGCGGTCCAGCCGGCCGAACCCGGCCAGCAGCGCCAGGATCATGTAGGGCATGATGCTCTCGGCCAGGCCGATGGTGACGCCGGTCCAGTTGAACACCAGCCGCATCGGCGTGCTGATCAGCCCGAGCCATTGGGCGATGCCGTTGACCAGGCCGCGGTCGCCGAGGATGGCGAGCCAGCCGAAGATGCGCACCACGCCGGACACCAGCATCGGCATGATCGCGACCACGGCCAAGAGGCCGCGGAAGCGCGACCGGGTGCGGAACAGGAACAGCGCCACCGGGTAGGACAGCGCCAGCGCCAGGGCGGTCGCCACCAGCGACAGCCATAGCGAGTTCAGGGTCAGCTCGGCGGTGAAGCTGTCGGCGAAGACCTCGCGCGCGGTCTGCAGCGACCAGGTCTCGACCATGGCGCCGGTCGGCCCGACCTCGTTGAAGGCGGTGCGGAACAGGCCCAGCGTCGGCCAGACATAGACGGCCAGCACGAACAGCGCCGCCGGCAGCACCAGCAGGGGCAACGGCAGGCGCCGGCCGCGGGGCAGGGCAGGGCGCTCGGCGGCGAGGGGATGCAGGGCGTCGGTCATGGCGCCTCACGCGGGAACAGCAGCGTGTCCTCGGCCGGCCAGATCGCCGCGACCTCCAGGCCCTCGGCCGGCGGGCGCTGGCCGGACGGCATCTCGACGCTCAGCTGGCCGCCGGCGCCCTCGACCACGACCTCGATCCGGTCGCCGATGAAGACGCTGTGCGAGACCTGGCCGCGGATGCGGGCCACGCCCTCGGCCGTGGGCTCGGAGACGGGGGCCAGGCGGATGCGCTGCGGCCGGACGAAGACGTCGAACTCCCCCGAAGGCGGGGCCTGGACCGGCAGCGGCGAACCCCACAGGCCGACGCGGCCATCGGCGCCGCGGCTGGCCGGCAGGATGTTGGCGCGGCCGACGAAATCGGCGACGAAGCGCGTCGCCGGCCGCTCATAGATGTCCTCCGGCGACCCGACCTGCTCGACCCGGCCGCGATTCATCACCGCGATCCGGTCGCACATGGTCAGCGCCTCGACCTGGTCATGGGTGACGAACAGGGTGGTGATGCCGAGCGACCGTTGGATGTCGCGGATCTCGTGCCGCATCGCGTCGCGCAGCTTGGCGTCGAGGTTGGACAGGGATTCGTCGAGCAGCAGCACCGAGGGGCGGACCACCAGGGCCCGCGCCAGGGCCACGCGCTGCTGCTGGCCGCCGGACAGCTCGCGCGGCCGGCGCCCGCCCAGCGCGCCGAGGCGCACCATGGAAAGCGCCTCCTCGACCCGGGCCGCGGCTTCGGCGCGCGGCACCCGCCGCTCCTCCAGCCCGAAGCCGACATTGCGGGCCACGCTGAGATGCGGGAACAGGGCGTAGGACTGGAAGACATAGCCCATGTTGCGGCGGTGCGCCGGCTCGCGGGTGATGTCGGCGCCGTCGACCCGGATGGTGCCGCCATCCGGCGCGATCAGCCCGGCCAGCATCCGCAGCGTCGTGGTCTTGCCGCAGCCGGACGGGCCGAGCAGCGCCACCGCCTCGCCCCGGCCGACCGACAGCGAGACGTCGTCGACCGCGACGAAGCCGCCATAGCGCTTGGCCAGGCCCTGGAGCTGGAGATAGCTCATCGGATCAGCCGGCCGAGATCACTTCGCGGCGCCAGCGGTTGTTCCACTTGTCGCGCACCTTGACGATCTCGGTCCAGTCGACGTCGATCATGCGACTGCGGTTCTCCGGCGCGATGGCGGTGCGGGCCAGCACCTTGGGGTCGATCTGCGCCTTGCCGTTGGTCGGCGCGTAGAACACCCGCTCGGTGAAGGCCTTCTGCGACTGGTGCGACAGGGCGTGGTTGATGAAGGCGACGGCCGTGGCGCGGTTCTTCGACCCGGCGGTCAGGTTGATGGTGTTGATCTGGAACACCGAACCCTCCGGCGGCAGCAGCGCGCCCAGTTTGCCCTGGGTCTCGTCGATCTTGCGCTGCGACCGCGCGTTCCAGCCAGTGGCGACGCGGACGATGCCGTTCTGGATCAGGGAATAGCCGTCGGGATTGGGGTTCCAGGTGTTCACCGACGGCGCCAGCTCGGCCAGCTTCTTGATCGCCTGGTCGATCGACTGCCGGTAGTCGCCGCCCAGCATCTTCTCGACCATCACGGTCAGGGCCAGGCCCTGGATGTTGGGCGGGGCGCTGATCCCCAGCAGCCCCTTGAGGTCCGGGCGCCACAGCTCGGCCAGGCTGGCCAGCGGCGGCTGCAGGTTCACCGCGTCGGTGACCAGCACCAGATGGTCGAAGGTCACGGCCGGGCCGAACTCGCCGCCGGCGGCGCGGGCCTCGGGGACCAGCTCCTCCAGCGACGGCACCTCGGCCGGGCTCAGCTTGTCGAACAGGCCCTCGGCATTGCCGATGTTCGAGGCGGTGACGTCCATGATGGTGACGTCGATCTGCGGGTCCGCCTTCTGGGCGCGGATGTTGCCCAGCATCTCGGCCGAGGTGCCGCCGGGCGCGTAGTTGACCTTGACGCCCGGGAAGGCCTGCTGGAACGGCTCGATGACGGTCTTGACGTAGTTGTCCTGGAAGGTGCCGTCGGCATAGGACATCAGCCGGATCTCGCCGCTGATCGACTGCGCCCGCAGGATCGCCGGCATGGCGAGGGTTGCGATACCGGCCTGGAGCCCGGCCTTGAGAACGACACGACGCGTCAGCATCTGGAACACCCCCACTGTTTGGCCGCATCCGGGGCGGCATTGTTTCCGGGCCGGCATGACCCTGCCGGCCCGGCCGTATCAGGCGTGGATCTTCTCGGCGAAATGGGCGACGAAGCGGGCGCAGATCTCGGTCAGCTTCTCGGTCAGCGCCGCGCCGGTCTCGGCCGAGGACAGCTTGGGGTCGCCCTTGCCGACGCCGAGCGTGTAGACCTCGTCATACTGGTTCGGCACGCCGACCTCGGCGCCCTCGAAGCTGGCGGTGCCCAGCCCGGTGAAGGGCAGGTCCAGCACCGGATCGCGCTTCGCCGGCCGGTCCCCGGGCATCAGGGCCGGGCGCATCAGCTCGGGGAACAGGTGCAGGCCGATGCTGGTCAGCGGGTCGGCGCCGTGGCCGGAGACCTTGGCCGCCGCCTCGGCCCCGACGATGCCGGGCAGCAGGCCATAGGCGATGCGCCACAGATACAGGCTGGGCAGCACGGTGCCGTCGCGCAGATACAGGCTGCGCGCCACCTCGGCGATCGGCCCGACATTGCCGCCATGGCCGTTGATCACGACGATGCGGGTCAGGCCGTGCTGGTGCAGGTTGGCGACCATCTCGCTGATCACGCTGGTCAGCGTCGCCTGGCTCAGGGCGATGCCGCCGATCATCGGGCCGAACCAGTCGGCGCCGCCAAAGGGCAGCACCGGGGCGACCAGGGTGCGGATGCCGCGCTGGCTGGCGCGGATGGCGGCCAGCTCGGCGATCTTCTCGGCCAGCAGATAGTCGCCCATCGGCGCGTGCGGGCCCTGGTCCTCATGGCTGCCCATCGGCAGCAGGATCACCGGGTTCTTCGCCAGGATCTCGCGCGCCTCGCCCCCGGTAATCGTGCCCATATGCACGTTCGGTTCGGTCTTTGCGGCCACTCTCGTCACTCCTCGTCGGCAATTCGGTGATCCGGCCGGGGCGCCATCAGGCGATCTCCTCGGCGCGAAGGCAGGCGACACGGCGCCCCTCTCCGAAGGGGCGCAGCTCCGGCACCGCCTCGGCGCAGGCGGGCCGCGCATGGGCGCAGCGCGTGCGGAAGACGCAGCCGGAGGGCGGGTTGGACGGGCTCGGCGGGTCGCCGGCCAGCAGGATGCGGCCGGTGCGCCGGTCCTGGCGCAGCTGCGGCGTCGCCGAGATCAGCGCGCGGGTGTAGGGGTGGGACGGGGCGGCGAACACGGCCTCGGCCGGGCCTTCCTCCATGACCCGGCCGAGATACATCACCACCACCCGGTCGCACAGATGGCGCACCACCGGCAGGTCGTGGCTGATGAACAGCAAGGCGAGGCCCAGGTCGCGGCGCAGGTCGCCCAGCAGCTGCACGATCTGGGCCTGGATCGAGACGTCCAGTGCCGAGACCGGCTCGTCGGCCACCAGGAAGTCCGGCCCGCTGGCCAAAGCGCGGGCCAGGCCGATGCGCTGGCGCTGGCCGCCGGAGAACTCGTGCGGATAGCGCTGGGCGTGGCTGGGGTCGAGGCCGACGCGGTGGAGCATCGCGGCGACGCGGTCGGCCCGGTCCCCGGCATCCCCGACATGATGGATGGCCAGGCCGTCGGCGATCTGGGCGCCGACCCGGCGGCGCGGGTCCAGGCTGCCATAGGGGTCCTGGAACACGATCTGCATGCGCCGGCGCAGCGCCCGCCACTCGCGGCCGGAGGGACGGCCCAGCTTCTGGCCGTCGAAGCGGACCGTGCCGCCGCTGGCCGGCATCAGCCCCAGCATCAGCCGGCCGAGCGTGCTCTTGCCCGACCCGGATTCGCCGACCACGCCCAGCGCCTCGCCGCGGGCGACGGCGGCATCGACCGACCGCACCGCCTGCACCGGCCGGCCGCGCCGGAACAGCCCGCCGGTGTGGAAGACCTTGGACAGGGCCGTGGCCTCGACCAGGGGAGGGGCGTTGGTCATGCCGCGGCCTCCTTGCCGTTGGCCAGGGCGGGCCAGCGGATGCAGCGGGTGCGGTGCCCCGCACGCACCTCGTCGAGTGCGACCGGCGCCGCCGTGCAGGCCGCGACGGCATGGCCGCAGCGCGGGGCGAAGCGGCAGCCCTGCGGGAAAGCATGGGGCTGGGGCACGACGCCGGGGATGCCCAGGGGCTGGCCGTCGCCATCCGGCGTCGCAGCCAGCAGGGCGCGGGTGTAGGGGTGCAGCGGGGCGGCGAACACCGTGGCGGCATCGCCCTGTTCGACCACCTGCCCGGCATACATCACCGTGACCCGGTCGGCGATCTCGGCCACCACGCCCAGGCTGTGGGTGATGAAGATCATCGCCGTGCCGGTCTCGCGCTGCAGCTCGGCCAGCAGGTCCAGGATCTGGGCCTGGACGGTGACATCCAGCGCCGTGGTCGGCTCGTCGGCGATCAGCAGGCTCGGCCGGTTGGCCAGCGCCATGGCGATCATCACACGCTGGCGCATGCCGCCCGACAGCTCGTGCGGCCAGGCATCCAGCCGCCGCTCCGGATCGGCGATGCCGACCCGCCGGAACAGCGCCAGCGCCTCGGCCCGCGCCGCCTTGGCGGTCATGGCGCGATGGGCGCGGATCGCCTCGGCCACCTGGTCGCCGACGCGGTGCACCGGGTTCAGGCTGCTCATCGGGTCCTGGAACACCATGGCCATGGCGCCGCCGCGCAGGGCCCGCAGCGCCGGCTCGTCCAGCCGCAGCAGGTCGCGGTCGCCCAGCCAGGCGGCACCGGCGACCGGCCGCGCCGCCGGCGGCAGCAGCCCCATCAGCGCGGTGGCGGTGACGGATTTGCCCGAGCCGCTTTCGCCGACGATCGCCATGGTCTCGCCGGGGCGGACCGAGAACGAGACGTCCTCGACCGGCCGGATTTTTCCGCGCGGGGTGGCGATCTCGACGGTCAGGCCCTGCAGGTCCAGCACCGCGTCGCTGCGCCCGGCCGGCGGCAGCAGCCCGGGCAGCATCCGGTCGACCAGGCGCAGGCGGGGGCGCGCGGCCGGCGTGCGCGGGTCGGCCAGGTCGCGCAGCGCGTCGCACAGCAGGTTCATCGCCAGGATGGTCAGGCTCAGCGCCGCGCAGGGCCACAGCAGCAGCAGCGGCGACTGCTCCATGGTGGCGCGGGCGCCGCGGATCATCAGGCCCCAGGACGGGGCGGGCGGCACCACGCCGAGGCCGAGGAAGGACAGGCCGCTCTCCAGCACCACCGCGGCGGCGACGGCGAGCGACAGCTGCACCAGCACCGGGCCGGCGATGTTGGGCAGCAGCGTGCGCAGCAGGATGCGGCCGGTCGGGGCGCCCAGCGCGCGCACCGCCTCGACATAGTCGTGGCTGCGGGCCGACAGCACCTCGGCATAGGCGACGCGGGCGAAGCCCGGCAGGTACAGCACCGACAGCACCAGGATCAGCGTGCCGGCGCCGGGGCCCAGCAGGGTGACGACCAGCAACGCCAGCAGCACCGGCGGGAAGCACAGGATGACGTCCATGCTGCGCACCGCCAACAGCTCGCCCAGGCCGCGGAACCAGCCGCCGATCAGACCGAGCGTGGTGCCCAGGATGCCGGCGATCAGGGCCGAGGCGAAGGCGACGCCCAGGCTGGTGCGCGCGCCCCAGATCAGGCGGGACAGCACGTCGCGGCCGAATTCGTCATGGCCCAGGGGCGAGCCCGGCCCCGGCCCGGCCAGGCGCTGGGCGATGTCCTGCCTGACCGGATCCGCCAGCCCCAGCCATGGCGCCAGCAGCGCGAGCAGGATGACGAGGGCGACCAGGGCGCCGGGGAGCCACAGGCGCCTCATGCCGCGCGGATCCGCGGGTCTAGGATGGCGTAGAGCAGGTCCATCGCCAGGTTGATCAGCAGGAACAGGCCGGAGACGGTGAGGACGATGCCGACCACCATCGGGTAGTCGCGGGCCTCGACCGCGTGCAGCAGCGGCGTCGACAGGCCGGGCCAGTTGAAGACGTATTCCACCAGCACCGTGCCGCCCAGCATGGTGCCCATCTGCAGGCCCAGCACGGTCAGCACCGGGGTCAGCGCGTTGCGCACGACGTGGTGGACCAGCACCCGGGCGGGGGATAGGCCCTTGGCCCGGGCGGTGCGGACATAGTCGCGCGACAGGGCGTCCAGCACCGAGGACCGGGTCATCCGGAACACCACCGCGGTCAGGCCCTTGCCGATGGCGATGGCGGGCAGGGCCAGCAGGGTCAGGTGCTGCGCCGGGTTCTGTGCCAGCGGCACGAAGCCGCCGGCCGGCATCAGCCGCAGGGTCTGGGCCAGCAGCAGGATCAGCAGCGTGCCGACCACGAACACCGGAATGGCCAGCAGCAGCGCGGCGAGGCCGGAGGCGACGCGGTCGAACGCCCCGCCGCGATAGACCGCGGCGCAGGTGCCGGCCGGGATGCCGATGACGATCGCGATCAGCGCGCCGGCGGCGATCAGCTCCAGCGTGCGGGGCAGGCGCAGCGCGATCTCCTGCGCCACCGGATAGTCGTCGACCAGGGACGTGCCGAGATCGCCGCGCGTCAGGCCAGCGAGGAAGTCGACATACTGCTCGGCCAGCGGCCGGTCCAGCCCGAGCTTCTCGCGCAGCTCGGCGACGGTGGCGGGGTCGGGCGCGACGCCGCCCGAGGACAGCAGCAGCTCCGCCGGATCCCCGGGCACCATGTGCAGCGCCAGGAACACGATCGTGACCACGATCCAGGCGAGCCCGATCGATATCCCGATGCGGCGGAGCAGGGCGGCGATCATCCGAACGAAGTCTCTTCGAGCGTGGCGCCGGAGGAGGTGGTCAGCGCGCCCGGCAGGTTGGTGAAGCCGGTCACGCCGCGATCCATGCCGTAGCCCTGCGACCGCCAGGCCAGGCCGGCCAGCGGCACTTCCTCCAGCGCGGCGCGCTGCATCTCCTTGTAGATCTCGACCCGCTTGGCCGGGTCGAACTCGGCCCGGCCGCGGGCCAGGGCGTCGACGGTCTTCGGTGCCTTCAGGCCGAAGGACCGGCCATGGGTCGGCGCCAGCGAGGTGTCGATCACCCCGGTCAGCCCGTCGGGGTCGTTGTTGTCGGCGGCCAGGCCGTGGATGCAGATGTCGTACTGGCCCTTGGTGCCGCGGGCGACCCGGGTCGACCAGTCGGGCAGCTGCAGCTCGCACTGGATGCCGATGGCGGCGAGATGCTGCTGCACCACCTCGGCGGTGTCCTTGTGCATGCCGTACTGGGCTGTGGCCATCAGCGTGGTCTGGAACCCGTCGGAATATCCGGCCTCGGCCAGCAGCGCCTTGGCGCGGGCCGGGTCATAGGCCCAGCCATTGGCCAGCTCGTCATCGTACCAGGGCGTGCCGGCGGTGATCGGCACGCCCGCGAGCGGCTTGCCGCGGCCGTAGAAGGCGGCCTTGACGATGTCCTCGCGCTTCACCGCATGGGCCACGGCCCGGCGCACCCGGGGATCGTCGAAGGGCGGCTTGGTGGCGTTGAACAGCACGCACATGAACGGCCCCTCGACGGCGTCCAGCTTCAGCCGCGGGTCGGCTTCGACCGTCGCCATCGACTGCCAGGGCACGTATTCGATCATGTCGACATCGCCGGTCTGCAGCGCCGCGACGCGCAGGTTCTCGTCGGCATAGACGGTGAATTTGATGCCCTTCAGCCGGGGCAGGCCCGGCTTGTAGAACTTGTCGAAGGCGACGAGGTCGAGCGAGGTGCCGCGCTCCTGCCCGGCCAGGCGGAAGGGGCCGGCGCCGACCGGCTCGTTCGGCGTCGAATTCCGCCACAGAATGAAGGTGTTGTAGTTGGCGAACCAGGTCGGCAGCGTCGCCGTCGGGGTCTTGGTCACCAGGCGGACGGTCTGCGGGTCGGGGATATCGATGCGCTCGATGCCCTGGAACTGGGTGCGCATATAGGCGGTGGATTTCTCGCCGGCGATCTGCTCGATCGACCATTTCACGTCGTCGGCGGTGACCGGCTCGCCATTTTGGAACACGCAGCCGGGGCGCAGCTTGAACACCCAGGCGCCCTCGTCGTCGACCGACCAGGATTCCGCCAGCTCGCCGCGCAGCTGGCCCTTGCTGTCATAGGTGACCAGGCTGCGGTGCAGCATCAGCTTCACGGTGCCGGCGGCGGCGCCGGTGCTGACCCAGGGCTGCAGGTTGGGCGGGAAGGCCGACAGGCCGAACCGCAGGATGCCGTCGGCCGATTGGGCCCGGGCGGGCAGCGACAGGAAGGGCAGGGCCAGCCCCGCCCGAAGCAGCGTACGGCGCGTCGTGGTGATGCAGCGGCTACCCTCGACCATGGTGCCATCCCCTGTTTCTGGCGCGCGGACGGCATGGCCCGCGGCCGAGATGTCGATTTTTGCCCGATGTGGTCCGGGCTTGTTTGACATCTATCTGGCTAAAAATTACATGTCAACTGACATGTGGACGAGGCGGTGCAGTCCGGCTGCGGCGATAGAGAGCATCGGAAGCCCCGCTGCAGTGCCATTTTCCGGGACAGGCAGGCTTTGAGCTTCTCGGCATAACGTGTAATCTTGCCTGCAAACAATCAGGCCCGCTGGCGGCAAAGGGTTCCGGTGTCTCAACGCCCAAGACTGAGCGACATCCTCTATGGCGACATGCTGGGGCGCATCCAGCGCGGCCAGTTCCCGGGGGACGGCAAGCTGCCGTCCGAGAAGGAACTCAGCCAGAATTTCGGCGTCTCCCGGCCGATCGTGCGCGACGCCCTGCGCCGCCTGCGAGAGGACGGGCTGATCCAGTCGCGCCAGGGGGCCGGCAGCTTCGTCACCGCGGCGCCGGCGTCGCCGCCGGCCCGGCCGGCGAATGGCGCGCAGGAGATCCAGACGATTTCGGATGTGCGGCGCGTCTATGAGTTCCGCATCGCGCTGGAGGGCGAGGTCGCCTATGCCGCCGCCCTGAACCGCAGCGAGGCGCTCGCCGCCGCGATCAAGAAGGAGCTGGATGCCATCGACCAGGCGATCCAGACCGGCAAGATCGGGGTGCAGCAGGACAGCGACTTCCACGCCGCGGTCGCGCGGGCCACGCAGAACCAGTATTTCCAGGCCGCGCTGGCCGCGGTGCGGCCGCATCTCGACTATGTCATCGACCTGGCACGCAGCTTCTCGATGCTGCATTCGGGCGAGCATCTGGCGATGGTCCAGCGCGAGCATGCCGCGGTCTATGAGGCGATCCGCGACGGCGACGCGGTCAAGGCGCGCGAGGCGATGCAGGCCCATATCCGCAACGCGCAGGAACGGGTGTTCGACGGCATCCATCTCTAGGGCGTGCAAGAGGCGCCCGGGATGTATGGTTATATTATAAGTTGGTCGCTTGGTGCCGGCCGCATCACCAGTTGTCACATTTTCTCTCGCCTGCTTTCGAGGGCAGTGATTTTCGAATAATTCGTTGATATTTAAATAATTTTAGATTTTAAACTGAGGCGAGGCACCGTCGGAAAGCGGCGCCATCCGGCTCTGAAAAAAGCATAAGTTGACATGTTGTTCGACGACAACGCAGATTTGAAGGCCAATGGTCCGTGAAACGGCCGGCTGAATCCGTCATGCGGGGCAGGTCATCGCCCGCACCGGGCCCGTGCCTGTATCGGGAGAGTCTGCGGAAGTGAACGATACGGCCAGCCATCTCGATGCCCTGCGCGCGCTGGTCGGGGCGCGCGGCCTGCTCGCGGCGCCCGACGACCTGTCCGCCTACGAGACCGGCGCCCGCTACGATCGCGGCCGGGCGGCGTTCGTGGTGCGGCCGGCGACGACGGCCGAGGCTTCCGCCGTCATGGCCCACTGCGTCCGCCACGGCATCGGCCTGGTGCCGCAATCGGGCAACACCGGCCTGGTCGCCGGGTCGACGCCCGACGGCAGCGGCGGCCAGGGCGTGCTCAGCCTCGACCGGCTGGCCGCGCCCTTCGAGATCGACCTCGCCAACCGCAGCGTCACCGTCGGAGCCGGCACGCGCCTGTCCAGCCTGAACGAGCGCCTGGCGCCGCATGGCCTGACCCTGCCGATCGATCTCGGGGCCGACCCGATGATCGGCGGCATGGTCGCGACCAACACCGGCGGCGCGCGCTTCCTGCGCTATGGCGACATGCGCCGCCATGTGCTCGGGCTCGAGATCGTGCTGCCGGACGAGGCCGGCACGGTGCTCGACCTCACCCGGCCGCTGCGCAAGAACAACACCGGGCTCGACCTCAAGCAGCTGTTCATCGGCACCGGCGGCGCCTATGGCCTGGTCACCCGGGCGGTGCTGGAGCTGCGCCGCCTGCCGCAGCAATCGGCCACCGCCATCCTGGTGCCGCGCGACGATGCGGCGGTGATGGAGCTGCTGGTCGCTTTCGAGGAGCGGGTCGGCGACCATCTCGCGGCGTTCGAGGGCATGTCCGGCGCCGCGGTTGCCCTGGCGCTCAAGCACCACGACCGCCTGCGCAACCCCTTCGCGCCGCATCCGCCGCCGCCCTTCTGCATCCTGGTCGAGATCGAGCGGTCCTGGGCCGCGCGGGAGCAGGAGCCGTCGATCGACGCCCTGATGGAGCAGGTGCTGGCCGAGGTCTGGGCCTTGGCCGGCGAACCGCTGGCCGATGCCGTGCCGGGGCGCGGGTCGGACTTCTGGGCGTTGCGCCATGTGCTGACCGAGAGCCTGGCGGCCGAGGGCCGGGTGATCGCCTTCGATCTCGGCTTCGCCCGGGCGGCGGTGATGCCGTTCCGCCGGGCCATGGCTGAGATCCTGGCGCGAGAGCATCCGGAGGTCCGGGTCTGCGATTTCGGCCATGTCGGCGATGGCGGCGTGCACTTCAACCTGGTGGTGCCGCGCGACTCCGCCCTGGCGCTCGACCCGTCGCCGGTGCGCGACCTGGTGTTCGGCGAGGCGGTCGAACGCTTCGGCGGCAGCTTCAGCGCCGAACACGCCATCGGCCGGGCCAACCAGGCCTTCTACGAGCGCTTCATCGATCCCCGGCAGCGCGGGATCGCGGGCGCGATCCAGGACCTGCTGGCCCCGGGCCGCCTCGGCGCCGTCGACTTCCGGGAGTCGGCGCCGGCGCCGTGACGACGGCGCCGCGTGACGCCTGCCCCATCATGCCTGCCCCTGGGGCCGTGGCGTGAAGGGCGCGGTCGGCCCGCAGCCAGTGGCGCCGGCCTTCTCCGCGATCAGCAGCGGGACCGCAGCCTGGGCCCGGGAGAGATAGATCACATCGCCGCCCGGCGCGCGGTTGATCAGGGCGGCGACGGCCAGGATGGCCAGCAGCCCGCCGGCGCCGAGCCAGCTGGTCGCCACCTCGCCCCAGCCCAGGGTCAGGCGCTCGACCGGCGGGCTCCAGCCGGGGGCGGCGTGGCTGTGCTCGATGGTGTCCGGATGGGGCGTCAGTGCGTCATGCATGGGATCGTCCCTTTCGCTGATGCCCCTGCAGCATGGCGTCCGGCTGTCGCAGAACTGTGCCGGACATGGGGCTGGTTTGTCGCGAGATGTCGCGCCGGGCGCCGGGCCGGGTCAGGCGGCGGCGACGCGGATCGACAGCGGCTGGCTGCGGCCCGGGATGCGGGCCCGCACCGCCAGGGGGAAGCGGGCCAGCCGGGCCTCGGATGGGGCAGCCACGGCCACCGCCTGGTACAGATCCTCCGAGACGATCAGCCGGGCCTGGTAGGCGCGGGTCATCCGCTCCAGCCGGTTGGCGACGTTCACCGTGTCGCCATAGACGCCCAGCTTGGTGCGGAGCGCACCCCCGGTGCGACCGATCATCACCGCGCCGGCATGCAGCCCGATGCCGACCCGCAGGGCCGGGGCACCGCGCCGGATGCGCTCGCGGTTCCAGCCCTCCACCGCCTCCAGCATGGCGAAGCCGCAGCACAGGGCGCTGCGGGCCGAGGCCGCGCCGGCGCCGCTCCACGCCGCCATCACCCCGTCGCCGATGTAGTCGTCCATGGCGGCGGCGTGGGCCGCGATCGCGCCCGCCATGCGGCGGTGGAAGCCGTCCAGCAGGGTGAAGGCGGCGGCGGGGTCCATCGCCTCGCACAGCCGGGTGAAGCCGACGATGTCGGCGAACAGCACCGCGGCGAAGGCGGCGCGGGGCCGGTCCCGCGGGTGGTCCCACGGCGCAGGTCCGGGGCGCCCGGCGTCCTCGGTTCGCGGCATCATGGCCCGGTCATCGCTTGCCCATCCCGATCGTTCGTCGATGGGGGCATCCTGCGCGGTGCCTGTCGCAGAGATCTGTCGCCGCACCGGCTTTCGGGTCGCGGAGTGTCGCAAACCGGCGATCCGGCACAGTCTGATACAATTTTTCCCGAGGGTTTCGCTTTTCGCTTCGGTATTCTGGGGCCGGTTGGAGCGCGCCCATGGAATCCGTCCCTCACATCGCCGTCGTCGACGACCATCGCGACATCCGCGACCTCGTCGGCAAGTACCTCTCCCAGCACGGCTACCGCATCAGCGTCGCCGAGAGCGCCGCGGCCTTGCGCCGGCTGCTCGAGCGCAGCGCGCCGGACCTCATCGTGCTCGACGTCATGATGCCGGGCGAGGATGGGCTGTCGGTGTGCCGGCAGCTGCGCGGCACCAGCAACCTGCCGATCATCCTCTTGACCGCGATGGCGGAGGACACCGACCGCATCATCGGGCTGGAGATCGGCGCCGACGACTACCTGACCAAGCCGTTCAACCCGCGTGAGCTCCTGGCCCGGATCAAGGCGGTGCTGCGCCGGGTCAACAGCCTGCCGCCGCAGCGTGGCCGGATGCAGGCGAAGGCGCTGCGCTTCGACCGCTGGCTGCTCGACGTCGGCCGGCGCGAGCTGGTCGGCCGCGACGGCGTCGCGGTGGCGCTGAGCACCGCGGAGTTCCGGCTGCTGAACGCCTTCCTCGACCATGCCGGGCTGGTGCTCAGCCGCGACCAGCTGATGGACCTGACCGTCGGCCGCGCCGCCGACAGCTTCGACCGCAGCATCGACAACCAGGTCAGCCGGCTGCGCAAGAAGATCGAGGCCGACCCCCGGACCCCGTCGCTGATCAAGACCCATTGGGGCGGCGGGTACAGCTTCGCGGCGGAGGTCGAGCAGGCATGATGCGGCTGTGGACCCGCAGCCTGGCGGCCCAGTTCATCGGCTTCATGCTGCTGGCGCTGGCCCTGTCGCAGGGCATCGGCTTCCTGGTGTCGTGGGACGAGCGCGGCCAGGCGCTGAAGGCCGCCGCCAAGAGCGACTTCATGAGCCGCGCCGCCTCGCTGGCCCAGCTCTTGGAGACGATGCCGCCGGAGCTGCGCGACGACATCCTGCGCGGCATCTCCACCGCCTACACCCGGTACTGGGTGTCGGGCGACGACCCCGGCGACGCGGCGGCGTGGCGCCAGACCGCCTGGAGCAAGCTGGTGACGCCGCTGCCCAGCCTGGCCTTCCCCGGCAAGAAGCCGTCCGCGCCGCGTGAGGAGCCGCTGCACGACCCCGGCCCGATGGCCGCGTCCGCCGCCCCGACCGCGTCCTGGTGGGACCTGCCGGCGGGGGTGTGGCCGCTGCCGCGCCCGGCCCGGATGCTGTATCTCGACGATGCCAACGGCCTGGGGCTGTCCGCCCAGCTCGATGGCGGCTCCTGGCTCAACATCGCCTATGCCAAGCAGATGGGCGGGGCGATGTGGACCAGCCAGACGGCGGTGACGCTGGCGATCACCGCGATCGTGCTGTCGGTGATCGGCGTCTTCGTCGCCCGCGGCATCACCAAGCCGATGCGGCGCCTGGCCGTGGCGGCCGAGGCGCTGGGCCGCGGCGAGGCGGTGACGCCGCTGCCCGAGGCCGGGCCGGACGACATCCGCAACACCGCCGAGGCCTTCAACCGCATGCAGGAGCGGCTGCAGCGCTTCGTCGAGGATCGCACGCGCATGCTCGCCGCCATCGGCCACGACCTGCGCACGCCGCTGACCTCGCTGCGCCTGCGCGCCGAGTTCGTCGCCGATGCCGAGGAGCGGGAGAAGATGCTGGCGACCATCGCCGAGGTCCAGAAGATGACCGAGGCGACGCTGGCCTTCGCCCGGGCCGAGGCGACGGTGGAGACCACTCGGGCGGTCGACCTCTCCGCCCTGGTCGAGAGCCTGTGCGACGACCTCGCGGAGCTGGGCCAGGACGTCACCTTCGTCGAAGGGCCGCGGATCGGCTACCGCTGCCGGGCGGATGCGCTGCGGCGGGTGGTGCGCAACCTGGTCGAGAACGCGGTGCGCTACGGCGAGCGGGCGCGGGTCAGCCTGGCCCGCACCGCCGAGGGCATCGACATCGTGGTCGAGGATGACGGGCCGGGCATCCCCGATGCGGCGCGCGAACAGGTGTTCGCGCCGTTCTACCGCCTCGAGGATTCGCGCAATGCCGAGACCGGCGGCGTCGGCCTCGGCCTGTCGATCGCCCGCACCATCGCCCGCCACCATGGCGGCGACATCATCCTGCGCAACCTGCCGCACGGCCTGCGCGCGACGATCAGCCTGCCCTTGCTGGGGTAGGGGCGGCGCCGGCTCCATCGTCCCCCTTTTGCTGTCATGCCACGGCTTGACCGTGGCATCCAGGGGCGGCCAGAGCGGCTCTTGGTGGCCCCTGGATTGCCCGGTCAAGCGGGCAATGACAGGCAAAGAACTCGGCGTCGCAGCGCCGCCCTATGCACTCCTGACCTCAGAAGAACCGGTTGGCCGGCCGCGGCAGGCCGAGATTCTCGCGCAGGGTGGTGCCCTCGTATTCCCGCCGGAACAGGCCGCGGCGCTGCAGCTCCGGCACCACCCGGTCGACGAAGTCGTCGAGGCCGCCGGGCAGGTAGGGGAACATCACATTGAACCCGTCCGACCCCTCGGTCCTCAGCCATTCCTCCATCTCATCGGCGATGGTCGCCGGGGTGCCGACGAAGGCGAGGCCGGCATAGCCGCCCAGGCGCTGGGCCAGCTGGCGCACGGTCAGGCCCTCGCGCTCGGCCAGCTCCAGCACCCGCTGCTGCCCGCTCTTGCTGGCATTGGTTTCCGGGATCGGCGGCAGCAGGCCGTCCGGGTCGAAGCCGGAGGCGTCGACGCCGAGCGCGATCGACAGCGAGGCGATGGCGCTCTCGTAATGCACCAGGCTGTCCAGTTTGGCCCGCTTGGCCCGGGCCTCCTCCACCGTGTCGCCGACCACGACGAAGGCGCCGGGCAGGATCTTCAGATGGTCGCGGTCGCGGCCGATGGCCTCCATCCGGCCCTTCACATCGGCGTAGAAGCGCTGGCCGGCGGCGAGATTCGACCCGGCGGCGAACACCATCTCCGCCGTCTCGGCCGCCAGCTGCCGCCCGGACTCGGAGGCGCCGGCCTGCACGATCACCGGCCAGCCCTGGGGCGGGCGGGCGATGTTCAGCGGTCCGCGCACCGAGAGATGCGGGCCCTTGTGGTTCAGCACATGCAGCTTGGCGGGGTCGAAGTAGAGGCCGCTGTCGACGTCGCGGATGAAGGCGTCGTCGGCCCAGCTGTCCCACAGCCCGGTGACGACGTCGTAGAATTCGCGGGCGCGGTCGTAGCGCTCGCCATGCTCCATGTGCTCGTCGAGGCCGAAGTTCAGTGCTGCGTCGGGGTTCGAGGTGGTGACGATGTTCCAGCCGGCGCGGCCGCCGCTGATGTGGTCCAGCGAGGCGAAGCGCCGGGCGATGTGGTAGGGCGCGTCGAAGGTGGTCGAGGCGGTGGCCACCAGGCCGATATGCTCGGTGGCGCCGGCCAGGGCCGACAGCAGGGTGAAGGGCTCGAACGAGGTCACGGTGTGGCTGCGCTTCAGCGCCTCGATCGGCATGTTCAGCACGGCCAGGTGGTCGGCCATGAAGAAGGCGTCGAACCGCCCGCGCTCCAGCGTCTGGGCGAAGCGCTTCAGGTGGGCGAAGTTGAAGTTGGCGTCGGGGTAGGCGCCGGGATAGCGCCAGGCGCCGGTGTGGATGCTGGCGGGGCGCATGAAGGCGCCGAGATGCAGCTGGCGGTCACGACTCAAGGATCACCTCTCGCCCAGGCGGGCGCGTTGCGGGTCTCTATCGTCGGCGGCGCCCCGCATTCTGGACGGGATGGGCCGGACAGCGCAACCGGGGTGAGGGGAGGGGGCAATCCGCCGCGCCTCAGGTCGTCCCGCGCTCGATCAGCTCGGGTTCGATGGTGATCGACTGCTGCAGGTTGCGGCCCTCGATCCGGTCGATCAGCATGCGCATGGCGGCGTCGCCGAGGTCCTGCTTGGCCACATGCATGGTCGACAAAGGCGGGTTGACCAGCCGGGCGGGCAGGATGTCGTCGCAGCCCAGCACGGCGATGTCGCGCGGGATGACGAAGCCCCGCTCGTGGATCACCGACATCGCGCCGATCGCCACCAGGTCGTTGTAGCAGATCACCGTGTCGATCCCGATCCCGCGCTCCAGCAGGCGGCGGGCCGCGTCGACGCCGCCCTCCAGGTTGGGCGTCGTCGCCTCCTCCAGCGCCAATTCCAGCCCGTGCTCGGTCAGCGCGTCGATGATGCCGGCGCGGCGCATGCGGCCGCTGTGCGAGGTCGCCAGGCCGCCGATATAGGCGATGCGGCGGCGGCCGCGCTCGATCAGCAGGCGGGTGGCGGCGGCCAGGCCGGTGCGGAAGTCGATCTCGATGGTGCCGGCGATGCGCCGCGACATCGGCCGGTTGATCAGCACCGCGGCGCGGTGCGGCTCGATCGCCTCCTGCAGCCGCTTGTCCTCCAGCCGGGCGCTGCAGACGATGACGCCGTCGACCCGGCGGTCCAGCAGCGTCGCCAGCACCTCGGCCTCGCGCTCGGGGTCCTCGACCACGTTGCAGGTCAGCAGGGTGAAGCCGCGGGCGCGGGCCGCCAGCTCGGCGCCCTTGATGATCTCGGGGAAGAACGGGTTGCCGATATCAGGCACCACGATGCCGACGGTGAAGGACCGGTCGCCCTTCAGCCCGCGGGCGAAGCTGTTGGGGCGATAGCTCAGCGTGCTCGCCGCCGCCAGCACCCGCGCCTTGGTCTCCTCGCTCGCGCCGCCACGGCCGTTCATCACCCGCGACGCCGTCATGGTCGAGACGCCGGCGGCCGCCGCCACATCCGACAGGGTGGCGCCGCGAGGGGGCGGGGGCTTGAGTGTGCGCTGCATGTTAGCGTTAACGG
The DNA here is from genome assembly GCF_052115705.1 of Inquilinus sp. 2KB_23. Taxonomy (NCBI): domain Bacteria; kingdom Pseudomonadati; phylum Pseudomonadota; class Alphaproteobacteria; order Rhodospirillales; family Rhodospirillaceae; genus Inquilinus; species Inquilinus sp. 2KB_23. Next base: position 70,541 of record NZ_JBFRHF010000012.1, on the reverse strand, counting down.
GTTCTCTGGCAGGATGAACCGATTAGGAATTCATTTGTGCAATTGAATACGTAGAATTTCTATTGGTCGCAAGCCTTGTTGACGTACGTTAACGTTAACGGTATCAAGTCGGGCATAAGATCGAGAACCGATGCAGATGGGAGGATTCCAGATGGGCGACGGAAAATCCGCGCTGTGGGGCGCGGCCTTGACCTCGATGCTCCTGCTGGCCACGGCGGCCTCGGCCGCCGACTACCGCGAGGCGCCGATGCTGGCGGCCCAGGTCGCGGCCGGCAAGCTGCCGCCGGTGGCGCAGCGGCTGCCGGAGCATCCGCTGGTGGTGACGCCGCTGCAGGCGGTGGGCAAATATGGCGGCACCTGGCGGCAGGGCGTGGTCGGCGGGTCCGACGGCGCGCTGGAGCGGGGCATCGGCTACACAAGGCTGGTGCGCTGGAACCCGGCCTGGACCGCCGTGGTGCCCGACGTCGCCGAATCGGTCGACACCAACGACGACAGCACCGCCTTCACCTTCCACCTGCGCCGCGGCATGAAGTGGTCGGACGGGGCGCCGTTCACCGCCGACGACATCCTGTTCTGGTACCAGGACGTGCTGATGAACAAGGAGCTGACGCCGGCGGTGCCGCGCTGGCTGCAGACCGGCGGCAAGCCGGTGACAGTCGAGAAGCTCGACGCCGAGACCGTGCGCTTCACCTTCAGCAAGCCCAACGGCATGTTCCTGCCGACCATGGCGGCGCAGCTGGGGTCGGACATCCTGGCCGCCTCGCCGCGCCATTACCTCGAGACCTTCCACAAGAAGTACAACCCGGACGGCATCGACGCCCTGGTCAAGGCCGCCGGCGTGCCGAACTGGGTGACCCTGTTCCAGAACAAGACGCAGCAACAGAACGCCAGCCGCTGGCGCGACCTCGGGCGCCCGGTGCTGGACCCCTGGATGCTGACGGTGCCCTACAGCGGCACCACCCAGGTGGTGGCCGAGCGCAACCCCTACTTCTTCGAGGTCGACCCCGAGGGCAACCAGCTGCCCTATATCGACCGCGTCACCTATGACGTGGTCGGCGACACCCAGGGCCTGGTGCTGAAGGCGATCAATGGCGACCTCGACATGCAGTCGCTCGGCCTCGACGGCATCGAGACCCAGGCGGTGCTGGCCCAGCACCGCGAGCAGGGCGGCTACCGCCTGTTCCGGGCGCGGCCGGCCTATTCCAACTCGATGCTGATCTGCCTGAACCAGACGGTGAAGGACGAGAACCTGCAGAAGGTGTTCCAGAACCGCGACTTCCGCGTCGCCCTATCGCTGGCGATCAACCGCGACGAGCTGAACGAGCTGATCTATGCCGGGCTGTCGCGGCCCTACCAGGCGGCGCCGCGGCCGGACATGGCGCTGTACGACGAGACCATGGCCACCCAGTACACCGAATACGATCCGGCCAAGGCCAACCAGCTGCTCGACGCCGCCGGCTTCGACAAGAAGGATTCGGACGGCTTCCGCCTCGGCCCCGACGGCAAGCGCATCTCCTTCGCCATCGATGCCCTGGCCTCGCGCAAATACCATGTCGACGCGCTGGAGCTGATCCGCAAGTACTGGCGCGATGTCGGCATCGACATGCAGGTGAAGGCGATCGAGCAGTCCTTCATCTTCGCCCGCCAGCTGGCCAACGACCAGCAGGGCCTGGTCTGGCTCGGCGGCGGCGGCTACGACTTCCTCGGGCTGCTCGACCCGAAATGGTACTTCCCGGCCGAGAACCAGTCGGCCTTCGGCTCGGCCTGGGGCATCTGGTTCCAGAACCCGAACGACCCCAACGCGATCGAGCCGACCGGCCCCGCCCGCGAGCAGCAGGAGCTGTATGAGGAGCTGAAGGCCCAGCCGACCACCGCCCGCCAGCTCGACGTGATGAAGAAGATCCTGGCCATCACCCGCGACCAGTTCTGGGTGATCGGCACGGTGATGCAGCCGGACAATGTCGGCGTGGTGAAGACCAACATGAAGAACGTGCCCGACGAGATGCCGGACACCGTGTTCTACCTGACGCCGGGGCCGACCAATCCGGAAACCTACTTCTACGAGTGAGACAGGTCTTGCGGGCGCGGCCCGGGACAGCCCGGGCCGCCTGCGAACATCCGAGGCTGTGATGCTCCGTTTCCTGCTGCGCCGACTGGTCTACATGGCGGTGACACTGGCCGCGGTGTCGGTCATCGTCTTCATCGTCATCCAGCTGCCGCCGGGCGACTTCCTGACCAGCTACATCGCCCGTTACTCCGAACAGGGCGGGTCGGTCGACGCCTCGATGCTGGAATCGCTGCGGGCCCAGTACGGGCTGGGCCAGCCCTGGTACGTGCAGTACTGGCGCTGGATCTCGAACATCGTCACCTCAGGCGATTTCGGCCAGTCCTTCGAATGGAACCGCCCGGTCTCCTCGCTGCTGTGGGACCGGCTGGGCATGACCCTACTCTTGTCCTTCATCACCCTGATCGTGACCTGGGGGCTGTCGCTGCCGGTCGGCATCTACAGCGCGGTGCGGCGCTACTCGGCGCTCGACTACATCGTCACCTTCCTCAGCTTCCTCGGCCTGGCGATCCCCAGCTTCCTGCTGGCGCTGGTGCTGATGTTCGTGATGTCGCGCTATCTCGGCGCCGACACCGGCGGCTTCTTCTCGGCCGAATACATCAACGCGCCGTGGAGCTGGGGCAAGCTGGGCGACCTGATGCTGCACCTGTACCTGCCGGTTCTGGTGCTGGCGGTGCACGGCACCGCCTCCCTGGTCCGGATCATGCGGGCCAACCTGCTGGACGAGTTGAACAAGCCCTATGTCACCACCGCCCGGGCGGCGGGGCTGCCGGAGATGACGGTGCTGCTGCGCTATCCCGTCCGGGTCGCGCTCAACCCCTTCGTCTCGACCATCGGCTGGATCCTGCCCAACCTGGTCTCCGGCACCGTCATCGTCGGGGTCGTGCTCAGCCTGCCGACGGCAGGGCCGCTGCTGCTGGGCGCCCTGCTGACCCAGGACATGTACCTCGCCGGGTCCTTCATCCTGATGCTCAGCGCGCTGACCGTGCTCGGCAGCTTCATCTCCGACCTGCTGCTGGCGTGGCTCGACCCGCGCGTGCGGCACGGCTGAGGGGGACGCCATGACCATTGCCGCCGAACCCGGCGCCGTCCCGCGCCGCCGGTCCACCGCCGAGAAGGGCCAGTGGGCGCTGATCTACCGCCGCTTCCGCCGCCACCGCCTGGCGTGGTGGAGCGGGCTGGTGGTGATCGCGATCTACCTGGTCGCGGCCTTCGCCGAGATCATCGCGCCGACCGGGCCCGAGACCTACAATTCGCGCTACACCTACGCGCCGCCGCAGCTGTTGAAATTCGGCGGCCACGACGCCCAGGGCAACTTCGTGCTGGCCTATGTCAACGGCATCAAGAGCACGGTCGACCCGCTGACGGTGCAGCGTGTCTATGTCAGCGACCCCAAGGCGGTGATCCCGGTCGGGCTGTTCGTGAAGGGCGAGCCCTATTACCTCTTGGGCCTGATCCCGTGGGACCGGCACCTGATCGGCCCGGTCGACCCGAAGCAGCCCTTCTACCTCTGGGGTGCCGACCGGCTGGGCCGCGACGTGCTGTCCCTGACCATCCACGGCGCCCGGATCTCGATGTCGATCGGGCTGGTCGGGGTCGGCATCAGCCTGTTCCTCGGCATCCTGCTGGGCGGCCTGTCCGGCTATTGCGGCGGCTGGGTCGACGAGGTGGTGCAGCGGACCATCGACCTCCTCAAGTCGATCCCGACCATCCCGCTGTGGATGGGGCTGGCCGCTGCGATCCCGACCAACATCGCGCCGCTGATGGTCTATTTCTGGATCACGGTGATCCTGTCGCTGATCGGCTGGACCGATTTGGCGCGGGTGGTGCGCGGCCGCTTCCTGGCGCTCAGGACCGAGGATTTCGTGCTGGCCGCCCGGCTGGACGGCTGTTCGCAGCAGCGGGTGATCTGGCGCCACATGGTGCCGTCCTTCACCAGCCACATCATCGCCTCGGTGACGCTGGCGATCCCGGCCATGATCCTGGCCGAAACCTCGCTCAGCTTCCTCGGCATCGGCCTCAAGCCGCCGGTGATCAGCTGGGGCGTGCTGCTGAAGGACGCGCAGAACCTGCTGGCCGTCACCACCGCGCCCTGGCTGTTCATCCCCGGCATCGCCGTCGTGATCGCCGTGCTGGCCCTCAACTTCCTGGGTGATGGGATCCGTGATGCCGCCGACCCCTACAACTGATCCCCGCCCTGTGGCGGCGCCGGACGACGGGATCCTGCTGCGGGTCGAGGACCTGCAGGTGCAGATCGGCACCGATGACGGGATCATCCGCCCGGTCGACGGCATCAGCTTCGAGATGCCGGCCGGCAAGACCCTGTGCATCGTCGGCGAATCCGGATCGGGCAAGAGCCTGACCGGCCGGGCGCTGATGAACCTGCTGCCCGACCGGATGAAGATCACCCGCGGCCGCGTCCTCTACCGCAACGCCGCCGGGCAGCAGGTCGACATCGGCGCGCTGCCGCCGCGCGGGCCGGCGATCCGCGCCATCCGCGGGGCCGAGATCTCGCTGGTGTCGCAGGAGCCGATGGCGGCGCTGTCGCCGGTGCACACCATCGGCCAGCAGATCGAAATCGTGATCCGCCAGCATCTCGGGCTGAACCGCAAGGCGGCGCGGGCCCGGGCGCTGGAGTGCCTGAACGATGTCGGCATCCCGCGCCCGGCGGAACGGCTGGACAGCTACCCCTTCGAGTTCTCCGGCGGCATGCGCCAGCGGGTCTGCATCGCCCTGGCGCTGGCCTGCGGCCCCCGGCTGATCATCGCCGACGAGCCGACCACGGCGCTCGACGTCACCACCCAGGCCAACATCCTCGACCTGTTCAAGAAGCTGCAGGCGGAACACGGCCTGTCGATCCTGTTCATCACCCATGACCTCGGCGTGGTGGCCGATGTCGCCGACCAGGTGGCGGTGATGTATCTCGGCAAGGTGGTCGAGCGCGGGCCGGTCGACGACATCTTCCACGACCCGCGCCACCCCTACACCCAGGCACTGCTGAAATCGGTGCCGACCCTGTCGCGGCAGCGGGTGCACCGGCTGGCGGCGATCCGCGGCATGGTGCCCTCGGCCTTCGCCCGCCCCACCGGCTGCCCCTTCCATCCGCGCTGCGACCACGCCATCCCGGGCGTCTGCGACCAGCGCGAGCCGCCGGACATCGCGCTGGGGGCCGGCCGCACCGCGAGCTGCGTGCTGCTGGAACAGGCCAAGCCCGCCCCGGCCAGGAGCGCCGCCTCCAGGAGTGCCGTGCATGGTTGACCTCGCCCCCGGCAACCTGGTCGAGGTGCGCGACCTCGAGATGGTGTTCGCGCCCCGGGCGAAGCTGTTCGGGTCCGGCAAGGCCCGGCCGGTCCGCGCCGTCGCCGGCGTGTCCTTCGACATCCGTCAGGGCGAGACCCTGGGCGTGGTCGGCGAATCCGGCTGCGGCAAGTCGACCGTGACCCGCTGCATCCTGGGCGCCCACAAGCCCAGCGCCGGCACCATCGCCTATCGCGACCCGCAGGGCCGGGCGGTCGACCTGGCGGCCCTGAGCGAGCGGCAGCGGCGGCCCTACTGCACCGATCTGCGCTTCGTGTTCCAGGACCCGCAGGCCTCGCTCGACCCGCGCATGACCGTGGTCGACATCATCAGCGAGGTGCTGCGGGTCAACGGCCTGGCGACCGGGCGCGAGATTCCCGGCATCGTCGCCGGCCTGCTCGAGCGGGTCGGCCTCCAGCCCGAATCCGCCGGCCGCTACCCGCACGCCTTCTCCGGCGGCCAGCGCCAGCGCATCGGCATCGCCCGGGCGCTGGCCACAAGGCCGCGGCTGGTGATCCTGGACGAGGCGGTGTCGGCGCTGGACGTCAGCGTCCGGGCCCAGACCCTGAACCTCTTGAAGGACCTGCAGGAGGAGTTCGGGCTGACCTACCTGTTCGTCAGCCACGACCTCAGCGTCATCCAGTACATCTGCGACCGCGTGGTGGTGATGTATGTCGGCCAGATCGTCGAGAGCGCGCCGATCGATGCGCTCTACGCCCGGCCGCGCCACCCCTACACCGAGGCGCTGCTGTCGGCGCTGCCGGTGCCCGATCCGCGGCGCCAGCGGCAGCGCCAGCGCATCCATCTCAAGGGCGAGGTGGCGGACCCCGCCAACCGGCCCTCGGGCTGCGCCTTCCATCCCCGTTGCCGCTTCGCCACCGAGCTGTGCCGCACCACCGCGCCGCCGCTGCAGGAGTTCGGCGGCCATGTCGCCGCCTGCCACTACGCCGCCGACCTCGATCTCCGCGGCGTCCTCTCCGATCCGAACCCACAGGTCGCACATGCCTGACATCATCCGCCGCCACGACAATGGCAACCGGCCGATCCTGAACCACGACCCGCGCATGGCCAGCGTGCATTTCAACCTGGTGCGGCTGGCGCCCGGCGAGGTGTTCGAGACCGCGCTGCCGCGGCATGAGAGCATTGTCGCGGTGCTGTCCGGCACCGTCGACATCACGGTCGACGGCGAAAGCTTCGCCGCCGTGGGCCGCCGCGCCGACATCTGGTCGGGCCCGGCGGATTCGGTCTACGCCCCGGTCGGCAGCGCCATCCGCATCGTCGCCAAGGCGGGGGCGGGCGCAGCCCCGGCCGAGGTCGCGATCGGCGGCGGCGTCAGCACCGAGCGCCACGCCGCCTTCCGCATCCCGCCGGAGGAGGTGGCGATCGTCGATGTCGGCTCGCTGGGCACCCACAGCCACCGCCGCATCTTCCACATCCTCGGCCAGAACGGGCAGGGGCGGACCGGGCGGCTGCTGGTCAGCGAGCTCTACGCCGACGATGGCTGCTGGAACGGCTATCCCCCGCACAGGCACGACACCGACGTGTCGGGCCCGGGCGGCGTGCAGCAGACCGCGCATGACGAGCTGTACCATTTCCGCTACGACCCGCCGACCGGCTTCGGGGCGCAGCTGATCTATGAGGACAGCGGCGAGCCCCAGGCCTTCCTGACCCGCGACGGCGACACCTTCACGGTCGACCGCGGCTACCACCCCACCGTGACCTCGCCCGGCCACCGCGCCTACATCTTCACGGTGATGGTGGGGAAGACGGAGCGCGGCCTGGTGCAGTATTTCGATCCCGCGCACGCCCATCTGATGGACCGGATCCCCGGCATCCAGGCGATGCGGGAGAAGTTCCGATGACCCCTCTGTTCGACCTCACCGGCAAGCGGGCGCTGGTCACCGGCTCCTCCCGCGGCCTCGGCCTGGCGGTCGCCGCCGCCCTCGGCCGCCATGGCGCCACCGTGATCCTGAACGGCCGGGACGAGGCCGGGCTGACCGCGGCCGTCGCCAAGCTGAAGGGCGAGGGCATCGACGTCCATTCCGCCCGCTTCGACCTGACCGACGCCGAGGCCGCGGGTGCCGCGATCGCTGCGGCGGCGCAGGCCTTCGGGGCGATCGACATCCTGGTCAACAATGCCGGCGTCCAGCTGCGCAAGCCGTTCCTCGACTTCGCGATCGAGGATTGGCGGATGATCCTGGACGTGCACCTGATCGGCAGCGTCGTCGCCGCCAAGGCGGTGCTGCCCGGCATGGTCGAGCGCCAGGCCGGCAAGATCATCAACATCTGCTCGCTGATGAGCGAGCTGGGTCGCGCCAGCATCGCGCCCTATGCCTCGGCCAAGGGCGCGCTCAGGATGCTGACCCGCAACCTCGCGGTCGAATTCGCCCGCCACAACATCCAGGTCAACGGCATCGGTCCGGGCTATTTCGCCACCGAGCTGAACCGCGCGCTGATGGACGACCCGGAGTTCGACGCCTTCGTCAAACGCCGCACCCCCGCGGCCCGCTGGGGCCATCCCGACGAGCTGGGCGGCGCCGCGGTGTTCCTCGCCTCCGCCGCCTCCGACTTCGTCAACGGCCAGATCATCTATGTCGATGGCGGCCTTCTCGCCTCCGTCTAGCCGCCCGGCCGCAAAGGGATCGGGCGGTTGATTTTGCGTTGCCTCTCCCGCCTGGCGGGAGAGGTCGGACGTCCGCAGGACGGCCGGGTGAGGGCGGGCCCAGGCCTCGACAAAGAGCCCTCACCCGGAGCCGCTTCGCGTCTCCGACCTCTCCCGCAAGCGGGAGAGGCAATCCGATTGCGCTCGTGTGAATAAGCCGCTCCCGAGAGCGGAGACCAAGGAGACGCTTGTGACCGCCACCCCGATCCGGGTCGACCTGAACGGCCCCGCCCGCCCGTGGAAGCGCTTCTGGCGCAGCACCGGCTTCTCGCCGGCGGAGCTGCTGCTGGAGCCGGAGATGCGGCAGGCTCTGGCCCAGCTCGGCGCCGTGCCCAACCGCGGCATCGAATACCTCCGCGTCCACTACATGCTCGACCTGGTGAAGGCCGACCGGCTCGGCGCCTATGACTGGTCGCTGCTGGACCAGGCGCTGGACACGATCGTCGAACACCGGCTGCGGCCGTTCTTCGAGCTGATGGGCAACCCCGGCAAGCTGTACACCGACTTCAACGAAGATGCGCAGGTGCGCCACTGGCGCGACCTGGTCGAGGCCCTGGCCCGGCGCTGCATCGAGCGCTACGGCGCTGAGGAGGTGCGGACCTGGTATTTCGAGACCTGGAACGAGCCGGACATCTGGTGGAAGCTCGGCGGCGAGGTCGCGTTCAACAACTATTACGACGCCTGCTCGGAAGGGCTGAAGGCGGTCGATCCGGCGCTGCGCCTGGGCGGGCCTGGCGTGGCGCGGCGGGTGCCGCCGATCTTCCGCAGCTTCCTGGCCCATTGCGACACCGGCACTAATTACTTCACCGGCGAGACCGGGGTGCGGCTCGACTTCATCTCGGTGCACGAGAAGGGGGCGGTCAAGCATGCCGAGGACCTGACGCCGGACACGGTCGGCATCTGCCGACACGAGATGGAGGCGGTGAATTACGTCCGCGAGCACCATCCGCGCTTCGCCGGGCTGCCCTTCATCAACAATGAATGCGACCCGCAGATCGGCTGGGAGATCTACCACACCTGGCACGCCATGCCGTATTTCGCCGGGCTGATCGCCAAGGTGATCGACCAGCACCAGCGGCTGCTGGTCGAGGCCGAGGGCGTCGACTACGACATCCTCAGCAACGACAACGGCTTCCTCGGCCGCTGGGGCCAGCGCACCCACCTGGCCTATTTCGGCGCCCGGCAGTTCGACGCGGCCCAGCGCGACTGGGTCACCGACCTCGCGGCGCTGGCCGCCCGGCGCGCCAACCCCGAACCCTTCGATTACGTCAAGAAGCCGGGGCTGACGGTGATGGAGCTGCTGGCTCTGCTGGGCGACAGCCGGGTCGATGCGCCGGGCGCGCTGGACCCCGACCGCACCGGCCTCGGCGTCATCGCCACGCCCTCGGCCGAGGGCGGCGCCGTGCTGCTGTACAACAGCGTCGACCGCATCTGGCGCTCCGGCGCCAGCGCCGTGACGCTGGAGATCGCCGGCCTCGAGCCCGGCCGGCATAGCGTCGGCATCTTCGAGATCGCGCAGGACAAGGGCGACCCGTTCTCGGTCTGGGAAGCCCAGGCCCTCGCCAACGAGTCGAATGCGGACCAGCTGGCGGCGCTGAACCTGCCGAATGCCGAGCAGCTGGCGGCGCTGCGCCAGGCGCAGGAGCCGGCGCTGACGGTGCGCCGGGTCGAGGTCCGGGCCGACGGCCGGCTGGCGCTGGACCTGACCCTGCTGCTGCCCTCGGTGGCGCTGGTGGTGGTGGCGCGGGAAGCGAAGCCGCCGTCGGAGGCGCCAGCCAACCTGCGGCGGCAGGCCTATCGCGGGCTGAACGGCAGCACCAACCAGGTGCTGTTCTGGGACGCGCCGGCGGGCGGCCAGGTCCAGCTGTTCGACGTGCTGTGGGGCGAGGCCGAGGACGGGCCGTTCCAGGTGGTCAACCCGGCCGGCCTGCTGTCGACCATGTACCTGCATGCGGTGCCGTCGCCCGGCGGCTGGTACCGGGTCCGCGCCCGCGACCTGTCCGGCCGCGAAGGGCCGGCTTCGGCGGCGGTGCGGGGCTGATCACGGATGTAGGTTGGGTTCGCCATCGCGAACCCAACATCGCGCCGCCGGGGCCGGTGTTGGGTTCGCAAGAACGAACCCAACCTACAGTATCGGCATTATCGATTGCATAAAGGCCACATTTTATTCGTAACGCTTCGCGCCTTTATTGTCATCGTGCGGTGACAATCCCTCCATATCGTCCGCCCACGGCCGATCGCCTCGCAATGTCGGGCCGGTTTCGCGGATCACCACCTTCCCATCCGGCGCGAAGCTCGGACAGACGCGCTTGGCGCCAAGAAATCGGCTGACGACCCGACCTTCAGCCGAGGACAAACCGTGCCCAGGACCGTCGTTTTTGCAGCGCTGTTCGCCGCTGCCGCTGCCCTGATCCAGCCCTCCGCGGCGGAGACCCCGGTGGAGCGGGGGCGCTATCTCGTCAACGGCATCGCCAGTTGCGGCAACTGCCATTCGCCGCAGCAGCCCGAGGGCACGGTGTCCGGGCCGCCGCTCTCCGGCGGCAACGCCATAGCCTCGCCGGCCTTCACGGCCTATCCGCCCAACCTCACGCCGGATCGCGACACCGGGCTCGGCAGCTGGACGGCCGATCAGATCGTCACCGCCATCCGCGAGGGCGTGACCCCCGACGGCAAGGTGCTGCGGCCGCCGATGCCGGTGGCGTTCTACCGCGGGATGTCGGATCGCGACGCCTATGCCATCGCCGCCTATCTCCAGTCCCTCGCGCCGGTGCGCAACCAGGTCCCGGCCTCGTCGTACCGGCAGCCGACGCCGCCGGGATATGGCGGCCCGGTCGGGGCGATCCCCGACCCCGATCCGTCGGACAAGGTCGCCTATGGCCATTACCTCGCGCAGATGGGGCATTGCATGCTGTGCCACACCCCGCGCGACGCGAACGGCCGGATCGACACCAGCCTCCTGGGCGCCGGCGGCGTGCCGGTGGGCGACGCGGGGATCATCACCCCGAACATCACGCCCGACCCGAAATTCGGCATCGGGGCGTGGACCGACGGGCAGATCGCGGACGCCCTGACCAAGGGCGTGCGGCCCGACGGCTCGCATCTCGCGCCGCCGATGCCCTGGCCCTATCTGGCGACGATGAGCGACCAGGATATCGGCGCAATCACCGCCTATCTCCGGACCCTCAAGCCCATCGCGCAATAGAGACCCTTTCAGAAACCCCCGACTCGTCATCCCCGCGAAAGCGGGATCTCGCAGCCTATTGATCCGCGAGAGATTCCCGCTTTCGCGGGAATGACAGCGGAAGGGGGAAGGCCGTTCTGAAAAGTCTCGCAACAGGGAGGGCGGCGGCTGCAGGCCGTCCTTCCAGCGACCGGACCGGTGCACGGCCGGGGCTCCAGCCCCGGCCGTTTCGATTCCGTCCGCCTGCGGAAGTGACTTGCATAATGATAGTAACTGGTCTATATGACGATCATCATTCAACGATAACGCCACGGCAGCGCCATGCAGCACAAGAGCTTTGGCAACATGCAGTGCCCCATCGCCCGCAGCCTGGAACGGGTCGGCGAGTGGTGGAGCATCCTGATCCTGCGGGACGCCTTCTACGGCATGACCCGGTTCGACGAGTTCCAGAAGAGCCTGGACATCGCCCCCAGCATGCTGACCCGGCGCCTGAACGCGCTGGTCGAATCGGGCCTGCTGGAACGCCGCCGCTACAGTGAGAAGCCCCCGCGCGACGAATATGTGCTGACCGCGATCGGCCGGGATTTCCGCCCGGTGGTGTGGTCGCTGGTGGCCTGGGGCAACCGGCATTTCGCCCCGGAAGGCACCAGCGTGCAGCTGGTCGACCGCGAGACCGGCGCCGTGGCCGACCCGGTCCTGGTCGACCGCATCAGCGGCCGGCCGATCGGCCCGCGCGACTTCAAGCCCGCGGCCGGCCCCGCCGCCAATGAGCGGACGCGGGGCCGGCTGGCCCGCGTCGACGCCCCCCGGGTGGAGACGGCGTCATGAACGCCATCGTCCTCGACCGCGACATCACCGCCCCGCCGGCCCAGGTGCAGGCCAGGCCGCGCCCGAAGCTGACGAAGAAGCGCCTGGCGCTGTCGGCGCTGGCCGTGGCGATCGTGCTGGGCGGCGGCTGGTATGGCTATGACTGGTGGACGGTCGGCCGCTTCATCCAGAGCACCGACGACGCCTATGTCGGCGGCGACGTCACGGTGATCGCGCCCAAGGTGGCGGGCTTCGTCGCCCAGCTCGCGGTCACCGACAACCAGGCGGTGCATGCCGGCGACCTGCTGGTCAAGCTGGACGACCGCGACTACCGCGCCGCCCTGGCCAAGGCCGATGCCGCGGTGGCGCAGCAGAACGCGACCCTGGCCAATCTCGACGCCACCTACCGGCTGCAGCAGGCGGTGATCGCCCAGGCCCAGGCCGGCATCGCGGCCTCCGATGCCGAGATCGTCCGCACCCGCGACGACCAGGCCCGCTACCAGCTGCTGTCGGCCAAGTCGTTTGCTTCGGTGCAGACCTTCCAGAAGGCCGATGCCGACTACAAGCAGGCGGTGGCCGACGGCCTGCGGGTGCAGGCGACGCTCGAGGCGGCGCAGCGCCAGCTCGACGTCATCGACACCCAGAAGCAGCAGGCCCGGGCGGCGCTGGCCGCGGCCGTCGCCGACCGCGACACGGCGCAGTTGAACCTCGGCTACACCGAGATCCGGGCGCCGATCGACGGCACCATCGGCAACCGCAGCACCCAGACCGGCGCCTATGCCACGGTCGGGTCGCAGCTGCTGGCGATCGTGCCGGCCACCGGGCTGTGGGTCGACGCCAACTTCAAGGAGAACCAGCTGGCGGCGATGCGCCCGGGCATGGCGGCGACGGTGGTCGCGGACGTCCTGCCGGGCGAGACCTTCCGCGGCCATGTCGCCAGCCTGGCGCCGGCGACGGGCGCCCAGTTCAGCGTGCTGCCGCCGGAGAACGCCACCGGCAACTTCACCAAGATCGTCCAGCGCGTGCCGGTCCGCATCCTCTTGGACGGCGACGCCTCGGTGCTCGGCCGCCTGCGCCCCGGCCTGTCGGTGACGGCCGATGTCGACGAGCGCACGGGAAGCGCCGGGCAATGAGCGCCGCCACCACGCCGATCGACGAGCTGTCGCCGGGCCGTAAGATCTTCGCCTTCGGCGTGATGTGCATCGGCTTCTTCATCGCCCTGCTCGACATCCAGATCGTCTCGGCCTCGCTGCGCGACATCGGCGGCGGCCTGTCCGCCGGTTCGGACGAGACCGCCTGGGTCCAGACCAGCTACCTCATAGCCGAGATCATCGTCATCCCGCTGTCGGGCTGGCTGTCGCGGGTGATGTCGACGCGCTGGCTGTTCAGCGTCTCGGCCGCCGGCTTCACCGTCACCAGCCTGATGTGCGGCTGGGCCTGGGACATCAACAGCATGATCGCGTTCCGGGCGCTGCAGGGCTTCCTCGGCGGCTCGATGATCCCGACCGTGTTCACCGCGGCCTTCGCCTTCTTCAAGGGCCCCAAGGTGGTGGTGGCCGCCGCCACCATCGGCGCGCTGTCGTCGCTGGCGCCCACGCTGGGGCCGACCATCGGCGGCTGGATCACCGACAACTACTCCTGGCACTGGCTGTTCTTCGTCAACCTGGTGCCCGGCATCTTCATCACCGTGGCGGTGCCGCTGCTGGTGCGGATCGACAAGCCCGACCTGTCGCTGCTGCGCGGCGCCGACTATCCCGGCATGGTGCTGATGGCGCTGTTCCTCGGCTGCCTCGAATACACGCTGGAGGAGGGGCCGCGCTGGGACTGGTTCGGCGACGACACCATCCGCGCCACCGCCTGGATCGCAGGCATCAGCGGGATCCTCTTCATCTGGCGCAGCCTGACCTTCGAACGGCCGGTGGTCGACCTGCGGGCATTGAAGAGCCGCAACTTCGCGCTGGGCTGCTTCTTCTCCTTCGTCACCGGCATCGGCCTGTTCTCGACCATCTACCTGACGCCCTTGTTCCTCGGCCGGGTCCGCGGCTTCAGCGCGCTCGAGATCGGCCTGGCCGTGTTCTCGACCGGCGTGTTCCAGGTGATGGCGATCCCGGTCTACACTTGGTGCGCCCGCCGCATCGACCTGCGCTGGCTGCTGATGTTCGGCCTGGCCTGCTTCACCGTGTCGATGTGGAACTTCACCCCGATCACCCATGACTGGGGCTGGCGCGAGCTGCTGCTGCCCCAGGCTCTGCGCGGCTTCTCCCAGCAATTCGCGGTGGCGCCGACGGTGACGCTGACCCTGGGCGGGCTGGCGCCGGACCGGCTGAAGCTGGCCTCCGGCCTGTTCAACCTGATGCGCAATTTGGGCGGCGCCATCGGCATCGCCGGCTGCGCCACCATCCTGAACGACCGCACCAACCTGCACTTCCTGCGCCTGGCCGAAAACCTGACCCCGGCCAACCCGGCGATGACCCAACTGCTGCAGCAGGTCACCGTGGCCCAGACCGCGGCGCTGGGTGGCGACGCCCAGCGCGGCCACCAGGCGGCGCTGCAGCTGCTGTGGTCGCTGACCATGCGCGAAGCCCAGACCCTGACCTATTCCGACGCCTTCATGGTGCTGTTCGCCTGCCTGGCGATCGCCACCGTCACCGTGCCCCTGATGCGCAAGGTTGCGCCCCCCAAAGGACCCTCGGCCGATGCGCATTGATGCTTCCGTGACGGTCGACGCCGCCAGCGGCGCCGCGACAGCGGTCGCGGCGCCGGCTGGGCCCCCGCCCCCGGTCGTCCACAGCGCCCGCACGCTGATGCTGCTGCAGGGGCGGATCGTGCCGACCATCCTGCGGCTGGCCTGGCCGAACGTGCTGGTGATGCTGGCCCAGGCCTCGACCGGGCTGATCGAGACCTGGTGGGTGTCGCATCTCGGCACCGACGCCCTGGCCGGCATGGCCCTGGTGTTCCCCCCGGTCATGCTGATGCAGATGCTGTCGGCCGGCTCCATCGGCGGCGGCATCGCCTCGCTGATCGCCCGGGCGATCGGCGGCGGCCGCCGCGACGAGGCCGACGCGCTGGTGCTGCACGCGGTGGTGATCAACATCGTGCTCGGCCTGGTGTTCGCGACGGTGATGCTGGTGTTCGGCCGGCCGATCTATCGCCTGCTCGGCGGCGGCGGGGGCGAGCTCGAGGCCGCGCTGCTCTACTCCAACGTCGTCTTCGCCGGCTGCGTCCTGCTGTGGCTGATGAACGGGCTGGCCAGCGTGATCCGCGGCACCGGCAACATGCTGGTGCCGGCCCTGGTGACCTGCGGCGGCGTCGTGTTCCTGGTGCCGCTGTCGCCGCTGCTGATCTTCGGCATCGGGCCGTTCCCCGCCCTGGGCATCGCCGGCGGCGGCGTCGCGGTGGTGATCTACTACCTCGCCGGCACCGCGGTGCTGGGCTGGTACATCCTGTCGGGGCGGAACCTGGCGCGGCTGCGCCGGTCGCGCCTGCGCTGGCCGCTGTTCCGCGGCATCCTGGGGATCGGCACGGTCGGCGCCATCACCTCGGTGCAGACCAACATCGCTATCGTCTTCGCCACCTCGCTGGTGGCGGCGACCGCGGGGGTCGACGCCGTCGCCGGCTTCGGCACCGGGGCGCGGCTGGAGTACCTGCTGATCCCGCTGGTCTTCGGCCTCGGCGCGCCGGTGCTGGCGCTGGTCGGCACCAATATCGGCGCCGGCCAGCGCGACCGGGCGCTGCGCATCGCCCTGACCGGCGCGGCCATGGCCTTCGCGGTGACCGAGGCCATCGGACTGGCCGCCGCGATCTGGCCGCAGGCCTGGCTGTCGCTGTTCAGCGCCGACCCCCGCATGCTCGAGACCGGCAGCGCCTATCTCCGCATCGTCGGCCCGGCCTATGGCTTCTTCGGCATGGGCCTGTCGCTCTACTTCGCCTCGCAGGGCGCGGGCCGGCTGTTCTGGCCGCTGCTGGGCGGCTGCCTGCGCATCGCCATCGTGCTGGTCGGCGGCTGGCTGGCGCTGCGCCTGACCGGGTCGCTGGACGGGCTGTTCGCGGCGCTGTCGCTCGGCCTGGTCGCCTATGGCGTGCTGCTGCTGGCGGCGATCGGCTCCGGCGCCTGGTTCCGGGGACGGGGAGGCCAGCCATGAGCCGCCCGACCGCCGTCGTCGCCGGTGTCGGGGCCGAACTCGGCCTCGGCGCCGCGCTGTGCCGCCGCTTCGCCGCCGAGGGCTACCACGTGCTGGTCGCCGGCCGGTCGCCGGAACGGATCGAGCGGGTGGCCGAGGCGATCCGGCTGACCGGTGGCAGCGCCGAGGCCGCGCTGGTCGAGCTGACCCGCGAGGATTTGGTGGTCCGCCTGTTCGACCGCGCTATGGCGTCGGGCGAGGGGCGCGACCCGGCCGATTTGGTGGTGTTCAACGCCGGCAACAACCAGCGCGTCGACTTCCGCGAGATCTCGGCCGACCAGTTCGAGCAGTTCTGGCGGGTGGCCTGCTTCGCCGGCTTCCTGGTCGGGCGCGAGGCGGCGCGGCGGATGGTGCCGCTCGGCCGCGGCACGGTTCTGTTCACCGGCGCCTCGGCCAGCCTGCGCGGCAAGCCGGGCTATGCCCATTTCTCCGCGGCCAAGGCGGGCCTGCGCATGCTCGGCCAGAGCATGGCGCGGGAATACGGGTCGCTGGGTCTCCATGTCGCCCATGTCGTGATCGATGGCGGCATCGACGGCGACCGCCTGCGCCGGGCGCGGCCCGGGGTGGTGGAGGAGCGCGGCGAGGACGGGCTGCTGGGCCTCGACGCCATCGCCGAGACCTATTGGCAGATCCACCGCCAGCCCCGCTCAGCCTGGACCCAGGAGGTCGATCTGCGGCCGTACCGCGAAGGGTTCTGACGCATCTGGATGGATGCGCCGGCCGCCGGAATCGGCGACAACTCTCCGATCGGAGGAGAGGGTGCGATGGCCTGGATTCATCTCGACAGCGCGACGCAGGACGGCACGGTGTTCGACCTGTATGAGCGCGACGGCATCCACATGATCCGGGTGGACGGCTGGGAGCTGATGAACGGCGCGTTCCATCAGTCGGAGGACATCCTGGGCGAACTCGCCGCCCGGCTGGCGCGCAGCCCCGATCCCGACATCCTGGTCGGCGGCCTCGGCCTCGGCTTCACCCTGGCCAGCCTGGTCCGGCACCTCGGCGGGGCCGGGCGGGTGACCGTGGCCGAGCTGTCGGCGGCGGTGATCCGCTGGTTCGACCGCCACACCGGCCGGCGGCTGTTCGATGCGCTGCCCGACCATGTCCGGATCCGCCACGGCGACGTCCTCGCCTTGGCGGGGGAGGGCGCCTGGGACGCCATCGTCCTCGATGTCGACAACGGGCCCCAGCCGCTGTCGGCGGCGGGGAATTCGGCGCTGTACTCTTCCGCCGGGCTGGCGGCCTTCGCGGCCCGGCTGAAACCGGACGGGGTCCTGCTGTTGTGGTCGGCCTTCGAGGATCCGGGCTTCGTCGACCGCGCCCGCGCCGCCGGCTTCGCCGTCACCCGCCGGCCGGTGGCCAGGGCGCCGGATGACGGGCCGTTCCACGTGATCTACGTGCTGTCGCGCTCCGCCATGCCCGACCGCGACCTGGATGGCTTCGGGCTGGAACGGCTGTAGGCAGGCGGCGACCCCCTGGACCATCCGGCCCAGCAGCGTGTACACGCTGGAACAGGCATCGCGATGCGACCGTCGTGATCCATGGTCGCCGGAGGATATGCGTGCCGTCCCTCAGAACAGCTTCCGCCGTCGTCTTGATGCTGGCCCTGGCCGCCTGCGCCGAGCCGCAGACGGTGGAGGGCGTGACCTCCGCCGCCCGCGAGGTCTTCGGCCAGCAGATCGCGCCCTACCAGGACCACCCCTCGGCCGAGATGATCGCCGGGCTCGGGCCGCCCGACCACGAGACCGCCACGCCCGAGGGCGGGCGCAAGCTGGTCTGGGAGCGCCATGACAGCAAGACGGTGAAGGACGCCGAAGCCGTGCCGGTCACCTGCACCGTGACGGCCCTGACCAACGACCGCGACGTGGTGTTCTTCGTCTTCGCCGGCGGCAACACGGTCTACTGCTCCGAGGCCTTCGCCAACAAGCCGGCATAGCCGGGCCGGCTCACCCCGGTTGCGGCGCCGCCCGCCGCCGGGCCAGGACGACCAGCGCGGCCAGGGCGGTGGCGGCCAGCAGCGCCGCCGCGGCCAGGGCGGCCCCCTGATAGGCAGCGGAGAAGGCGCCCCGCGCCGCCGCCGCGACCAGGCCGGACTCCGGCGCCGCCAGGGATTCCGCCGATATCAGCGCCTCGCCGATCGACCGGCGCGCCGCCGGCACCGCGGCCTCCAGCATCGGCGGCAGGGCGATCAGCCGCTGGTACAGCACCGTCATCAGGCTGCCGAACAGGGCGACGCCGAGGCCGCCGCCCAGCTCATAGGCCACCTCCTCGACCGAGGCGACGGCGCCGGCCTGGTGCGCCGGGGCGCTGTTCATCACCGTGGTCGAGGCCGCGGTCATGGCAGCGCCCAGCCCGGCGCCGATGGCGATGAAGGCGGCGACCGTGGCCGCCGAGACCTCGCCCGGCGGCAGCAGCCCGACCGCGGCGAAGCCGGCGGCGGACAGGCCCAAGCTGGCGGTGGCGGTGACGCGGAAGCCGAAGCGGTGGGCCAGCCGGCCGGCGAAGGGTGAGGCCAGGAACGACGCCAGCGGCACCGGCGCCAGCCGCAGCCCGGCCTGCAGCGGCGACAGGCCCAGCACCAGCTGCAGCTGCTGGCTCAGCAGCAGCTCGAAGCCGACCACCGCGATCATCGCCACCATGGCCGAGGTGAGGGCTATGGCGATGGCCGGGTTGCGGAACAGGCTGAGGTCGATCATCGGCGCCGCGGCCCGGGCCTGGCGGCGCAGGAAGCCGGCCACCAGCACCGCGCCCACCACCGCGATCGCGGCCGCCAGCCACGGGTCGGCGCCTTCATGCGTGCTCTGCTTCACCGCATAGACCAAGGCCATCACCCCGACCATGGCCATGGCCAGGCCGGGCAGGTCCCAGGGATGGCCGCCGCGGTCGTCGCGCCGGCCCGGCACCAGCCAGGCGGCGAAGGGCAGGGCGACCAGGATGATCGGCACGTTGATCAGGAACACCGCGCCCCAGGAGAAATGCTCCAGCAGCGCGCCGCCGACCACCGGCCCGAAGGCGGCGCCGCCCGAAGCGACGGCGCCCCACACCCCGATCGCCGTCGCCCGTTCGCGCGGGTCGTCGAACACCAGCCGGATGATCGACAGCGTCGCCGGCATCATCATCGCGCCGCCGAAGGCCAGGAAGGCGCGGCCGGCGATCAGCCAGGCCGGGCCGGGGGCGAAGGCGCAGGCGGCCGAGGCCAGGGCGAACAGCCCCAGCCCCAGCAGCAGCATCCGCTTGTGCCCGAAGCGGTCGCCCAGCGTGCCGGCGGCCAGCAGCAGCCCGGCCATCAGCAGCGGATAGATGTCGATGATCCACAGCAGCTGGGTCGCGCTCGGCCCCAGGGCCAGGGTCAGGGTCGGCACCGCGATGTGCAGCACCGTGGCGTCGATCGCGACCAGCAGCAGGGCGACGGAGACGACGGGCAGGATGGCCCAGCGATTAGGATGGGCAGTCATGGGGTCACACCTGGGGCAAGGCAGCGGCGGATCAGCTGGGGCAGGGCGGCGAGGCCGGCGGCGATGTCATAGGCCGGGTCGGTGGCGATCCGGACGCTGAAGCCGTCGGTCAGGGCCAGCAGCCAGACCGCGGCGGCGTCGCCGTCCAGCGCCGGGTCGGCCTGGCCGCAGGCGGCGGCGCGGCCGATCAGATGGGCCAGCGCGGCGCGGATCTCGCGGTCGCCGCGGTCCAGCACCGCCTGGACCCGCGGGTTGCGCACCGCCTCCGACAGGATCTCCAGCCACAGCCGGTGGCCCGAGGCATCGGCGGTCAGGGTCAGGAACCGCACCAGCAGGGTGGTGATGGCGGCCAGCGGATCGTCGGTGTCCTCCACCGCCCGGAACAGCGCCGCCGTCTCCTCCCGCTCGACGTCGACCAGGGCGCAGATCATCGCCTCCTTGCTCGGGAAGTAGCGGTAGAGGTTGCCGGCGCTCATCCCCGCCGCCTCGCAGATCTCGGCCATGCCGGTGCCGTGGAAGCCGCGCCGGGCGAAGCAGTCGGCGGCGGCCTCCAGGATGCGCTGCTGCTTCTCCTCGCGGCGGGACAGGGGGGGGGCGTCGGGCATGGATCGATCTCGATAAGAATGAACGTTCATTCTCATTTGTGGACGACGAAGAGTCAAGCGATGAGGCGCGGATGCGGTGGCCCCCCTTCGTCATTGCCAGGAGGCGAAGCCGACGAAGCAATCCATGGCGCCGTTATGGGCTGCCCGATGGATGGATTCGCTGCGCCCGCAATGACGGGGGAGGGGGCGGCGTGTCACTTCAGCGCCGCCCGGGATTGCCCGGCGCGGTCGCGCGGTGACACACTCGCCGGCCCTGTGGCGAGGACCCGATGACCGACACCCCGATCCGATGGTTTCGCGACGGAAGGCTGGCGCGGCTGGTGCTGGACCGGCCGGCGCGCCACAACGCGATCAGCGCCGCGATGTGGCGCGCGCTGCCCGGGCTGTGCGCCGAGATCGATGCCGACCCCGAGGTCGCGGCGGTGATCGTCGAAGGCGCGGGCGGCCAGGCCTTCTCCGCCGGCGCCGACATCCATGAATTCGGCACGGTGTTTGCCGACGAGGCCTCGACCCAGGCCTACAACGCGGCGGTGCGGGCGGCGCTGCACGCGGTCGAAAGCCTCGACCGGCCGAGCATCGCCCTGGTTCGCGGCCTGTGCGTCGGCGGCGGCTGCGGCCTGGCCCTGGCCTGCGACCTGCGCTTCGCCGGTGTCCCCGCGCGGCTCGGCATCACCCCGTCGCGGCTCGGCCTCGCCTACAGCTTCGCCGACACCCGCCGGCTGGTGGCGACGGTGGGGCCGGCCCGGGCCAAGGACATGCTGTTCTCCGGCCGGCTGCTCGACGCCGCCGAGGCGCTGGCGATCGGCCTGGTCGACCGGGTGCTGCCCGACGACGCGATCGAGGCCGCGGCGCTGGACTACGCCCGCACCCTGGCCGAGCGGGCGCCGCTGAGCCTGCGGGCGACCAAGCGGATGGTCGAGGCGATGATGGCCGGCGCCGATGCCGACACGGCCGAGACCGCGGCGCTGTATGACGGCGCCTACCGCAGCGCCGATATCCGCGAAGGCCAGGCCGCCTTCGCCGAACGCCGCCCGCCGCGGTTCCGGGGGGCCTGAGCGGCTACCCCGCCCTCGGCCGCCGCAGCGCGGCCTGGACGACGAAGGTCATCAGCGCGCCGACCACCAGGCTGGCGGCCAGGAACCACATCGGCGCCAGCTTGCTGCCGGTGGCGTCGCCGATCCAGGGCACCGCGTTCTGGGCGATGAAGCCGCCGAGATTGCCGACCGAATTGATCGCGGCGATGCCGGCCGCCGCGGTGGCGCCGGTCAGGAAGGTCGGCGGCAGCGACCAGAACACCGGCTGCGGCGCGAAGATGCCGGCCGCTGCGACGCAGAGCAGGGCGAATTTGGCGGCATTGCCCGGCACCACCACGCTCAGCGCCAGGCAGGCCGCGGCGACCAGCGCCGGGATCACGATGTGCCAGGTCTGGTCGCCGGTGCGGGCGGCGTTGCGCGGCACCCACCACAGCGCGGCGGCGACGCAGACCCAGGGGATGATGTTCAGCAGGCCGTTGACGGTGTTCGACACGCCGAAGCCCTGCACCACGGTCGGCAGCCAGTAGCTCAGGCCATAGGCCCCGAGCGGGAAGGCGACGTAGAACACCGCCAGCAGCAGCACCCTTCCGTCGAGCAGGGCGGCGAACGGGTTGCCGTGCTGCACCTTGCCTTCCGCGTTCTCGCGCGCCAGCACGTCGCGCAGCCAGGTCTTCTCCGAACTGTCCAGGAAGGTTGCCTTCTCCGGGCTGTCGGGCAGGAAGAAATAGGTGACCACGCCCATCACCACGGCCGGGATGCCGGTGGCGATGAACACCCATTCCCAGCCCTTGAGGCCCAACGCGCCGTCGAGGTCCAGCAGCGCGCCGCCGACAGTGGAACCGACCGCGTTGGCGACCGCGCTCCAGGCCATGAACAGCCCGATCATGCGGCCGCGGAACTGTTGCGGGAACCACAGGGTCAGGGTGAACAGCACGCCGGGGAAGAAGCCGGCCTCGGCGACGCCCAGCAGGAAGCGCAGGACGTAGAACATCGTGGCGTTCTGGGTGAAGGCCAGCGCCAGGGTGACCAGGCCCCAGGTGAAGATGATCCGCGCCAGCCAGCGCCGGGCGCCGACCCGGGCCAGGATGACGTTCGACGGCACCTCGAACAGGAAGTAGCCGATGAAGAACAGCGACGCGCCCAGGCCATAGGCGGTCTCGCTGATGCCGAGGTCGCCGACCATCTGCAGCTTGGCGTAGCCGACATTCTGCCGGTCGATATAGGCGATCAGGTACAGGAGGCCGAGGAACGGCATCAGCCGCCAAGTGATCTTGGCGATCGTCTGCGGACGGGACTCGGGCAAGGCGTTTGGCTCCCACGAATCGTCTGATGATTGGACGTCTTGGCGGCCACCCAAGCCCGTTTGCGACAAAAGGTCAACCCGGGCAGAGGCTTGGCTGCATTCACGGAATCGACACAGGGGGATCACGCGACTGTAACCTCCCCTTGCTAGGCCACACACGCCGATGACGGTCGCCGGTCCGCCTCCCGAGGCCGGCGCTGCCCGTGACCGGACCGGAGTGTGCCATATGGCCGAGCTTGTGATCGAAGGACTGACCAAGAGCTATCGCGCGGTGAACGCGGTCGACGACGTCAGCCTGACGATCGCCCCGGGGCAGATGGTCGGCGTGATCGGCCGCTCCGGCGCCGGCAAGTCGACCCTGCTGCGGCTGGTCAACCGCCTGGCCGACCCCAGCGGCGGGCGCATCCTGTTCGACGGCGTCGACGTCACCCGGCTGAAGGGGCGGGCGCTGCGCGAATGGCGGGCGCGCTGCGCCATGATCTTCCAGCAGTTCAACCTGGTCAGCCGGCTCGACGTGCTGACCAACGTGCTGCTCGGCCGCATCGCCTATCACTGGACGCTGCCGTCGCTGCTGAAGCAGTTCGGCGAGCGCGAGCGGGCCTTCGCCATCCAGGCGCTCGACCGGCTGGACATGGCGCCGGCGGCGCTGCAGCGGGCCGACACCCTGTCGGGCGGCCAGCAGCAGCGCGTCGCCATCGCCCGCGCCCTGCTGCAGGAGCCCGAGGTGCTGCTGGCGGACGAGCCGATCGCCTCGCTCGACCCGCGCAACGCCAAGATCGTGATGGACGCGCTGCGCGCCATCAACCGCGAGGACGGCATCACCGTCCTGGTCAACCTGCACACCCTCGACACCGCCCGGCACTACTGCGACCGGGTGGTCGGCATGGCCAGGGGCCGCGTGGTGTTCGACGGCGCCCCCGAGGCGCTGACCATGGATGTGGTCGAGCAGATCTACGGGGTCGACGGAATGCGCGAGGCCTTCGACGAGCGCATCACCTCGACCGCGATCGAGCCCAGGACCGGCGAGCGCGAGCTGGTCCCGGCCTGAGCTCCAGCCGGACGGCGCCCGGCGCGGCGCCGGGCGTCCAATCACAATGCACTGGAAAGGGGTAGACCCATGTTCATGCGGCGCACGATCCTCGCAGCGGCCACGGCCGCCATCGCTCTCGCCGGCCTGGCCGGCACCGCCTCGGCGGCCGATCCGAGCTGGAAGAAGGACGTTCCGGTCATCCGCGTCGGCATCCTCGGCGGCGAGGCCGACGCCGACCGGCTGGCGCGCTACGACGGCTTCGAGAAGCTGCTGGAGAGCACCTTCAACGTGAAGGTCGAACTCTACCCGGCCTCCGACTATGCCGGCGTCATGCAGGGCATGGCGGCGGGCCAGCTCGACCTCGCCGAATTCGGCGCCTCGGGCTATGCCGGCCTGTGGTTGGACTGCAAATGCGTCGAGCCGCTGGTGGTGACCAAGGAAGACGACGGGTCGACCGGCTATTTCTCGGTGCTCTACGTCAAGTCCGACAGCCCCTACCAGAAGATCGAGGACCTCAAGGGCAAGACCCTGGCCTTCGCCGACCCGAACTCGACCTCGGGCTACCTGATCCCGAACTTCCAGCTCAAGGACCAGGGCTTCGACCCGGCCAAGTTCTTCGGCTCGACCAACTTTGCCGGCGGGCATGAGCAGGGCGTGGTCGCGGTGATGAAGGGCCAGTACGACGCCGGCGTAACCTGGATCTCCGGCCAGGGCGACCCGGCGGTGGGCTATAGCCGCGGCGCGCTGCGCAGCATGGTCGACAAGAAGATGCTCGACATGAAGGATCTCCGCATCCTGTGGCAGTCGACGCTGATCCCGAACGGCCCCTGGGCCACCCGCACCGCCCTGCCGGAAGCCTTCCGCAAGGACATGCTGGAGTTCCTGACCAAGCTGCCGGTCGACCATCCGGACATCTACGAGGCGGTGGAGAAGGGCACGGGCTCCGGCTTCGCTCCCGTCACCAACGACTTCTTCTCGGCCATCATCAAGATGCGTGAGACCGAGGCCAGCGCGCGCCGTAGCTGATCGGGCTGCGGCCTGCTTCCTCGTCCGTCATTGCGAGGAGGCGCAGCCGACGAAGCAATCCATGCCTCCGTTGTTGCGGCCCTGGATTGCTTCGCTGCGCTCGCAATGACGGTGTCGAGAGCTGCGTAGGTCGGGTTCGCCTTCGGGCGAACCCGACATCGTTCCGCCAGATCATTCGTTTGTACGGCTGCCCCTGATGACATCCATGACCGACGACCGCCCCCGCGACCCGGTCGCGGCCTTCGAGGCCGGGCGCCGGGCCCTGGCGCGCCAGCGTCGCCGTGCCACCCTGGTCGGGCTGGCACTGTTCCTCGCCGCCGTGCTGGTCGGGGGATATGTCGGGCAGTTCTTCCCGTCCAAGCTGGCCGCCGGCCTGCCGCGGATCGGCGAATACTTCCAGCGCACCCTGCCGACGCTGCATTGGGCCGACCTGCTGTCCGACAGCAAGACCCAGGGCTCGGTCGCCTATTGGTACTACCGTGCCGGCAGCTACGCCGTGCTGCTGTTCGAGACCGCCCAGATGGCGATCATGGGCACGGTGCTGGGGGCAGTGGCCGCGCTGCTGCTCAGCTTCCCGGCCTCGCGCAACCTGGTGCGCAGCCACTGGATCTACCATCTCAGCCGCCGCTTCCTCGAGATCTGCCGCAGCGTGCCGGACATCGTCTACGCGCTGTGCTTCGTCTGGGCGTACGGCGTCGGGCCGCTGGCCGGCATCCTGGCCATGGCGGTGCACACCACCGGCGCGCTGGGCAAGCTGTTCTCCGAGGTCAACGAGGCGGTCGACGACAAGCCGCTGGAGGGCATCCGCGCCGCCGGCGGCACCTGGGTCCAGATCATGCGCTTCGGCGTGCTGCCGCAGGTGCTGCCGAACTTCCTGTCCTATGTGCTGCTGCGGCTGGAGATCAACATCCGCTCGGCCTCGGTGCTCGGCTTCGTCGGCGCCGGTGGCGTCGGGCAGGAGCTCTACTACATCGTCAGCTTCAACTATTACGAGGAGCTGAGCGCCCTGGTGCTGATGATCGTGGCGGCGGTGACGCTGATCGATCTCGGCTCCGAACGGCTGCGCTCGGTCGTCATCTCGCGGGAGGCGCATTGATGGGCACCCGTCTGGCTCGGATTCGTCCGATCGATGTCGACCATGCCCGCGCCGCCCTGCCGCGCGCCTTCGGCCGCCCGGTGGGCGAGCGGCTGGTCCGTGCCGCGCTGCTCCTGCTGGCGCTGGGCTATCTCGGCTACCTCTTCTGGTATTTCAATGTCTCGCCGGCGCGGCTCTATGGCGGGCTGGTCAGCCCCAACGGGCTGTTCGTCATCATCGGCCAGATGGTCTCCTGGCACGGCATGGCCGATTGGGAGTACGGCGAGATCTTCGCCGCGCTGGGCCAGACCATCGCCATGGCCTTCATCGGCACCCTGATCGCCTCGGTGATCGCGATCCCGCTCGGCTTCCTCGGCGCCCGCAACATCATGCCGTTCGGCGTCCTGCGCTTCGGCTTCCGCCGGCTGTTCGACGGTCTGCGCGGCGTCGACCAGCTGATCTGGGCCCTGGTGTTCGTGCGCGCGGTCGGGCTGGGCCCGCTGGCCGGCATCCTGGCCATCTGCGTCTCCGACATCGGCTCGCTGTCCAAGCTCTACGCCGAGGCGATCGAGACGGCGGAGAAGAAGCAGATCGACGGCGTGCGCTCGACCGGCGCGTCGAACCTGGCGGTGCTGCGCTTCGGCGTGCTGCCGCAGGCGATGCCGCTGTTCCTGTCGCAGGCGTTGTACTTCTTCGAATCCAACACCCGCTCGGCCACCATCCTCGGCATCGTCGGCGCCGGCGGCATCGGGCTGCAGATCTCGGAACGCATCAAGATCCTGGCCTGGGACCAGGTCGCCTTCATCCTGGTGCTGGTGCTGATCACCGTCGCCGTGATCGACACCCTGTCGAAATGGCTGCGGCTGAAGCTGATCGGCCGCGAGGCGGCGCGGGGCTGAGGGATTCGTCCGGAGAGCCTGGACGCTCACCCGCCGGGCCCGCCATGGCGGCCGTGGCCGAACGACCCGGCCGGCGCGCATCCGCCGCCCGGCATGCCTCCGCCGCCGCAACCGGATCCGAACATCGGATCCGACCGCCTGTAGGCCAGATCTGAACCGCCGGGCGGCCGCCCGGCGGTCGGCCCCGCCGGTGCCGCGCTGCTCTGATCGCGGCTCCCGGGGGGAGTCTGCCTGCCGCCCGGTCCGGTCGAGCCGGGGAAGCCCTGCCGCTCGTCGCCGATACCGCGCGGGGGTTCGGGTGCCGTTCCGGTGCGGCCGATGGTGCTGCGCAGTCCGACCGCATCCAGGCCGCCGCCGGGTCGTCGCTGGAATTCGATGATCA
This sequence comes from Inquilinus sp. 2KB_23, assembly GCF_052115705.1. NCBI lineage: Bacteria > Pseudomonadati > Pseudomonadota > Alphaproteobacteria > Rhodospirillales > Rhodospirillaceae > Inquilinus > Inquilinus sp. 2KB_23. Next base: position 43,539 of record NZ_JBFRHF010000012.1, on the reverse strand, counting down.
CGCGCTGCGGCTGGGTGCCCAGCGATCCGAGAATTCCCGCAGCGGCGGCATCCAGGCCGTGGCCCCAGCCGAATTCGCGGCGGCCGGCATCGGCGTAGGATTCGATGACGAGCCGGCTCACCGATCGGTCGAACCAGCCCGCGGGGTCGGTCGCCAGGGCATCCTGCGATACGTCGTCGGCCACGAGCATGCCATCCACGTATCGTCCCGATACCGTCACGTCCTTCCCCAGATGGGTGGACAGGCGCGTCGTCGGCCGCAATGCGAGGGTGCCGATGTGCGGCGCGGCGGCGCTGCCGGACAGCGATCCGTGCACGACGATGCGGCCGGGATCACGCTTGTCGATCCGGGTCGCGACGATTCCGCCGTCGGGCTCGGCGAAGCCGCTCACCGCCACCCAGTCACCCGGCTGCGGGGCGCTGTCGCCCCAGACGGCGCCGGTCAGGCGCACGCGCTGCCCGGCGACACGGAGGACGGTGCCGGTCGCGTCGACGGCCTCCACCGGGCCGGCGACCTCGTGGCGGATGGCGATGGCGCTGGCCTTCAGATGCGCACCGCTGCCCGTGGCGGTGATCACCGCGACCTGCCCGACCTGCAGCGCATGGCTCCGCGCCGGTCGCCCGTCGACCTGCACCGGCGTGTTCGGATCGAACTCCACCTCGATGCCGTTCACCCAGATGCTGCCGAAGCCGGTGACCACGCCGACGATGCCGGTGCCCCCCATGCCGCGATCCGCCACCGCATCCTGCGGCGCGATGCCGGTCCCGCCCACGCCCCGTTCGGCGATGGCCTGCGTCGATCCCGGCGCATTGGTCACCGGTCCGCCGGCAGCCCCAGGGCCGGTCGGGCGGCCGCCGGAACCGGCCGACGTGCAGGACGCCAGCAGGACGAGGGCCAGGATGTGCACGCGACGCATCACTGCGCCTTCTCCTCGTCGTTGGGATCGTCTTCGACATACACGTAGACACCGAGGTTGATCCGGCGCAGCGGCGCCCCCGAGGCAGGCGGCATCGCCTTGTCATCCGCGTCGGCCATCTCCAGCGCGATGCGGTTGACATCCGTCAGCAGGTGCTGCGCCGCTTCGCGGGCCGTGGTCTCCAGCTGCGCGGCCGTTTCTGGACGCAGTCGATCGTAGTGCATGCTGCGATCGAGGAATGGCGCCGGTCCGGCCGCCGCCACATTCTCGGTCGCGGCGGCGATGTGATCATGCAGATTCCGGGCGAAGTAGAAGAGCTGCTCCTCCCCGCCCGGCCGCGGGATGAAGGCGGCGGCGTCAAGGCAGACGCGGCCCTCGCCGTCCAGGAAGACGATGTGCTGGCCGATCCAGTCGTCGAGCACGGTTCTGGGACGGACGTCCCGCGTCACCGATTCGACCAGCCCCTCGAAGGACGCTTCGCCGGTTGAGCGGGCAATCCGCGGCAGGGGCAGCGCCCGGCCCTGCTCATCGGCATAGGGCGATCCGCCGAGCCAGCGGGCGATGATCTGGCTGCTGAGGGTCACCACCGGCGGCGTGCCTTCGTCCGGCGCGGTCTGCTGCGTCCGAAGCCGGCGGATCTCCTTTCGATGCACGCCGGTCAGGAGGCTGATGCGGCTGTCGGTCTGTGCCTTCGGTTCGGTCAGGAGATCGCGGGCGGCGACCTCGACATAGAGGCTGCGCAACAGGTCGGCCAGCACGGGAAAGGTCACGCCGCTGCGGATCAGCAGGCGGATCAACGGCCGCAGCAGCCGCGCGAGCGGCTTGAGCAGGGCATCCGGGGCGGGTGGCGGCGAGGAGGGGAGCATCTGGTCGCAAGTGGCGGTTCGGGCGCGATCTTAGCATGATGTTTCGTGGGAAAAACACCCACATGGATGGATTTTCATTTGACGTGGGAAAAACACCCACTCAATTATGTGGGATAAATTCCCACAACTGAGGAGCGCGGCTCATGCCGTCGTCGGAACCGATCGCCCTACGCAAGCCGCCAAGGGCCACCTCGCCGCGCCGGCGCGCCACGACGGCCGTCATCGCGGTCGTCTTCATGACCGCCCTTGGACTGGTGCTCATGGACACGGTCATCCGCCTGCTGTCGCAGGTTCCCATCAGCCTGCTGTCGCAATTTCCTTGAGGAGGGAGGCGATGCTTCAACCGATCCTGGCCATCCTGCCGTGGCTCGAACTCTACCTGCGGTCGCGTCTTCCTGCCGCCGACGGACCGGCCGTTCGCCGTGGCAGGCCGCTTTTCAGATCGCCGGCCTCGGACAGAAAGGATGGGCGGCCGTGACGGTCGCCTTGATGATCTGGGCCGCCATCGGACCGCTTCTGGCGTTCATGGTGGGCATCCTTGTCGGATCGCAGGATGACGACGAGACGCCGCTGCCGGCGCCCGAATGCGGGTGGCCCATTCCGGCCTATCCCTATGCCGAATCCTGGCGACAGCCGCCCGGCCGGGCCGTCGAACAGCCTCTCCCGGCCGCGGCGCGGCCGGGCGGGCGATGCGGATCGAAGGGGCAATGGCCGTGATCACCGCCCTCATCCTCTGGGCCGCCATCGGCCCTTCGATCGGGGTCGCGGTGGGCGCGGCGTTCGCGTCGCGGCATCGTGACGACGAATGGGATTCGGAGGCCGAGGATGTCGGCCTGCCCCGGCACGGCGCATACCCGCAGGCGCCGGGCGAGAGGGTCCGCCTCGATGCATGAAAAGAGCACATGAAAAGCAGGCGGCGCGGCCCGATCGAGCGCACTGCCGCGCCGCAGCCTAGCCCGGGGCGTCCGCAGGCTGGTTGCGCTCGCCCGGCGGCGCCGTCGCCGCCTCCAGCGCCGCGAGCCGCCGGGCGACGGACGCCGCCGCCTCCTGCTCGATGGCGCGGAACTCCTCGACCAGGGCCTCGCCGAAGGGCGTGAGGGCGGCCCCGCCACCCTGGGTGCCGCCGTGCCGGGTCTCGATCACCTTTTCGCGGAAGCAGCGGTTCAGGCTGTCGATCAGCAGCCAGGCGCGGCGGTAGGACATGCCCATGGCCCGGCCGGCGGCGGAGATCGAGCCGGTCTCGGCGACATGTTCGAGCAGGCCGATCTTGCCGGGGCCGAGCTGGCGGTCGGTGCCGGAGGGGTCGAAGTCGATGCGGATGCGCAGCCTGGGCATGATTGTGCGATCATAGGGGCGGGACGGGGCCGGGGGGAACTCGGCTCCGGAGCGTTCGTTATGACAGAACACAACAATGGGAGGCCATGATGTCTGCTGCCGAGCCGCGTCCGGCCGAGCCGGCGCTGGACGACAAGGTCGACGAGGCCATCGACGAATCGTTCCCGGCCAGCGACCCCCCGGCCACCCAGGCCGCCGTGACCAGCGGCGCGCCCGACCATGACGCCGACCAGCTGAGACGCAACACCCCGGTGATCGCGCTGATCGCCGTGGCCGCGGTGCTTGTCCTGCTCTGGGCCGTCTTCGGGTAGTCAGTTCCCCGGCAGGACCTTGCCGGGGTTGAGGATGCCGGCCGGGTCGAGGGCCTGTTTCAGCGACCGCATCACCGCCACGGCGTCGCCGTGCTCGTGCGAGAGATAGCGGATCTTGCCGTAGCCGATGCCGTGCTCGCCGGTGCAGGTGCCGCCCATCGCCAGCGCCCGCATCACCAGCCGGTCGTGGAAGGCCTGGGCGGTCGCGATCTCCGCCGGGTCGTCCGGGTTCAGGATCATGCAGGTGTGGAAGTTGCCGTCGCCGACATGGCCGACGATCGGCGCCACCATGCCGCTGGCCTCGATGTCGGCCTTGGTCTCGACCAGGCAATCGGCGAGGCGGCTGATCGGCACGCAGACATCGGTCGGCATGCCGCTGCAGCCCGGGCGCAGGGCGATGCCGGCGTAGTAGGCCTTGTGCCGGGCCTCCCACAGCCGGGTGCGGTCCTCGGCCTTGGTGGCCCAGTGGAACTCGCCGCCATTGTGGTCCTGGGCCAGCGCCTTGACCGTCTCCGCCTGCTCCGCCACCCCGGCCTCGGTGCCATGGAACTCGAAGAATAGGGTCGGAGCGACCTCGAGGTCGAGCTTGGAATAGGCGTTCGAGGCGCGGATCTGGACCTCGTCAAGCAGTTCGATCCGGGCGACCGGGACGCCGAGCTGGATGGTGGCGATCACGGTGTTCACGGCATCGGCGATGGTCGGGAAGGCGCAGACCGCCGACGAGATCGCCTCCGGGATGCCGTACAGCTTCAGCGTCACCTCGGTGATGATGCCGAGCGTGCCCTCCGAACCGACGAACATCCGGGTCAGGTCGTAGCCGGCCGAGGATTTCCGCGCCCGGCCGCCGGTGCGGATGATGCGGCCATCGGCCAGCACCACGGTCAGGCCCAGCACATTGTCGCGCATGGTGCCGTAGCGCACCGCATTGGTGCCCGAGGCGCGGGTCGCGGCCATGCCGCCCAGGCTGGCATCGGCACCGGGATCGATCGGGAAGAACAGGCCGGTGTCGCGCAGATATTCGTTCAACTGCTTGCGCGTCACCCCGGCCTCGACCGTGCAGTCGAGGTCTTCGGCCGAGACCCGCACCACCCGGTTCATCTGCTGGAGGTCGATGGTGACGCCGCCGCGCAGCGCCGCGATGCCGCCCTCCAGCGAGGTGCCGGTGCCGTAGGGGATGACCGGGATCTCATATTGCGCGCAGATTCGCATCACCGCCGCCACCTCCTCGGTCGATTGCGGGAAGGCGACGCCGTCCGGCGGCATGGTGGGGTGGTAGGTCTCTTCCCGGCCATGCTGCTCCCGCACCGCCGCGGCGGTGGAGAAGCGGTCGCCCAGCAAGGCGCGCAGGGCGGCGGCGGCACGGTCGTCGAGGGCGGGGCGGGGGGACAGCGTGACGGCCATGATCCGGCTCAATTATCAGACATAACGGACGTCGACCTTATGCCGGCATCCGGCAGCCGACAAGCGGCCAGCGCTGCCGGGCTCAAAGGGTCATTTCCAATCCGGAACGGCGTTCTGCCATAAGGTTTGTTACAATCGTCATGAAAAAGCCATGCCCCGTGCCCATCAAGGGGTCGGGGCAAGATTTGGATTGAAGCGATCCGGCGACCTGCCGTCGTCGACGTTCTGTTTGGGGGGTATGCATATGAACAGGCGTATTTCAGCGTGGCTTGTCGCCGCCGCTCTGGCGGCCGTCATGGTTCCGACCAGCGCCTCGGCGCAGTTCGAGGGACTTCTGAACAACATCTTGCCGGGGGTCACGAATTCCGATTCCGGCAGCCCGGCGTCCAGCGGTGACGCTGCGGCGCAGGTCACGGCGATCAGCGGGGCGCCGGGGGCGGATGTCGAGACCGGCGACAGCGTCTATCCCGGCCAGACCATCAATCTCGGCAGCAGCGGACGCCTGACCCTGGCCTATGCCGGGGGCTGCAGCATCGAGACCATTCGCGGCGGCGTCGTCACCATCGGTGCCGGGGCCAGCCGCGTGGCCGGCGGCCAGGTGTCGACCAGCAACACGTCCTGCAGCCGCAGCCAGGTCGCGCTCAACGCCGGGTCGTCCGAAGCCGGCGCGGGGGTCAACCGGGTCGCGGTCAACGCGCGTTCGGCCGAGGCCGGCGCGGGGGTCAACCGGCTGGGCGAAACTCCGTTCAGTGCGAAGCTCTGGGACGAGACCACCGTCTCTTCCGCCCGGCCGCAGTTTTCCGGTGCCGGCGGCTCGGTCCGCATCGTGATGCTGGACGCGCCCTCGCCGCAGACGGTGTGGGAAGGCCAGGGCGGCAGCGGCTTCCGCTATCCCGGCGACGCGCCGAAGCTGCAGACCGGCGTGCCCTACAGGATCGAGGCGGCGGGCCTGTCGGCGGTGTTCTCGGTCGATCCGGGCGCCAAGGGCGCGGGCAGCATGGTCGTGCTGCGCTGAGGCGCAGGGCTCCCAGCCCCCGATTCAGTGAAACAACGGGATGCGCAGGTTCCGCCGCATGGTCGTGGCCCTTGGCATCGGCACCGTCCTGGGCAGCAGCATGCTGCTGCCCAACGCCGATTTCCTTCAGCGCCTGGGGATCGATCCGCTGCTGTGGATCGACCAGCCCCTCGGCCTGACCCACCGGCCGCTGCCGGCTCACCCGCCCGTCGCGGTGGTGGCGGTCCGCGAGGAGACCTATCGCACCGCGCCGCTCAAGGACCGGCCCAAAGTGGCGTGGACACCCCAGTTCGGCGACGTTCTGGCCGGGCTGGCCGCCGGCGGCGTCGCAGTGATCGGGATGGACGAGATCTTCCCGACCACGCTGGACCACCCCGACCTCCTGCCCCGATACGACCGCAGGTTGCGGCAGGTGCTGGGCGCCATCGGGCCGGCGGGCAAGGTGGTGCTGGGCTATGCGCCCTACGGCGACCAGATCGTGGGTCCCGACCAGGGCCTGGTCATCGCGCTCGGCGGGGAGGGCGGTGAGGGCGATAAGAATCTGAGTCCGATCAACCTGGTGACCGATCCGGACAACGTGGTGCGGACCTATCCGGACACGCAACCGCTCACGCAGGGCGGGACAGTGCGCAGCTTCGCGGCGGAGCTGGCGACCCGGGCCGGCTATGCCGTGCCCGCCGGCGATTCGGTGATCGACTTCACCATCGCCCCGCGCGAGCTGCCGATCTATGAATTCGCCGATATCGCCGCCTGTGCCAAGAGCCAGCAGATCGACTTCTTCCGCCGCGAATTCGCCGGCCACATCGTCATCGTCGGTCTGATCCTCGACACGGAAGACCGGCATATCACCGCGCGCCGGCTGCTGGCGGAACGGTCGGACCATGAGCCGGCGGCGCGCTGCGGCCCGGCCCTGAGCCCGGGCGTCGGCGCCGGGGGGCGGACGACCATGGCCGGCACGCTGGTGCATGCCATCGCGGCGACGACCTTCGCCCTCGGCCGGGCGCCGCTGATGCTGCACCCTGCCGCCGCGGCCGTGCTGGTGGGGATGCTGTCGACCGTGCTCGGCGCGCTGCTGTTCCTGCTGGCGCCAGGCCGGGGCCTGCTGGCGCTGCTCGCGGCCGTGCTGGTCGCCGTGCTCGCGTCGCTGCACGCGCTGGGCAGCGGCATCGTCCCGCCGCTGGTGCCGATCCTGCTGGCCTGGGCGCTGACCTTCACCGCGATCTATGTCTACCGCTTCGTGGTCGAGGACCGGACCCGGCGGCGCGTGGTCAACGCCTTCCGGCACTATCTGGCGCCGTCGCTGGTCGACCGGCTGGCCGAGAACCCCGACGGGCTGACCCTGGTCGGCGAAACCCGGCCGGTGACCATCGCCTTCTACGACATCGTCGGCTTCACCAGCCTGGGCGAGCGGCTGGAGAAGGAGCCGGAGCGGCTGGTCGCGGTGGTGAACGGGCTGCTGGCCCGGGTCGCGGATTCGGTCGAACGCCATGGCGGCTATGTCGACAAGTTCATCGGCGATTCGGTGATGGCGATCTGGGGCGCGCCGCTGCCCGACCCCTATGCCGCCGAACACGCCGTCGCCGCCGGGCTCGACGCCTTCGCCGCGCTCGACGCTTACAATGACAGCTTCATGCGTGAGCAGGGGCTGCCGCCGCTCGGGCTGCGCGCCGGCATCAATTCCGGCGACGCGGTTGTCGGCAATGTCGGGTCGCCGACCCGCCTGAACTACACGGTGCTGGGCGATGCGGTGAACCTGGCCTCGCGGCTGGAGGGCGCCAACAAGCTCTACGGCAGCCAGCTGATGATCGGCGAGGCGACCTACCGCCAGCTGCCGCGCCGCTACCTGATGCGCCGGCTGGACCACCTCGTGGTCAAGGGCAAGGCGCGGCCGGTCAAGGTCTATGAGGCGATCGGCCTGGCCGGGGACGTTGCCCCCGAGCGGGCCGATGGCGTGCGACGGTTTCACGCCGCGCTCGCCCTCTACTACCGCCGCCGCTTCGCCGAGGCGGCCGACCTCTTCGCAGCGCTGGCGGACAAGGATCCCGCCGCCGCGCTCTACCGCGACCGCGCCGCCGGCTATGCCGAGACGCCGCCGCCGGCGGATTGGGATCGAAGTTATATTCTGACCACGAAATGAGGGGGCATCATTGATCGACTCATGGAATCCGATCCTGCGCCGGCGCGGTTTTCTCGCCGGCGCCGGGACCAGCCTCGCGGCGCTCGCCCTGAGCGGCTGCCAGACCCTGCAGAACTATGCCAACGATCCCCTCTCGGCGATGAACACGGCCAATGAGCTGTTCACGTCGAAGAAGATCTCGCCGGGCGAGGAACTGGGCATGGGCGACGGCCTCTACCCGCGCCTGATCGCGGCGTCCGGCGGGTCCTATTCGAACGCCCGGGTCCAGTCGGCGGTGCGACGCTTCGCCGAGCCCATCTTCCGGACCTCCAAGCGCCAGTTCCGCTGGGAGATCACGGTGCTGGACGACAACACCCCCAACGCCTGGTCGCTGCCGGGCGGCAAGCTCGGCATCAACAAAGGCATGCTGCGCTACGTCGCCACCGAGACGGAGCTGGCGGCGGTGATCTCGCATGAGATGGGGCATGCCGAACTGAGCCACCAGATCCAGGAGCTGGACGACAAGGGGCGGCTCGATAAGATTCTCTCGTTCGGCAAGGGCGTGGCCCAGACCGAGATCAGTGCCAGCGCCGGATCGCTGAGCGGGGTGGTCGAGCCCCTGAGCAAGGCGGCTCTGGATGAACTCCAGGGCCCGATCACGGATCTCATCACCTCCGGCTACTCCCGGGACCACGAGCGCCAGGCCGACGCCTATATCCTGGCCGTGTTCCGCACCACCGGCTACGACCCGCGCCAGGCCTCGGCGGTGTTCAAGACCCTGGATTCGCTGGTGCCGCCGGGCGAGGACAAGACCACCTCGCTGTTCTCGTCGCATCCCGACACGCGCGAGCGGATCGAGCTGCTGGACGCGGCGGCCGCCAAGCAGCCGGCCGGCGGCGGTGGCGGCGGGGGCGCGGAGTTCGAGCAGATCAAGGCGGTGTTCCCGACCCGGCGCTACTACCTGCGCAACCCGGCCGAGGCGAGCTGAGCGGCGGTCCCCGGCCCCCGCGTCGCCGCGCCCTCTCTGCGCCGGCCCCCGACGCTGCTATGATGGCGGCGAGGGCGGCGTCTCGACGAGCGGATCGGTGGAATGAGTGTCTGGGGAAAGATCGTCGGCGCGGCTGCGGGGCTCGCCATGGGCGGCCCGATCGGCGGCCTGATCGGGGCCGTGGCCGGCCATGCCGTCGACTGGTATCGCGGCCAGCCGGCGCCCGATGGCGACGCGACGCAGCACATCGCCTTCACGGTCGGCGTGATCGCGCTGGGCGCCAAGATGGCGAAGGCCGACGGCACGGTGACGGCGGAGGAGGTCACGGCCTTCCGCGAGGTCTTCCGCGTGCCCGAGGCCGAGGAGCCGAATGTCGAGCGCCTGTTCAACCTGGCGCGCCGCGATTCCGCGGGGTTCGAGCCCTATGCCCGGCAGCTGGCCGGCATGTTCCACGACCGGCCGGAGGTGCTGGAGGAACTGCTGCAGTGCCTGTTCCACATCGCCAAGGCCGATGGCGACGTGAAGCCGGCGGAGCTGGAGTATCTGCGCGCCGTCTCCCGGTTGTTCGGCCTGACCGCGGCGGATTTCCACCGGCTGTGCGCCGAGGAATGCTCGGGCTGCGACGTCGATCCCTACGGCGTGCTGGGGGTCGAGCCGCAGATCGACGACGAGAGCCTGAAGGCGGCCTATCGCCGGCTGATCCGCGAGCACCATCCGGACCGGCTGATTGCCCGCGGCGTGCCGGCGGACTTCCTCAGCGTGGCCACCGACAAGATGGCGCGGATCAACGCCGCCTACGACATCATCCGGCGCGAGCGCAAGCTGGCCTGACCGCGCCGGCTGGCCGTGTGGGCGGGCTCTTCGCACCCATCATCGTCATTGCGAGCGCAGCGAAGCAATCCATGGCGCCGCCTGGCATGGATTGCTTCGTCGGCTGCGCCTCCTCGCAATGACGGGGGAGGGGCGGGCGAACTGAAGAATTAATTTATTCAAATACTGAAATTAAGCATAAATTGCTATGATTTTTTTCCTGCATCTCTGCAGAAAAATCGATTATCAAAGAAGAATTGATCAAAGCATGTTGGTCCTGAAGACCTGGGCGGCCTGAATGGTCGGGACGGTCGGGCGGGCCGCCGGCGTGTCGGCTCAGGAGGCGCATTTGACCGGAACCCCATTGTTCTCAGGCGCGCGAGGCGCCTCGCGCCCGACCCGGGCCCCACGTGCCGGACGGCGCAGCGTTCTGATCCTGTCGGGCCTGCTGGCGCTGGGATATGCGGCTCCGGCACTGGCGCAGATGCTGCCGCTGCCGCCGGGCGTGGTGGTGACCGGCCCGGTCTTCCGCCGGGACGGGTCGACGGTGCCCTTCGTCCGGACCGGGGCCGACGCCAACAGCTACATCTTCAGCACCGCGCCGACCGAATCCTTCGTGAACACGGCCCAGGCGGCGGTGGTGCGGACCACCGCCGACACCCAGTATGTCCGCGTCTACACCCAGGGCACCACCCGGGCGGTCGGCGGCTTCATCGCCGGCTCCGACACGGTGCGCGGGCTGACGGCGGCACAGATCAAGGACCGGCTGGCCCTGCCGTATCTGCCGGATTCCATCACCATCGTCCGGGTGCCGGCCGGCACCTGCATCCTGACCGGGACCGGCGCCCCGATCCTGGGCAACTTCCCGGCCAACCCGCCGTCGATTCCGGTCGGCGGCCCCTGGGGCGGCGGCGGCACGGCGCAATCCCTGCTGATCGGGCGCTCCGACGACCCGAACTGCGCCAACCCGCAATTCCTGCCGGCCGACGCCTATGCCAACCAGCAGCTGATCGGCGCCAAGGCCCTGGCCTATGCGCCGCGCGCCGGCGGCGGCAATGCCGGCGCGGTCGCCCAGGCCCTGGACCGGGCCACGCCGCCGCAGCTCTTCGGCGACATGGATCACGTCTACAACAGCCTCGACCTGCTGAACATCGGCGACCAGGACCCGCTGCGGTCGGCGCTGCAGCAGCTGGACGGCGAGGTCTATGCCGACCTGCCGTCGGTCGAGATCGCCGGCGCCCAGGCCTTCCTGAACACGCTGCAGCAGCAGATGCGCCAGTCCCGCACCGGCGGAACCGGGCCGGCCGGCGGGGTGGCCACGGGATCGGGCGGGACCGGGACGCCGAACGCCTGGATCGCTGGCCTGGGCAATTTCGGCCGGCTATCGGGCCAGGCCGACACGCATGATGTCGACTTCGACACCGCCGGCGTCGCCATCGGCTTCGACCATCGCCTGGACGAGGCCCTGGCCGTCGGCGGGGCGCTGGCCCTGTCGACCAGCAGCTTCAACACCCGGGGGCTGTCGGGCGACGGCGACCTCACCACCGTCTCCCTCGGCCTCTACGCCAGCTATTCCCCCGCTGCCTGGTATGTCGACGGCGCGCTGGGCTACGCCCATGGCTGGGGCGCGGTGAGCCGGGCGATCTCCTTCCCGGGCATCGACCGCTTCGCCGCCGCCGACACGGATTCGAACCAGTTCCTGTCGAACATCGAGGCCGGCTACCGCCTGGCGCTGGGCGACAGCACCGACCTCACGCCCTTCGCGGCGTTCCAGACCATCGTCATCGGCCAGGACAAGATCACCGAGAGCGGGGCCGGCGCCATCGACCTCGAGATCGGCGGCCGCACCGTGACCTCGGCCCAGGGCCAGTTGGGCGCCGAGCTGGCTGAGCGCGTCGACATCGGGCTGGACGCGCCGCTCGGCCTGTCGCTGCGGGCGGCCTGGAGCCATGATGTCGGCGACACCGACCGGTCCTTCGACGGCCGGTTCGAGGGCTCGGATGCGGCGTTCACGGTGGACGGCGCCCGCGCGCCGCGCGACCAGGCCAGGATCGGCGTCGGTATCAGCCTCCAGGCGCAGGCGGTGAACCTGTTCCTGCGCTATGACGGCAGCTTCGCCGGCGACTACCGCAGCCAGGCTGCGACCGGGGGGTTGCGCTTCAGCTTCTAAGCCGCCGACAGCCGCCTCGGGGCCTGCCCCGGGGTGGCTATGCCTTTCGTCCCGCGTCAAACCCCTCGCCGATCGGGTGTATATCGGCCTATATAACGGGACGGTTGGGAAGGCTGGAGACGCTGGCGTCCATGGTCCGCGAAGATGAACTCCGGGCGGCCGAACGGGCCGTCGAATGGCCCGAGGCCGTCGATGCCGGGCTGGTCTATATCGGCCGCATCCACACCCCCTGGACCTCACGCTTGGATTGCCCGCGCCAGGGGCGGCTGGACGGGCCGACCTGCCGCATCGAGGTGTTCCAGCCCTGGGACCAGGCGCTGGCCGGCATCGCGGAATTCGAGCGGCTGGAGGTGCTGTACTGGCTGCACCGCTCGCGCCGCGACCTGGTGCTGCAGAGCCCGAAGAGCGACGGCGCCACCCGCGGCACCTTCTCGCTGCGGTCGCCGGTGCGGCCCAACCCGATCGGCACCTCGATGGTGGCGCTGGTCGGCATCGAGGGGTCGACCCTGCTGGTGCGCGGGCTCGACTGCCTCGACGGCACGCCGCTGATCGACCTCAAGCCCGACCGCTGTGCGTTCACGCCGCTGGCGCCACCGACGCCCGGTGACTCAGATGTGGGGGATCCGTGACCCTGTTCCGCCACCATCCTGCCCGGCGCCGCCTTCATGGGAGGGTGGTCACACCAGGCTGAGCGGCAAGCCGATCGGCCCGGCTGCGACCAATCCGGGGCTGGTCAAGTCCGGCCATTGCTGCGACAAGGGCGGCCTTCCTTCGGACCCTCCCGCGCATGACCCTCCTGCTTGCCCTTCGCAACGCGGCCGTCACCTTCGGCGGCACTCCCCTCTGGACCGGCGTCGACCTGGCGCTTTCGGCCGGCGACAAGGCGTGCCTGGTCGGCCGCAACGGCAGCGGCAAATCGACCATCCTCAAGGCCCTGGCCGGAACCATCGACCTCGACGCCGGCGAACGCTTCATCCAGCCGGGCATCCGCATCGCCTATCTGGCGCAGGAGCCCGACCTGTCCGGCCACGCCACGGTCGAGGACTATGTCATCGCCGGCCTGCCGGCCGACCGCGCCCATGACCATTGGCGGGTCGAGGCGGCGCTGTCCGCGATCAAGCTGGACGGCAACCGGCCGACCGGCTCGCTGTCGGGCGGGGAGGGGCGCCGCGCCGCCATCGCCCGCGCCGTGATCGGCGAACCCGACGTGCTGCTGCTGGACGAGCCGACCAACCATCTCGACCTGCCGACCATCGAGTGGCTGGAGAACGAGCTGAAGACCTGGCGCGGCGCGCTGCTGATCATCAGCCACGACCGCACCTTCCTGAACGCCCTGGCCCAGCGCAGCTGGTGGATCGACCGCGGCGTGCTGCGGCAGATGGACAAGCCCTTCGCCCAGTTCGACGAGTGGAGCGAGACCATCCTGGCGCAGGAGGAGGCGGAGCGGGCACGGCTGGACAAGCGCATCGCGTCCGAGACCACCTGGTCGCGCCAGGGCATCAGCGCCCGGCGCAAGCGCAACCAGGGCCGGCTGCGCAGCCTGTATGCGATGCGGGCCGAACGCCGGTCCCAGATCGACCGCCAGGGCGTCGCCGCGCTGGGCATCGCCGAGGCCGGCCGGGGGGCTGTCCGGGTGATCGAGGCCGAGCATGTGTCCAAGGCCTTTGGCGACACCGTCATCGTCAGCGACTTCTCCACCCGGGTGGCGCGGGGCGACCGCATCGGCGTGATCGGCCCGAACGGTGCCGGAAAGTCGTCCCTGGTCAAGGTGCTGACCGGGGCCGAGCGGCCCGATTCCGGGACGGTGCGGCTGGGGCCGGGGGTGGAGCCCGCCTATTACGACCAGACCCGCGTCGCGCTCGACCCCGAGACCACGCTGCGCGACGTGCTGCTGCCGCATGGCGGCGACCATGTCCAGGTCGGCGACCAGAAGCGGCACATCGCCTCCTACCTCGCCGACTTCCTGTTCGATTCCTCGCGGATGTACAGCCCGGTGAAGAGCCTGTCGGGCGGCGAGCGCGGCCGGTTGCTGCTGGCCAAGCTGTTCGCCCGGCCCAGCAACCTCTTGATCCTGGACGAGCCGACCAACGACCTGGACCTGGAGACGCTGGATCTGCTGGAGGAGGTGCTGGCCGACTTCCAGGGCACGCTGATCCTGGTCAGCCACGACCGCGACTTCCTCGACCGTCTGGTGACCTCGGTGATCGCGGTCGAGGGCCAGGGGCGGGTGACGGAGTATGTCGGCGGCTACACCGACTATCTCAGGCAGCGGCCGGCGGCCCAGGCCGCGGCGCCCGCCGCACGATCGACAGCGGCGGCCAGGCCGGCGGCGCCGAAAACCCGCACCAAGCTCAGCTTCAAGGACCAGCGCGAGCTCGACCTGCTGCCCGGCCGGATCGAGGCGCTGACGGCGGAGATCGCGCAGCTCGGCGACGCGCTGCACGACCCCGCCCTCTACACCCGCGACCCCGACGGCTTCGCCAGGAAGAGCGCCCGGCTGACGGCCGCGGAGGCCGAGCGCGAAGCGGCGGAGGAGCGCTGGCTCGAGCTGGCATCGCTGGCGGAGGAGCTCGGCGGCGGATGATGCGGCCGGTCGACCTGCTGCTGACCATCGGCGTGATGGCGATCTGGGGCTACAACTTCGTCATCGCCAAATACGGCCTGGCGGAACTGCCGCCGCTGCTGTTCATGGCGCTGCGCTTCGGCGTGGTCGCGGTGCTGCTGGTGCCCTTCGTGCGCCTGCCGCGCGGGCGCTGGCGCGACGTGCTGATCCTGGCGGTGATGCTGGGCCTGACCCACTTCTCGCTGATGTTCACCGGGCTGAAGCATGTCGACGCCGCGGTCGGGGCGATCGTCATCCAGGTCCAGGTGCCGGCCTCGGCCCTGCTGGCCATGATCTTCTTCAAGGACCGGATCGGCTGGCGCCGGGCGCTGGGCATGGCGATCGCGATTGGCGGCGTGGGCATCCTGGCCGGCGAGCCACGGCAAAGCTCGGCGCTGTGGGCGATCGGGCTGATCATGCTGGCGGCTGTGGTCTGGGCCGGCGCCAACATCCAGATGAAGCGGATGGTCGACCTCGACCCCTCCACCATCAACGGCTGGATGTCGCTGTTCGCGGCGCCGATGCTGCTCGGCGTGTCGCTGCTGGTCGAGGACGGCCAGTGGCAGGCGGTGACCCAGGCCAGCACCCGGGCCTGGATCGCGGTGGCGTTCCAGGCGGTGGTCGTCGTCATCCTGTCCTATGCGGTGTGGTACCGGCTGCTGCGGACCTATTCCGTCAACCAGACCATGCCCTATACCCTGCTGGTGCCGGTGTTCGGGGTGCTGTCGGGCGTGGTCTTCCTGGAGGAACCGGCGAGCTGGAACCTCCTGCTCGGCGGCATTGCCACGCTGATCGGTGTCGGCATCATCATCCTGCGCCGGCCCAAGGTGGTCGAAGCCCAGGCGCAGGTCACGTGACAGGCAGCGGTGGTGTCTTCTGCTCGATTTCCCGCTATGTCATGCCACGGCTCGACCGTGGGGGCGGCCATGGCGGCTCTCCGTGGCCCCCGGATTGCCGGGTGAAGCCGCACAATGACAAGATCGGAAGCAGGGGGTTCGTGCCGGTGTCTGTGTTGAACTTTGTATGATCCTGAGAGGACCTTGATGAGCAAGCTGACGGAGATCGCTCCGGACCTTTTCGCGGCGGCGCAGGTCGACCGTGCCGCGATCGCGGAGATCGCCGCCTCCGGCGCGCGGACCCTGATCAACAACCGCCCGGACGGCGAGGAGCCGGGGCAGCTGTCGGCCGCCGAAGCGCAGGCCGAGGCCGAGCGGCTGGGCCTGACCTACATCCATATCCCGGTCACCGCGTCCTCGATCGCCCTGGGCGATGTCGAGGCGATGCAGCAGGCCCTGGCGACCGCGCCGAAGCCGGTGGTGATGCATTGCCGCACCGGCACCCGATCGACCCTGCTGTGGGCCGCCGGCGAAGTGCGGGCCGGCCGCGCCGACACAGCCACCCTGGTGGCCGATGCCGGGGCCAAGGGCTTCCAGATCCCCTCCCTGCCGGGTCTGGTGGTGCGGCTGCGCGAAGACGAATAAGTCCTGATGGCGGCAGTCCAGCGAATTTGATAACTATTATGAATTCGCTGGACGGTTCGCCCGGGAGGGATTGCCGATGATCAGTGCCGATCTGGGAGCACAGCTCGAAAGCGTCGTGGCGAAGCTGGTCGAATCCGGCCGCTACAACTCCAAAAGCGAAGTGCTGCGCGAAGGCGTCCGGCTGCTGCAGGAGCGCGAGGCCCGCCTGTCGGTCCTGGATGCGTCGCTGGCCCGCGGGCTGGCCGATGCCGAGGCGGGGCGGATCAAGCCCGCGGCCGATGTCTTCGACCGGCTTGAGGACAAGTACAGGGGGCTGGCGAAGCGATCGTCATGATCGTCGTCGTCTCGGCTACGGCCGAGGCCGATCTCGAGGCAATCGGCGACCACATCGCCAAGGACAACCCCGTCCGCGCCCTCAGCTTTATCCGCGAGTTGCGGGGCCTGTGCCTGGGGCTGGCCGACATTCCCCGGGCCTTTCCCCTCGTGCCGCGGTATGAGGGTCGGGGGGTTCGCTGGCGCGTATACGGCAACTATCTGATCTTCTATCGGCTCGAGGCCGACACCGTGACGGTGCTGCATATCCTGCATGGGGCCGTCGACTTCGCCCCGATCCTGTTCCCGTCGTGACCGGCCGCCCTCCCGGCGCGGCGGTGCGGGACCGCCCGGTCTCCTGGGTCGACCTGATCGATCTCGGGCTCGACCCGGACGACCGCCGCCCGCTGTTCCAGCAACTCCACCTGGCGCTGCGCGACCTGATCGCGCGCCGGGTGGTGCCGGCCGGCACCCGGCTGCCGGCGACGCGGATCCTGGCCGACCGGCTGGGCGTGTCGCGCACCACCGTGGTCGCCGCCTATGACCAGCTGCAGGCCGAAGGCGTGGTCGCCGGCCGGGTCGGCGCCGGCACCTATGTCGCTTCCGAGATCGAAGCCCGGGACGAGCGGCCGGGCGCGGCCGTGGCCGAGCCTCCGGGCCGGGACCGGCCGGCGCCCGCGGCGTGGCGGGCGGAGACGCTGCCCTTCGCCACCGGCTTCTGCGGCATGCATGCGGTGACCGAACGCGCCTGGGGCCGGCTGGTGCAGCGCCACCTGCGCGGCATCGGCATCCGCCAGCGCACCTATGGCGACCCGCTCGGCGATCGGCCGCTGCGCGAAGCCATTGCCGAATATCTCCGGGTGGCGCGCTCGGTGGTGTGCGACGCCGATCGCATCGCCCTGGTCTCGGGCAGCCAGCAGGGGCTCGACCTGATCCTGCGCGTCCTGGCCCGGGCCGGCGACCCCGCCTGGATCGAGGATCCCTGCTACCCCGCCGCCCTGGCGGCGATGCGGCAGCATCGGCTCGACATTCTGCCGGTGCCGGTCGACGACCAGGGGCTGGACGTCGCCGCCGGCCTGGCGCTGCGGCCGGACGCCCGGCTGGTCTACTGCACCCCGACGCACCACTATCCGCTCGGCGTGGCCATGAGCCTGGCGCGGCGGCTGCAGCTGCTCGACTGGGCGCGCGACGGGCGCTGGGTGATCGAGGACGATTACGACAGCGAGTTCCGCTTCTCCGGCCGGCCGCTCTCGGCGCTGCAGGGGTTGGACCGGCATGACCGCGTGGTCTATCTCGGCACCCTCAGCAAGGTGCTGTTCCCGGGCCTGCGCATCGGCTACGTGGTGCTGCCGCCGCAGCTGGTCGACGGTTTCGCCGCGGTGCGCAACGCCGCCGACCGCTTCCCGTCCTCGGTGCTCGACGACGTGCTGGTCGACTTCATCAACGAAGGCCACTTCACCCGCCACATCCGCCGCATGCGCCAGGAATATGGCGAGCGGCGGGAACGGCTGATCGCGGCGCTGCAGGCCGAGGCGGGCGGCCACCTGACGGTCGCCCCGATCGACCGCGGCATGTATCTGGTCGCCGACCTGCGGCCGGGGCTGGACGATTGCGCGGTGGCCGAGGCGGCGCGGCGGCGCGGCGTGGTGGTGCGGCCGCTGTCGCCGATGCACATTGCGGCGCCGCCGCGCTCGGCGCTGATCCTCGGCTTCACCGGCTTCTCCCCCCAGGCGCTGGACGAGGCCGCCCGGACCCTGGGCGCGGTGCTGCGGGGGTTCCGCTAGAAGCCGGTGGGACCGACTGATCCGACCCATCGGCGGACTTTGGCGGGGTTCGCCTCGTCCATGTAAAAGAAATGGGTCATCGTCGGCCGTACGGTCTCCAGCTTCGGGTCATCGAAGCTCATCGTGACCTTGCCGTGGAAGATCTTGAGCAGCGGGCTGTCCCAATATTCGACAACGTCATGATGGGCGGTGAAGCCCTTGTCGATGAAGTCGCGCAGGTTCCGACGGATCGCTTCGCGGCCTTGCCAGTCGGCGACGCCGAGGTTGCACACCGCATTCTCCGCAAAACAGTCGAAGCCCCGGCCGAAGGTCTTGTCGTCGATCTCCCGCCACATCGCCAGCAGCCATTCCGGCGCTGCGGTCTTGGTAAAAGTGATCGTGGTCATGTCATCTCCTGGGTGTCACGCATCGTCAAACCTATGTAGGGCGGCAGGCTTCGGCGGAAGCGCCAATAGCCCCTCGTTTCCCGCCAAATCGGCCGCGCGCTGTTGAAGCCGATCTCCCGCCCGGGCATGCTTGGCGGAAATGTCAAAGCCCCCTCGCTCCCCGCCAGACGCGGTCCGCGTCATCGAGGTGCTCGCCTTCCCGTCGGTGCAGCTGCTCGATGTCACGGGGCCGCTCCAGGTGTTCGCATCCGCCAATGATCTCGTCGCCGAGGCGGGCGGAACGCCGCCCTATGCCATCCGGCTCGTGGCGAAAGGCGGGCTGGGCGTCACGGCTTCGGCCGGGCTGCAACTTGCTGCGGGGCCGCTACCACCCCTCGGCACGGCACTGGACACGCTGATGGTCGCAGGGGGCCAGGGCGTCGAAGCGGCGGCCGCCGACCCGGTGCTGGTCGATTGGCTGCGGGGGCGGGCGGGGCAGGCGCGGCGGGTCGCCTCCGTCTGCACCGGGGCATTCCTGCTGGCGGCTTCCGGCGTGTTGGACGGGCGGCGGGCGGTGACCCATTGGTCGTTCTGTGCCGATCTCGCCCGGCGCTTCCCCGCCATACGGGTCGAGGGCGACCCGATCTTCGTGCGGGACGGTCCGGTCTGGACCTCGGCCGGGGTGACCGCCGGCATCGATCTGGCGCTGGCGCTGGTGGAGCAGGATCTGGGGCGCACCGTGGCGTTGGCCGTGGCCCGCTACCTCGTCGTCTTCCTCAAGCGTCCGGGCGGCCAGGCACAGTTCAGCGCCACCCTGTCCCTGCAGGCGGCCGAGGACAAATTCGGGGCGCTCCACAATTGGATCGGCGAGCATCTGGCCGACGATCTTTCGCTCCCGATTCTGGCCAGCCGGGCGGGGATGAGCGAGCGCAGTTTCAACCGGCACTACGCGGCGGCCACCGGGCTGACGCCGACCCGGGCGGTCGAGCGGCTGCGGGTGGAAGCGGCGCGGCGCCTGCTGTCGGAGTCACGCCTGCCGGTCAAGCGGATCTCACGGCAATGCGGCTTCGGTTCCGAGGAAACGATGCGCCGCAGCTTCCTGCGCCTGCTGGCGGCGACACCGCAGGATTACCGGGCCCGGTTCGGCGCTTGAGCCTGCCCGCTCATCCCGCCGGGTTGATCATGGCCTCGATGTTCCAGCGGGGCGAAGGCGGCCTCGTAGAAGCGCTTGCTCTTCTGGAGATCGCTGACGTTGATCGTGACGTGGTCGATCATGGGAAATCTCCCGTGGTCCAGGGATCGATCACCGGCACACCGGCCGCAATAAAGGGAGACGTGTCCCGTGTCGCGACCGTAAAGCCGTGAACCGTGGCGATGGCCGCGATCTGGCCGTCGGCGACCGATATCGCATGGCCGGCCCCGCGAGCGCGTTCGATGAGATGGGCGTAGGCCGTTGCTGCCGGCCGATCGAATGCCAGGATCCGATCGCCGAACAAGGCGTCGAGCAGATCGCCGAGCGCGATGTCCAGCCCCGCCCGGCGTCTCCCCGGGGGCAGACGCGCGATGCCCACCAACAGCTCGGCAAGGCTGGTGGCGGTCAGGAACAACGTGTCGGGAGATTGCCGGTTCAGCCATTGGACCACGCGCGGGTCGCCTGTGGACCGCATCGGCTCCGAAACGACGTTCGTATCGAGAATGATCATTCGAAATCGGCCGGCTCAGTCGGCTTCGGATCGCGCGTGATGTCCAGATCGAGGCCGCCGAACCGGCGACCGAAGGCGGCCAGTTCGGAGCCGATCCCGGATTTCGGGCGAACCGCATCCTCCAGGATCCGGCGGATCTCGGCTTCGGTGCTGCGGCCGTGCCGGGCGGCCAGCAACTTCAAGGCCCGATGCGTTTCCTCCGGCAGATTGCGAATGGTAACGGCAGCCATCTGATATCGATCCCTTCCTGATTGATATCATTGATATCATTTTTAGTGAATGATATCAATGATCCCGGCGATTGGTCGGCTCGACCATGCAGAATTGGACCTTTCCAACTAGGCTGGATGGCCTCATCGAGAAGGCCAATGCCGTTCCGAGAATCGCCATGAACCAGATCGTCCCCTCCGCCCGTGCTCGGCTGAAGCGCCTGGCCAAGCGCGGCGCCTATGACCGCGAGACGGTGCATGCCGTGCTCGACGCCAGCGTGACCTGCCACATCGCCTATGTCCTCGACGGCCAGCCCTACTGCACCCCGACCGCTTATTGGCGCGACGGCGACCGGCTGTACTGGCACGGCTCCTCGATCAGCCGGATGCTGCAGGGGCAGGGGGCCGGCATCCCGGTCTGCCTGACCGCCACCCATATCGATGGGCTGGTGCTCGCCCGCTCCGGCTTCAACTGTTCGATGAACTACCGCTCGGTGATGGTGTTCGGCACCGCGGCGAAGGTCGAGGACGAGGCCCATAAGCTGGAGGCGCTCGACGCCTATGTCGAACGGCTGTTCCCCGGCCGGGTGGCCGAGATGCGGCGCCCGTCGGTGAAGGAGGTGCGGGCCACCACCCTGATCTCGATGGAGATCGAGGAGGCCAGCGCCAAGATCCGCAGCGGCCCGCCGCACGATGACGACGACGACCTCGATGCCGGCATCTGGGCCGGGGTGATCCCGATCACCGAAACCATCGGCGCGCTGCAGCCCTGCCCGCTGCTGCCGGCCGGCATCGCCCCGGGCGCCACCACCGATCCCTACGCGCCGGGCCGGCATTTCGACGATATCCTGCGGGCCAATGTCGGGGGCGGCGTCGCCCCGGCCGATGCCGGCGAGTGAGGGGAGTGCGACCATGACTGACCACACCAACGCCCTGGGCCAGCCGATCGGCGCCCCAGTCCCCGGCTGGGAGAAGCGGCCGCTGCCGCCGCGGACGCCGATGGAGGGCCGCACCTGCCGGCTGGTTCCGCTCGACGTCGCCGGCCATGCCGGGGAACTGTACGACGCCATGGGCCGGGACACGGAGGGCCGCAACTGGACCTATCTCCCGATCGGGCCCTTCGCCGAGTTCGAGGGCTTCCGCGCCTGGCTGGAGAAGATGGCGGCGGGCAGCGACCCGATGTTCCACACCGTGATCGACCGCGCCACCGGCCGGGCGGTCGGCGTCGCCTCCTATCTCCGCATCGATCCGGCGAACGGGACGATCGAGGTGGGCCACATCCACTTCTCGCCGCTGCTGCAGCGAACGCCGATGGCGACCGAGGCGATGTTCCTGATGATGCGCCGGGTGTTCGACGAACTGGGCTACCGCCGCTACGAATGGAAGTGCGACAGCCGCAACGCGCCGTCGCGCGCCGCCGCGGCCCGGCTCGGCTTCCAGTATGAGGGGCTGTTCCGCCAAGCCCTGGTCTACAAGGGCCGCAACCGCGACACCACCTGGTACTCGATCATCGACGGCGAATGGCTGCGGCTGCGCGCCGCCTTCGAACACTGGCTGAGCCCCGCGAATTTCGACGCTGAAGGCCGCCAGCGCGAGAGCCTGTCGACGCTGACCAAGGCGCCGGCGTAGCCCTTCGCCCGGCACCTGTTCAGAACCCCAAACACCGTCATTGCGAGCGTAGCGAAGCAATCCATCGGGCCGTGAGAGCGGAAGCATGGATTGCTTCGTCGGCTTCGCCTCCTCGCAATTGTCTGTTGGAAAGAGGGTAGAAAGGATCATTCCGCGAGAGCGGGATGCYCCGGTCCGGGTGGCCACCCGGACCGGRGCGCGGAAAGACAGACCGCCTCGCAATCGGGCTCGACGCCCGTCGTCATCCGGGTCGTCTTTCCGCTTCCCTKGCMACGCTTGATGAGTTGAAGGGGCCTCTTCGTCCMACCGGCGAACGCCCGCAGACAATCACAAGCTGCTGGAGGATACCCYCTCATGACCTSTGTCTCCACYCCGGCGTCCCGCTTCATCGGCTGCGATGTCAGCAAGTCCRMYATCGTCGTCTTCGACGACACCACCGGACGGACCCGCACCRTCGCCAACCAGCCCGRGAGCCTGGCCCGCTTCGCCGCCGGACTGGACCCTTCCTGCCTGGTCGTCTGCGAAGCCACCGGCGGCTATGAAGYCGCCCTGCTCGACGCTCTCCTCGCCGCCAACGTCCCCGCCCACCGTGCCGATGCCCGCAAGATCAAGGCCTTCATCCGCTCCTTCGGCACGCTGGGCAAAACCGACACCCTCGATGCCAAGGCYATCGCCCGCTATGCCAGGGAACGCGGCTCCGAGCTCACGCGCTGGCAGCCTCCCGATCCTGACCGCGCCACCCTCCAGGCCCTCGTCCTCACCCGTCACGATCTCGTCCGCCAGCAGACCGCCTTCTCGAACCGACGCCAGGCTCCAGGCGCCGAACCCGTCCGCGTTCACCTCGACGACTTCCTCGCCTGCATCGCACGACAGATCAAGGCCATCGAGCTCAGGATCGCCGCCATCCTCAAGGCCTCAAAGCCCCTCAAACGCGACGCCGACATCCTCACCTCCATCCCCGGCATCGGCTTCAAGACCGCCGCCGACCTCCTCGCCCTCATGCCTGAGCTCGGCTCCCTCGACCGACGACAGGCCGCAGCCCTCGCCAGCCTCGCTCCTCACCCCCGACAAAGCGGAAACGCCAACGCCTACCGCCGCACCAAAGGCGGCAGACCCGAAATCAAACGCGCGCTCTTCATGGCCGCAATGGCCGCCAGCAACCATCACCCCACACTCAGGCCCTTCTTCCTCAAACTCCTCGCCAACGGCAAAAAGAAGCTCGTCGCCCTCACCGCCCTCATGCGCAAGCTCATCATCATCGCCAACGCAAAACTCAGACAGGAACATCAACTGAGTTGATGACGGTGGAGAGGCGGGGCGACGCATTCACGCCGATAAGGCTCGCCGTCACATCTTTGTCATGGGACGGCATGGGATCGCCTTGCGGTCCGGCGCCCGGGTTCCTATACACACCGCAGCAGATGGCCGGATGGCCGCTCTGCCGGGCTTCGGCCTGGCGGGGAGGAAAGTCCGGGCTCCACGGAAACACGGTGCCGGGTAACGCCCGGCGGGGGCGACCCTAGGGAAAGTGCCACAGAAAGCAAACCGCCCGGCTCCGGCCGGGTAAGGGTGAAAGGGTGCGGTAAGAGCGCACCGCGCGGCCGGCAACGGTCGTGGCACGGTAAACCCCACCGGGAGCAAGACCGAATAGGGGCGGGGCGGTCCATGGGTCACCATGGGCCGACAGGCGTTTCCGCCTGCCGTCCGGGTTGGTCGCGCGAGGCGACGGGCAACCGTCGTCCCAGAGGAATGGCCATCCTTCGGCTTGCGTCTCCCCAGGCCCTCGGGCCCGGGCGGGATGCGGGGCCGGAGACAGAACCCGGCTTACAGGCCATCTGCTGCTTTTCCGCCCCCGTGGCGCCGCTGCGCACCGTCCCGCCCGCAAGGGGCCGGGGCGGTTTTCTGTGTCTGAACGTGAGAACAAAAGAAAAACGAAGGCGAGTTCGGAGTCGAGACCCATGCTCCATCTTGGGCTTTTGTTCCGAGGATTCTGCAGAGTCTAGGCAAAGAGGCCGAAATGCCACGGAAGCCAGAAAATCCAGTGATTTCCCATGTCTAGACCTGCCTATCCCATTGTGTTCCACCGTTACCCATGATATCCCATGAACTCCCATCGGATGGGGTCGATCTCCCGGAATTCGGGGTCCGGGCGACAGAGGTGACGAGACGGCGGGCGCGCCGTCAGGGGGATGGATGGCTCGGTTCACGGGCACTTACGTCAACAAGGTCGACAAGAAGGGGCGGGTCAGCGTGCCCGCTCCCTTCCGCGCGACCTTGGAGGCGTTGGGCGCCCCCCTGGTGAACGTGAAGCCGACGCCGGACCGCCAGGCCCTGGACGGGGTCACCGAAGCCTACATGGACGAGGTCCAGCGCCGGCTCGACGCCATGGACCTGTACTCGCCGGAGCGCGAGGCGCTGGAAATCCGCGAATTCTCCGAGACGCAGCAGCTGCAGATGGATCCGGAAGGCCGGATCATCCTGCCGCGGCTGCTGATCGACATGGCCGGCATCGGCGAGACCGTCGCCTTCATGGGCATGGGCAGCCGCTTCCAGATCTGGGAGCCCGAGGCGCTGAAGGCGCACCAGCAGTCCCGCCTGACCGCGTCGCGCGACCTGACCCTGGCCCGCGCCGGGGCCAATGGAGGCGTGGCATGAGCGGCACGCATCTCCCGGTCCTCCTGGCCGAGATCGTGGCCGCGGTGGCGCCGCGCGACGGCGACCTGATCGTCGACGGCACTTTCGGCCGCGGCGGCTATGCCCGCGGCCTGCTGGCGGCCGCCGACTGCCGGGTGGTCGGCATCGACCGCGACCCCGAGGCGGTGGCCGAGGGCCGGCGGCTCGAGGCCGAGCAGCCGGGCCGGTTCCGCATCGTCGAAGGCCGCTTCGGCGCGATGGACGAGCTGATCGGCGAGGCGGTGGACGGCATCGTGCTCGACCTCGGCGTGTCCTCGCCGCAGATCGACGACCCGGCGCGCGGCTTCTCGTTCCGCGCCGACGGCCCGCTCGATATGCGCATGGGACGGGATGGGGCGACCGCCGCCGACCTGGTCAACAGCATGGCCGAGGACGACCTCGCCAATGTGATCTACGACTTCGGCGAGGAGCGGCTGTCGCGCCGCGTCGCCCGCGCCATCGTCGCCGCCCGCAAGGATGCCCGGATCGAGCGCACCCTGCAGCTGGCCGAGATCGTGCGCCGCGTGGTGCCGCGGTCGAAGGACGGCATCGATCCGGCGACGCGCACCTTCCAGGCGCTGCGCCTGTGGGTGAATGACGAACTGACGGAACTCGACCACGGCTTGAGCGGGGCCGAGCGCCTGCTTCGGCCCGGGGGACGGCTCGCCGTGGTCACTTTCCACAGCCTGGAGGATCGCCGCGTCAAGCGCTTCCTGGCGGAGCGCAGCGGTGGCGGCGGCGGGGTGTCGCGCCACATCGCGGCGCCGAGTGGTGACGACCGAGCCCCGAGCTTCCGTCTCGGGGCCAAGCGGTCGGTCACGCCGGGCGAGGCGGAGACCCGCGGCAATCCGCGCGCCCGTTCGGCGCGGCTGCGGTCGGCGATCCGGAGCGAGGCCCCGGCCTGGCCGCCGGTTGGCCAGGGCGGTGGGGACAGGGGGAGGGTGGCAGCATGATCCGCGTCGGCACGATGATTTGGCTCGGTCTGATCGGTGCGTCCAGCGCGTTTCTGTTCAAGACCAGCTACGAGGTCCAGTCCCTGGAGGGCGAGTTGCGCGGCCTCAACCGCTCGATCCTGCGCGAGCAGGATTCGATCCGGGTGATGCATGCCGAATGGGCCTTCCTGAACCAGCCGTCGCGCTTGCAGGCGCTGACCGACCAGTATACGAAGCTGCGCCCGATCGCGCCGGCGCAGATGATTGCCAGCGCGTCGGTCCTCCCGATGCCGCAGCCGTCGCTCGACGGCGAGCCGATGGCGCCCTCGGCGTCGCTGGTCGCCCAGATCGACGCGCTGCCCAGCTTCGGGCCCGTGCCCGTGCCGGGCCACAGGCCCGGCGAGGGTGGTGTCCTTCTTGCCGCGGCCGAGCCGATGCCCGTCCAGATCTCCCCCATCCAGGGTGCCGGCGCCCCCGTGCAGCCGGCCGTCGCCGCTGTTCCGGCAGCGCCAGTCGTCGCCCCGGTGCAGGTCGCGGCACTCGAGACCCGTCCGGTGGCCGCGCCGGCGCCGGTCGCCGCTGCGGCCCCGCTCCCGGTCCGGGTGGTCGCCGACGTGCCGATCCGGCCGATCGTGGCGCCGCGCCGGCCCCCGGCGCCGCTTGAGGCGGTGGCCCAGGCCCTGACCCCGACCCGGGCGGCCTCGTCGGATGACCCGATCGGGGCGCTGCTCGCCGGCATCGACGGCTCCCGGAGCCTTCGATGACGACAGACGCGCTGGACGCATACCCCTCGACACCGCGGCAGGTGGAGCCGGCCTCTCGGCCGGCTCAACGCCTTTCCGCGGCGATCGAGACCGGGCGCCAGCGTGTCGTCATCTCCGCCCTGATCTTCACCGTCGCCTTCGCCGGCATCGGCCTCCGCCTGGTCGACCTCATGGCCTTCGGCAGCGACGCCGACAGCGCCCTCGCCACCCACGCGCTTTCGGCCACCGCCCCGGTCACCGACCGGGCCGACCTGCGCGACCGCAACGGCCTGGTCCTGGCCACCACCCTGCCGTCGGTCTCGCTCTACGCCGACCCCAAGATGGTGCTGGACCCGATCGAGGCATCGCTGCGCCTGGCCAAGACGCTGCCGGGGCTCGATTCCGACAAGCTGCTGGCCGACCTGTCGTCGGAGCGCCGCTTCGTCTGGCTGAAGCGCGGCCTGACCCCGTCGCAGCAATACGAGGTCAACCGCCTCGGCATCCCCGGCCTGGCCTTTCAGAACGAAGACCGCCGCTACTACCCGGCCGGCGCTCTGACCTCGCACACCATCGGCTTCACCAACATCGACGCCCAGGGCATCTCCGGCCTGGAGAAGAGCCTGGACACCCGGCTGGAGAATGGCGAGTCGGTGCAGTTGTCGCTCGACCTGCGGCTGCAGGAGATGGTGCGGGACGAGCTGCAGTCGACCATCGCCACCTTCCATGCCCAGGGCGGCAACGCGCTGGTCATGGACGTGAACACCGGCGAGGTCCTGGCGATGGTCTCGCTGCCGGACTTCAACCCGTATGAGCCGGGCGGCCCGTCCGAGGAGTCGATGTTCAACCGGAACACGCTCGGCGTGTACGAGCCGGGATCGACCTTCAAGATCTTCAACACGGCGATGGCGCTGGAAAGCGGCACCTCGACCCTGACCTCGATGTACGACGAAGGCCCGATCCACATCGGGCGCTTCACCATCCACAACTTCCGGGGCGACCCCCAGTCGGGGATGCTCAGCGTCTACGAGATCTTCCGGCTGTCGCTCAACACCGGCTCGGTGCACATGGAAGAGGCGGCGGGTGTCGACCGGCAGAAGGAGTTCCTGACCCGGCTCGGCCTGACCAAGCCCGCCCCGATCGACCTGCCCGAGGTCGGCGCGCCGATGGTGCCGCATCCCTGGAGCAAGGTCAGCGGCATGACCATCGCCTATGGCCACGGCATGGCGGTGTCGCCGCTGTCCCTGGTCACCGCCGTCAGCGCCATCGTCAATGGCGGCATCCTGCACCAGCCGACGCTGTTCAAGCGCGACCCGTCGCAGCCGGTGCCCGGCACCCGCGTGATCACGCCCGAACTGTCGCGGACGATGCGGATGCTGATGCGCGCGGTGGTCACCGGCGGCACCGCGACCAAGGCCGAGGTGCCCGGCTATTTCGTCGGCGGCAAGACCGGCACGGCGGACAAGGCGGCGAAGGGCGGCTACAACCGCCGGGCGCGCGTGACCGACTTCGTCGGCGTGTTCCCGATCTACGCTCCGAAATACATCGTCATGACGATGCTGGACGACCCGCAGCCGATCAAGGGCACCTACGGCTTCGCCAGCGCCGGCTGGAATTCGGCGCCGCTGGGCGGCCGGATCATCGCCCGGATGGGCCCGCTGCTGGGGCTCCAGCCCGCCGATCCGAAGGACCCGGCCATCCTGCAGGCGCTGTCGCCGCCCAGCTCCGCCGTCGCCGCCAGCCTCCAGGCTTCGGCCGGCAGCGAGGACTGAGCCATGGCCATCCTCCCCGATCCCGCCCTGCTGCCGACCGGCCCCCGGGCCGACCGCCCGGACCGCACGCTGGCCACGGCGATCGAGACCGGGCGCCGCCGCGTGGTGATGACCGCGCTGGTGTTCGGCGTGGCCTTCGGCGGCATCGGGCTGGGGCTGGTCAAGCACATGGGCTTCGGCGCCGACGGCGACCCCGACGGCCAGGCGGTCGCGATGGTGGACCCGGTCGCCGACCGGGCCGACCTACGCGACCGCAACGGCCTGATCCTGGCCACCACCCTGCCGTCGGTCTCGCTCTACGCCGACCCGAAGCTGGTGATCGACCCGATCGAGGCATCGCTGCGCCTGTCCAAGGCGCTGCCGGGCCTCGACTCCGACAAGCTGCTGGCCGACCTCTCGTCGGACCGCCGCTTCGTCTGGCTCAAGCGCGGCCTGACCCCGGCCCAGCAATATGAGATCAACCGCCTCGGCATTCCCGGCCTCGCCTTCCAGAACGAGGCGCGCCGCTACTATCCCTCGGGCGGGCTGACATCGCATGTCGTCGGCTTCACCAACATCGACGCCCAGGGCATCGCCGGGTTGGAGAAGAGCCTCGACGACCGCCTGCAGGCCGGCGAGTCGGTGGTGCTGTCGATCGACCTGCGGCTGCAGGAGATGGTGCGGAACGAGCTGCAGGCCACGATCGCCAAGTTCAAGGCGACGGCCGGCAACGTCGTGGTCATGGACGCCAAGACCGGCGAGATCCTGTCCATGGTTTCGCTGCCGGACTTCAATCCGTACGAGCCGACCGCCGCATCCGACGACGCCCTGTTCAATCGGAACACGCTCGGCGTGTACGAGATGGGCTCCACCTTCAAGATCTTTAACACCGCCCTGGCGCTGGAAAGCGGCACCTCGACCCTGCAGACGACCTATGAGCAGAGCCCGATCCGGGTCGGCCGCTTCACCATCCGCAATTTCCGGGCCGAGCCGCAATCCGGGCGGTGGAGCGTCTACGAGATCTTCCGGCAGTCGATGAACACCGGCTCGGTGCACATGTTCGAGGCGGCAGGGCTGGAGCGGCAGAAGGAGTTCCTGGCCCGGCTCGGCCTGACCAAGCCCTCGCCGCTCGAGCTGCCGGAGGTCGGGTCGCCGATGGTGCCCCGACCCTGGAGCCAGGTCAGCGGCATGACCATCGCCTATGGCCACGGCATGGCGGTCACCCCGGTCCAGCTGGTCAGCGCCGTCGCCGCCGTGGTCAATGGCGGGATCCTCTATCCGCCGACGCTGTTCAAGCACGACGCCGCCCACCCGGTGCGGGGAACGCGGGTGCTGTCGCCGGAACTGTCGCGGACGATGCGGGCGCTGATGCGCGTCGTGACCGTCAGCGGCACCGCGACCAAGTCGGACGTGCCGGGCTATTTCGTCGGCGCCAAGACCGGCTCGGCCAACAAGGCGGTGCGCGGCGGCTACAACCGCAAGGCCGGCGTGACCGATTTCGTCGGCATCTTCCCGGCCTATGATCCGAAATACATCGTCATGACCATGCTGGAGGACGCCCAGGCGATCGAAGGCACCTACGGCTACAACACCGCAGGCTGGAACGCGGCGCCGCTGGGCGGCCGGATCATCGCCCGCATGGGGCCGATGATGGGGGTCGAGCCGAAGGATCCGAACGACCCGGCGATCCTGCGGGAGCTGGCGGTGGACCCGGCCGGCCGCGCCGCCCCCTCGCAGGTCGCGGTGGCGGTCGAGGAGGAAGAGGGATGAGCGACGCCTCGACCCTCCCTGCCGGGCTCAAGGGACTGACCGCGGATTCCCGCGCGGTCCGGCCCGGCTACCTGTTCGCGGCCCTGCCGGGCGCGCGCGCCGACGGCCGCGGCTTCATCGCCGATGCGCTGGCCGCGGGTGCTACCGCGATCCTGGCGCCGGAGGGCACGGTGCTACCGCCGGGTGCAACCGCGACCCTGGTCACCGACGCCAATCCGCGCCGCCGCCTGGCGCTGATGGCGGCCGGGTTCTACCGCCTGCAGCCCGCCACCATCGCCGCCGTCACCGGCACCAGCGGCAAGACCTCGACGGTCAACTTCGCCCGCCAGCTGTGGACCCTGCTGGGCCACCAGGCCGCCAGCCTGGGCACGCTCGGGGTGATGGCGCCGGGGCGCGAACGCTACGGGTCGCTGACCACGCCGGACCCGGTGGCGCTGCATGCCGAGCTGGCC
This sequence comes from Inquilinus sp. 2KB_23, assembly GCF_052115705.1. Taxonomy (NCBI): domain Bacteria; kingdom Pseudomonadati; phylum Pseudomonadota; class Alphaproteobacteria; order Rhodospirillales; family Rhodospirillaceae; genus Inquilinus; species Inquilinus sp. 2KB_23. The sequence goes on along the minus strand of NZ_JBFRHF010000012.1, from coordinate 13,208 downwards.
GACCTGGCCGCCGCCGGGGTGACCAAGCTGGCGATGGAGGCGTCGTCGCACGGCCTCGACCAGTTCCGGCTCGACGGGGTGCGGGTGACGCTGGCCGCCTTCACCAACTTCACCCAGGATCATCTCGACTACCACCCGACGATGGCGGAGTACCTGGCGGCCAAGGCGCGGCTGTTCGACCAGGTGCTGCAGCCCGGCGGCACCGCCGTGATCAACGCCGACATCCCGGAGGCGCCGGGCCTGGTCGCGCGGGCGCGCGGCGCCGGACGTGAGGTGCTGACCTTCGGCCGCGCCGGGCAGGATTTCCGGATGGACCGGGCCGAGCCGCTGCCGCACGGCATCGACCTCGCATTCACCGCCGGCGGCCAAACCTTCCGGGCGGAACTGCCGCTGGTCGGCGGCTTCCAGGCCTACAACGTGCTGTGCGCCCTGGCGCTGGTGGTGGCCGACGGCGCCGACCTCGCCACCGCCGCCGGGCTGCTGTCCCGGCTCAAGGGCATCCCCGGCCGGGTCGAGCTGGTGGCCAGCCATCCGAACGGCGCCCCGGTCTATGTCGACTATTCCCACAAGCCGGGCGCGCTGGAGACGGTGCTGACCGCGCTGCGGGCCCACACGCCGGGCGCGCTGGTGGTGGTGTTCGGCTGCGGCGGCGACCGCGACAAGGGCAAGCGGCCCCTGATGGGAGAGATCGCCGCGCGCTTCGCCGACCGGGTGATCGTCACCGACGACAACCCGCGCAGCGAGCAGCCGGCCGAGATCCGCCGCCAGGTGATGGCCGGCTGCCCCGGCGCCACCGAGATCGGCGACCGCGCCGAGGCGATCCGGGCGGCGATCGAGGGGCTCGGCCCCGGCGATGTCCTGGTCGTGGCCGGAAAGGGCCACGAGACCGGCCAGATTATCGGCGATGAGGTGCGTCCGTTCGACGATGCCGAGCAGGCGCGCCAAGCCGTGACCCATGTGAAGAGCGACCCGCGATGGAGACGAACGCCATGACCACCCCCGCGCTCTGGCCGGCCGCCGAGGCCGCCGCCGCAACCAATGGGATGCAGGCCGGGGAATGGGCGGCGACCGGCATCTCGATCGACAGCCGGTCGGTGGTGTCCGGCGACCTGTTCGTGGCGCTGCGCGGCCCCAACTTCGACGGTCACGACTACGTCAAGGACGCGCTGGCCAAGGGCGCCGTGGCGGTGATGGTCGACCGGGTGCCGCAGGGCGTGCCGCATGACGCGCCGCTGCTGGTGGTCGACGACACGCTGGACGGGCTGACGGACCTGGCGCGCTACGCCCGGATGCGCAGCGAGGCGCGGATCGCTGCGGTCACCGGGTCGGTCGGCAAGACCAGCACCAAGGAGGCGCTGAAGCTGGCGCTGTCGGCGACGGCGCCGTCCTACGCCTCGCAGGGCAACCTCAACAACCAGTGGGGCGCGCCGCTTAGCCTGTCGCGGATGCCGGAGCAGGTGGCTTATGGCGTGTTCGAGCTGGGCATGAACCACGCCGGCGAGATCGCGCCGCTGTCGCGCCTGGTCGAGCCCGACGTCGCCATCATCACCAATGTCGAGGCGGTGCACGCGGCGCATTTCGACTCGGTCGACGGCATCGCCGACGCCAAGGCCGAGATCTTCCGCGGCATGGGCCCGGAAAGCACCGCGATCCTGAACCGCGACAGCCCGTATTTCGCGCGGCTGGTCGCCCATGCCCGCACCCAGGGCGTCGGCCGGATCTGGAGCTTCGGCGAGCATGCCGAGGCCGACGCCAGGCTGCTCGACTGCTCGCTGCACACCGCGGCCAGCGCGGTCGATGCCATGATCCTGGGCGAGCCGGTGCGCTACACCCTGTCGGCGCCGGGCAAGCATTGGGTGCTGAACAGCCTGTCGGTGCTGCTGGCGGCCAAGGGGCTGGGCGCCAACATCGCCGGCGCCGCCCGCGCCATGGGCCGGATCACGCCGCTGCGCGGCCGCGGCGCGCGGATCACGATCGAGCTGCAGCGCGGCAATCAGGCCGGCAAGCTGACGCTGATCGACGAAAGCTACAACGCCAGCCCGGTCTCGGTCGGCGCCGCCCTGGCGGTGCTGGGCGGGGTCGACAGCGGCCAGGACGGCCGCCGCATCGCGGTGCTCGGCGACATGCTGGAGCTGGGGCCCGACGCGCCGGCGATGCATGCGGGCCTGAAGCAGCCGGTGCTGGCCAACGACATCGACCTGGTCTTCACCTGCGGCCCGGAGATGAAGCAGCTGCACGACGCCCTGCCGGAAGCCCGGCGTGGCGCCCATGCCGCCGACAGCACGGCCCTGGCCGCGATCCTGGCCGAGGCGGTGCGCCCGGGCGACTGCGTCATGGTCAAGGGGTCGCTCGGCAGCCGCATGGCGGTGATCGTCGAGGCGCTGGAAAATTTGCACGTGGCGCGTGAGAGCCGGGCATCCCAGGCCTCACCGAAGCGTGTCGCCAACGGCATCTGAAAAGGAACCGCCCCGGTGCTTCCGGCCCTCTTTGCCCCGCTCGCCGATCAGTCGCTCGTCTTCAACCTGTTCCGGTACCTGACCTTCCGGACCGGCGCCGCGGTGATGACGGCGCTGGTCATCGCCTTCGTCATCGGCCCGGCGATGATCCGGTGGTTGAAGTCGCGGCAGGGGGCGGGGCAGCCGATCCGCGAGGACGGGCCGGAGGGGCATTTCAAGAAGCGCGGCACGCCGACCATGGGCGGGCTGATGATCCTGATCGCGATCGTGGTCTCGACCCTGCTGTGGGCCGACCTGCGCAACAACTTCGTCTGGATCGTGCTGCTGGTCACGGTCGGCTTCGGCCTGGTCGGGTTCGGCGACGACTATCTGAAGCTGACCAAGCGCAACCCCAAGGGCCTGTCCGGCAAGCTGAAGCTGGTGGTGCAGGGCGGCATCGCCCTGGTCGCCGTGCTCTGGTACCTGCAGGTGACGCCCGAGGCGCGCGAGACCGCGGTGGCGATCCCGTTCCTCAAGGATGTCATGGTCGAGTTCGGCATCCTGTTCATCCCGTTCTCGATGCTGGTGATGGTCGGCGCCTCGAACGCGGTCAACCTGACCGACGGGCTCGACGGCCTTGCCACCATGCCGGTGATCATCGCCGCCACCTGCTTCGGCCTGATCGCCTATCTCGCCGGCAACGCCGTCTTCGCCGGCTACCTGCAGATCCACCATGCGCCCGGCGCCGGCGAGCTGGCGGTGTTCTGCGGCGCCCTGATCGGCGGGGCGCTCGGCTTCCTCTGGTTCAACGCGCCGCCGGCCATGGTGTTCATGGGCGACACCGGGTCGCTGTCGATGGGCGGGGCGCTGGGCGCCATCGCCATGATCACCAAGCACGAGCTGGTGCTGGCGATCATCGGCGGGCTGTTCGTGCTCGAGGCGGTGTCGGTGATCGTCCAGGTCACCAGCTTCAAGCTGACCGGCAAGCGGGTGTTCCGCATGGCGCCGCTGCACCACCATTACGAGAAGAAGGGCTGGGCGGAGCCGACCATCGTCATCCGCTTCTGGATCATCGCCGTGATCCTGGCCCTGATCGGCCTGTCCAGCCTGAAGCTGCGGTGACCGGATGATCGACCTTTCGCATCTTAGGGGACACAAGGTCGCCGTCCTGGGCCTGGGCAAATCCGGCACCGCCGCGATCCGGACGCTGAAGGCGGCCGGCGTCGATGTCGCCGCCTGGGACGACAAGGTCGCCGGCCGGTCCTTTGCCGAGCGCGAGGGCGTGCCGATCCGCGATTTCGGCGCCGAGGGCATGGGCGGCGTCGACCTGGTGATGCTCAGCCCCGGCATCCCGCGCACCCATCCGCACCCGCATCCGGCGGTGGCACGGGCGCTGGAGGCCGGCCGCCGCCTGGTCGGCGACATCGACCTGCTGGCCGAGGCGCTGCCGGAGACCGGCTTCCTCGGCGTCACCGGCACCAATGGCAAGTCGACCACCACGGCGCTGCTGCAGCACATCTTCCAGGCGGCGGGCATCGATTCCGAGGCCGGCGGCAACCTGGGGCCGGCGGCGCTCGGCCTGCGCCCGATCGGCCCCGGCGGCTGGTACGTGCTGGAGGTGTCGTCCTACCAGCTCGAGACCATCACCGAGGTGCCGTGGTCGATCGGCGTGTTCATCAACGTCACGCCGGATCATCTCGACCGCTACCCCGACATGGCGGGCTACGTCGCGGCCAAGCAGCGGCTGGTCGACGGCATCCGCGCCGGCGGCACCGCGGTGATCGGCATCGACGACGCCTATTCCCGGGCGGTGTTCGACGCCACCGCGGCGCGGCCCGAGGTCCGGGCGATCCCGGTCTCGGTCGAGAACGCGGTCGAACACGGCGTCTTCGTCCGCGACCTCGTGCTGTACGACGCGATCGACGGCGCGGCGCGCGCCGTGCTGGACCTGCGCGAGGCGCCGGCCCTGCCGGGCGCCCATAACGGCCAGAACGCCGCCTGCGCCTGGGCCGCGGCCAGCGCCGCCGGCGTGCCGGAAGAGATCCTGGCCCACGCCATCCGCACCTTCCCCGGCCTGGCCCACCGGCAGCAGCTGGTCGGCACCATCGCCGGCATCCGCTTCGTCAACGACAGCAAGGGCACCAACCCGGACGCGGCGGCCAAGGCGTTGAGCTCCTACGACACGATCTACTGGATCGCCGGTGGCCGGCCGAAGGAGGGCGGGCTGGAAGCGGTGGACCCCTATCTCGCGCATGTCCGGCAGGCCTTCCTGATCGGCGAGGGCGCGCCGAAATTCGCCGCGCATCTTGATGGCAGGACGCCCTATCAGCGCTGCACCGACCTCGACGCCGCGATCGAGGCCGCCTACCGGGCCGCCAAGGCGGACGGCGCCACCGGGGCGGTGGTGCTGCTGTCGCCGGCCTGCGCGTCCTTCGACCAGTTCGCCAATTTCGAGGCGCGGGGCGAGGCCTTCGCCGCCTCGGTCAAGGGACTCCAGGTCCGGGTCGAGAGGGGGGATCTCTGAGATGGTGACCCTGGATCGCGCCGATAGTTCCGTCATCGGCCGCTGGTGGTGGACGGTCGACCGCTGGATGCTGCTGCTGCTCGGCATCATCATGGGCATCGGCGCGATCCTGATCCTGGCCGCCAGCCCGGCCGTGGCCCAGCGCATCCACCTCGGCGAATTCCACTTCATCGAACGCCATCTGATGATGCTGGTGCCGGCCGTGGGGCTGATGTTCCTGGTCTCGCTGATGAGCCCGCCGGCGATCCGCCGCACCGCCGCGATCGTGTTCGTGCTGTCGCTGCTCGGCGTCTTCGCCACGCTGTTCGTCGGGGTCGAGATCAAGGGTGCGACCCGTTGGGTCCAACTGCCCGGCATGTCGGTGCAGCCATCCGAATTCGTCAAGCCGGCCTTCGCCGTGGTCGCCGCCTGGCTGTTCGCGCAGCAGAAGATGCGGCGCGGCTTCCCCGGCTACGTCGCCTCGACCGTGCTGTACTGCATGATCGTCGCGCTGCTGCTGTCGCAGCCCGACCTTGGCATGACCGTGGTGATCACCGCGGTGTGGTTCATCCAGTTCTTCATCGCCGGCCTGCCGATGTTCCTGGTGATCGGGCTGATCGGCATGGGCACCGGCGGCCTGGTCGGGTCCTACTTCCTGTTCGACCATGTGCGCAGCCGCATCGACCGCTTCCTCGACCCCGCGGCCGGCGACAACTACCAGGTCGACCGGGCGATCGAGGCCTTCACCAATGGCGGGCTGTTCGGCACCGGCCCGGGCGAGGGCACGGTCAAGCTGTACCTGCCGGACGCCCATGCCGACTTCATCTTCGCGGTCGGCGGCGAGGAGTTCGGCCTGTTCTTCTGCCTGCTGCTGGTGGCGCTGTTCGCCTTCATCGTGGTCCGCGGCCTGTCGCGGGTGATGAACGAGACCAACCTGTTCATCATGCTGGCGGTGGTCGGGCTGGTCACCCAGTTCGGGCTGCAGGCCGCGATCAACATGGCCTCGACCCTGCACCTGATCCCGACCAAGGGCATGACCCTGCCCTTCGTCAGCTACGGCGGCTCCTCCCTCATCGCGCTCGGCTACGGCATGGGCATGGTGCTGGCGCTGACCCGGCGGCATGCCGGAAGCGGGGGCGTGCGGTGACCAGACTGTCTGGGCCGATCCTCCTGGCCGCCGGCGGGACCGGCGGCCATGTCTTTCCGGCGGAGGCGCTGGCCCGGACCCTGATCGCCCGCGGCCATGAGGTGCGGCTGGCGACCGATCCGCGCGGCCGCGCCTTCGGCGACCGGCTGCCGCAGGTGCCGGTCGACGCCGTGCGCTCCGCCACCGTCGCGCCGGGGCTCACCGGCAAGCTCAAGACCGCGGCGCTGCTCGGCCTCGGCTATCTCGACGCCCGGCGGGTGCTGCGCCGGCACCGCCCCGCGGTGGTGGTGGGCTTCGGCGGCTACCCCTCGGCGCCGACCGTGCTGGCGGCGTCGCGCGCCGGCATCCCGGTGCTGCTGCACGAACAGAACGCGCTGCTCGGCCGGGTCAACCGCTGGCTCGCCGCCCGCGCCGCGACCATCGCCACCGGCTTCGCGCTGCAGGGCGCCCAGGGCCGTGACGACCGCATCGTCGTCACCGGCAACCCTGTGCGGCCGGCCGTCGCGGCCAAGCGCGACACCCCGTTCCCGGTGCCGGAAGGGCAGGGGCCGCTGACCCTGCTGGTGCTCGGCGGCAGCCAGGGCGCCCGGGTGTTCAGCGAGCTGATCCCGGCCGCGGTCGCCCTGCTGCCCGAGGGCCTGCGCACCCGGCTGGCGATCGTCCAGCAATGCCGGCCCGAAGACATCGAGGCCTGCCGTGCCCTCTATGGCGCGATCGGGGTCGACGCCACGCTGGCGACCTTCTTCGAGGATGTGCCGGAGCGCCTGGCCGCCGCCCAGCTGGTGATCTGCCGGTCCGGCGCATCGACCGCGGCGGAGCTTGCGACCATCGGTCGCCCCGCCATCCTGGTGCCCTATCCGTTTGCCATGGATGACCACCAGACCGCCAATGCGCGGGCCATCGCGGGGGTGGGTGCGGGGTGGCTGATGCCGCAATCCGACCTCACCCCGGAAGTGCTGGCATCGCGTCTCGAAGACCTGTACACCCGCCCCTCCGTTCTGGCCGAGGCCGCCGGCGCAGCCCGCGCCGCAGCCCACCCGGACGCCGCCGACCGACTCGCCGATCTGGTCCTTTCCCTCGCGGAAGGCAGGGCCGGCGGCCGTGCGGGAACCACCGCAGGATCCGCTTAGGAGTACCGCCCGATGAGGCAGATGCCGCTCGACATTGGCACGATCCACTTCGTTGGCATCGGTGGCATCGGCATGAGCGGGATCGCGGAGATCCTGCACAATCTGGGCTATGCCGTGCAGGGCACCGACGTGGCCGAGAGCGCCAATGTGCTGCGGCTGCGCAAGGCCGGCATCGACGTCAAGATCGGCCATGCCGCGGCGCATCTGGGCGAGGCCGCGGTGGTCGTGTCCTCCTCGGCGGTGAAGAGCGACAACCCCGAGATCAAGGCCGCCCGCGCCGCCAGCATCCCGGTGGTGCGGCGCGCCGAGATGCTGGCCGAGCTGATGCGGCTGAAATGGTCGATCGCGATCGGCGGCACCCACGGCAAGACCACCACCACCAGCCTGGTGGCGGCGATGATCGACGGCGCCGGCATGGACCCGACCGTGATCAATGGCGGCATCATCAACGCCTATGGCACCAACGCCCGGCTCGGCCAGGGCGACTGGATGGTGGTCGAGGCGGATGAGAGCGACGGCACCTTCACCCGGCTGCCGGCGACCATCGTCGTGGTCACCAACATCGATCCCGAGCATCTCGACTTCTACGGCGATTTCGACTCGGTGAAGGCGGCGTTCGAGCAGTTCGTCACCAACACGCCGTTCTACGGATTCGCCGTCCTGTGCATCGACCACCCGGAGGTGCAGGCGCTGATCTCGCGGGTCACCGACCGGCGCATCATCACCTACGGATTCAGCCCGCAGGCCGATGTCCGCGCGATCGACTTTTCGATCGAATCGCGCGGCTCCCGCTTCACCGCCGTCCTCCAGGATCGGCAGTCGGGAAAAAGCCGAATGATACGCGATATTGTGTTGCCAATGCTTGGCGAACACAATATCCAGAACTCATTGGCCGCTATCGCCGTGGCCCATGAGATGGGAATGGACGACGGGCAGATCATCGAATCGCTTGCGCGCTTCAGCGGAGTCAAACGCCGCTTCACCAAGACCGGCGAGTCCGGCGGGGTGACGGTGATCGACGATTACGGCCACCATCCGGTCGAGATCGCCGCGGTGCTGAAGGCGGCCCGTGCCGCAGCCCAGAAGCACAAGGTGATCGCCGTGGTCCAGCCGCACCGCTATTCCCGACTGGCCAGCCTCTTCCAGGAATTCTGCACCTGCTTCAACGACGCCGATGTCGTCGTGGTGGCGGATGTCTATGCCGCCGGCGAAGCGCCGGTCGAAGGCGCCACCCGCTCGGCCCTGGTCGAGGGCCTGCGCGACAGCGGCCACCGCCGCGTCATCCCGCTGCCGGGGCCCGAGGCGCTGCCGCAGTTGGTGCAGGACCTGGCCCAGCCGGGCGACCTCGTGGTCTGCCTCGGCGCCGGCAGCATCACCACCTGGGCCAACGCCCTGCCCGGCGAACTCGACGACCTGCGTGCCAAGCGTGTCGCGGGGGCCGGCCGATGACGAAGACGGTCGCAGTCCTGCATGGCGGCTGGTCGGCGGAGCGCGAGGTCAGCCTCGTCTCCGGCAAGGCCGTCGCTGCGGCGCTGCGTGACCGCGGCCACCGGGTCGACCTGATCGACGTCACGCGCGACCTCGAGGCGCTGCTGCGCGCGCTGCGCCCGGCGCCCGAGGTCGTGTTCAACGCCCTGCACGGCAAGGGCGGCGAGGACGGCACCATCCAGGGCGTGCTCGACATGCTGGGCCTGCCCTACACCCATTCAGGGCTCCGCCCCTCGGCGATCGCCATGTCCAAGCCGGCGACCAAGCAGGTGGTCGCCGCCGTCGGCATCCGCACCGCCCGCGGCGTGGTGGCGACGCCGCAGCAGGTGGTCGAGCGCCATCTGTTCGAGCCGCCCTATGTGGTCAAGCCGGCGGAGGAGGGGTCGAGCGTCGGCGTCCGCATCGTCCGGGCCAACGACAACGCCCCGGCGATCGACCTGGGCGCCTGGCATTTCGGCGACGCGCTGGTCGAGGAGTACATCCCCGGCCGCGAGCTGACCGTGGGCGTGATGGGCGACCGTGCGCTGACCGTGACCGAGATCGCGCACAGCCACGCCTTCTTCGACTACGAGGCCAAATACACCGAGGGCCACGCCGTCCACACCCTGCCGGCGCGGGTGCCCGACCTGGTCTTCACCGAGGCCATGCGCCAGGCGCTGCTGGCCCATCGCACCCTGGGCTGCCGCGGCATCAGCCGCAGCGACTTCCGCTGGGACGACACCAAGCCGGGCGCCGAGGGGCTGGTCTTCCTCGAGCTGAACACCCAGCCGGGCTTCACCCCGATCTCGCTGGTGCCGGAACAGGCCAAGCATGTCGGCATCGGTTTTGCCGACCTCTGCGAGTGGCTGTTGGGGGAGGCCGCATGCGATCGCTGAGCGCCGAACCCGACGCCGCACGCCGGCGCAGCGGCGGCAGCACCGGCACCTCGGTACGGCGCAAGCCGATGGCGCGCCGCCAGGCCGCGGCGCTGCGCATGGGCGGCATCGCGCTGGGCGGCATCGCTGTGTTCGGCCTGGTGGCGGCGCTGTGGACCAGCGGCACGCTGAGCGCAGCCGGCCAGGGCATCCATGGCGCGGTGATGAATGTGACCGCAGCGGCCGGCTTCTCGGTGCAGGAGGTGCTGGTCGAAGGCCGGCGTTCGGTCGATGGCGGGGTGATCATGGCGGCGCTCGGCGTCGGCCGCGGCGACCCGATCTTCGATCTCGACCCGGCGGCGGCGCAGGCCGCGCTGCTCGAGATTCCCTGGATCCGTTCGGCCAGCGTCGAACGGCGGTTGCCGGACACCATCTTCGTCCGCATCGAGGAGCGGGTGCCGCTGGCGCTGTGGCAGAACAACCAGAAGTTCAGCCTGGTCGACCGCGACGGCCATGTGCTGCCGGTGCAGTCGCTGGCGGATTATCCCGACCTGCCGATGGTGGTCGGTGGCGATGCGGCCGAAACCGCGTCCACGCTGATCGACGGCCTGTCGAAGACGCCGGACATCGCCCGCCGGATCAAGTCGGCGATGCGGGTCGGCGGCCGGCGCTGGGACCTGATGCTCGACAACCACGTCACCGTGAAGCTGCCGGATGGCGACGTCACCGCCGCGCTGGCCCGGCTGGACGAGGCGCAGCGCAAGGATTCGGTGCTGGACCGCGACATCCTGGTGGTCGACCTGCGCATGGCCGACCGCATGGTGATCCAATTGACCCCCGCGGCGGCGGCACAGCGGCCGCAGCCAAAGGACAAGACATGATGGGCGGGGCGGATGGCTCTCATGGGGTTTAACGCGATGCGTCGCCCCCGCACCCGTGCCCGGGGCTCGATCGTCGCTGCCGTCGACCTCGGCACGACCAAGGTCGTGTGCTTCATCGCCCGGGTCGGCGACGAGGGGCATGCCCAGGTGATCGGCATCGGCCATCAGGCCAGCCGCGGCGTCCGCGCCGGCGCCATCGTCGAGCTCGACGCGGCGGAGAAGACCATCGCGCTTGCGGTGCAGGCGGCCGAGCAGATGTCGGGCGAGACCGTCAACGAGGTGATCGTCAACCTCTCCGGCGGCCATCCGGCGTCGCAGAGCCTGTCGCTGGAGGTGCCGGTCGGCGGCCGCGAGGTCTCCGACAACGACCTGCGCCGCGCGGCGCGGGCCTTCCACGGCAGCGTCGGCACCGATGCCGAGGTGATCCACGCCGTGCCGATCAGCTACGGCCTCGACGACGTCCGCGGCGTGCGCGACCCGCGCGGCATGGTCGGCGAATCCCTCAGCATCGACCTGCACCTGATCACCGCCAATTCCGGCGCCGTGCGCAACCTGACCGCCTGCGTCAACCGCGCCCATCTCGAGGTCGACGGCATGGTGCTGTCGCCCTACGCCTCGGGCCTGGCCTGCCTGGTGCCGGACGAGCGCGACCTGGGCTGCACCGTGATCGACATGGGCGGCGGCACCACCACCCTGGCGGTGTTCATCGAGGGCCGGCTGGTCTTCGCCGACTGCCTGCCGGTCGGCGGCGCCCATGTCACCAACGACATCGCCCGCGGCCTGACCACCCCGGTGGTCCATGCCGAGCGGATGAAGACGCTGTACGGCTCGGCCCTGCCCTCGGTGGCCGACGACCGCGAGGTCATCGACGTGCCCCAGGTCGGCGAGGAAGAGGACAGCCAGCCGACCCATGTGCCGAAGAGCCTGCTGACCGGGATCATCCAGCCGCGCATGGAAGAGATCTTCGAGATGGTGCGCTCGCGGCTCGAGGCCAGCGGCTTCGACAAGGCCTTCGGCCGCCGCGTGGTGCTGACCGGCGGCGCCTCGCAGCTGCAGGGCGCGCGCGAGCTGGCGCAGCTGGTGCTGGACAAGCAGGTCCGCATGGGCCGGCCGCTGGGCCTCGACGGCCTGGCCGAGGCCACGGCGGGGCCGAGCTTTTCGACGGCGACGGGCCTGCTGGCCTACGCCATTTCGGGGCCTGCCGACCTGGTCGGCTCGGGCCCGGGGCTGGAGGATGCCGGCGCCACCGGCGGCGGTTTCTTCAGCCGGATCGGAGGATGGTTCCGTGACAACCTCTGACTCTGAGCGAAGACCATTCAACCCGGCGCGCCTGCCCATCCGGGGCGATGCCGGGATCACGGATCGGGGCGGATGGAAGCGGTCGCAGGGTGAGTAGGGTAGAGTAGGGGAGCATCGACATGATCAATCTCAGCATCCCGCAGGGTGACGTCAGCCTCCAGCCGCGGATCACCGTGGTCGGGGTCGGCGGCGCCGGCGGCAACGCCGTCAACAACATGATCCGGGCCAACCTGGCCGGGGTCGAATTCGTGGTCGCCAACACCGATGCGCAGGCGCTCGCCGGCTCCGCGTCGGAGAAGCGCATCCAGCTCGGCGCCGGGCTGACCCAGGGCCTCGGCGCCGGGTCGCGGCCCGACATCGGCCGGGCCTCGGCCGAGGAGGCGATGGAGCTCATCGTCGCCCATCTCGAAGGCGCGCACATGGTGTTCATCACCGCCGGCATGGGCGGCGGCACCGGCACTGGTGCGGCGCCCGTGATCGCCCGCGCGGCGCGCGAGCAGGGCATCCTGACCGTCGGCGTGGTGACCAAGCCCTTCCACTTCGAGGGCGCGCACCGCATGCGCATGGCCGAGCAGGGGCTGCAGGAGCTGCAGCAGTATGTCGACACCCTGATCATCATCCCGAACCAGAACCTGTTCCGCATCGCCAACGAGAAGACGACCTTCGCGGACGCCTTCAAGATGGCGGACGAGGTGCTGCATTCGGGCGTGCGCGGCGTCACCGACCTGATGGTGCAGCCGGGCCTGATCAATCTCGACTTCGCCGACATCCGCACCGTCATGGCCGAGATGGGCAAGGCGATGATGGGCACCGGCGAGGCCGAGGGCGAGCGCCGCTCGATCAGCGCCGCCGAGGCCGCGATCTCGAACCCGCTGCTCGACGACATCTCGATGAAGGGTGCCAAGGGCGTCCTGATCAACATCACCGGCGGCCTCGACATGACCCTGTACGAGGTCGACGAGGCGACCAACCGGATCCGCGACGAGGTCGACCCCGACGCCAACATCATCTTCGGCTCGACCTTCGACGAGACCATGGAAGGTCGTGTGCGGGTGTCGGTCGTCGCCACCGGCATCGACATGGCGATCAACAGCCAGGGCGCGGGCGCGGCGCGGCCGCAGACCTACGGCACCACCTCGCTGCCCTCGGGCGACCGGGCCCGGCAGCAGCCCGCCCCGGCGCAGCAGCCCACCGCCCCGGCCCGTCCGGCGCCGGTGATGCCGCAGCGCTTCGTCGCCCCGAAGCCGGCGGCGGCGCCGGTGGTCGAGCAGCCCGCCGCGGCCGCCCCGGTCGAGTCGGCGCCGGAGGAGGAATACGAGCACCAGGCCGAGATCGAGGCGGAAGCCGAGATCGAGGCCCCGGAGCCGGTCGCGGTTTCGCAGCAGGTCGCGGCCCGGGCCCCGGGGATGATGGGCGGCGCGCGCGCCGGCCTTGTCGCCCCCCGTCCGGCCATGGCCTCGGCGGCCTCGGC